>JAHEYF010000033.1 GCA_023251755.1 Bacteroidota bacterium
AGCAGATAGTTCTGCCTGCACCCTGAGTGAGTCGGATACGATTTTGGCTTTGTCCGCATTTTCTTTGGCCCTGTTGGCATTGTAGGCATAATACACCACACAACACAAAGCAATGATGACAACCGAAATAAAAATACGCAATGTGGCAATGCCCGCTTTGCGCTTTTTTTCAGCGGCATTCAATTCTTTTTGTTTTTCGGCTTCGGAGTAATCTAAAAAATTAATGGCCCTGTCGAAGGAAGGATCGTAACGTTTAGCCCATATCCTGTTTGGCCGCTGACTCATTTTCCAGTTCATGGCCATCTGTAGTTCCGGATCGCGCCACAAGCCTGTTTTACCTTCCTGGTGAAGGGCGGCAGATTGTGCAATACGGGAATACAATTCAGCCGATTCAATTTCTTCCTGCACCCATATTATTAAACGCTCCCATACACGCATTAAACTTTCATGCGAAATGTCTATTACTGTATCCTCCTTCAAGTCTACTCCCACCGGAGGCATTAAAAGGCTCCGGCCCGGTGCACGGAATAGTTCAATAATCCTTACCACTTCAGCCGTGTCTACTTCAGCCAGTTCGCAAATTTCTTTTACCTGGCAGGGCCTTCTTATTCCCCGTCCATCGTCGCGCTTTTCGGTAAGCGACTTAAATAATTTTTTGCAGGTTTCTTTTGCTTTATCACTGCCCACTTCCGAATAGGCTTCTTCGGCGTGCAATGACAAAGCCCTGGCCATCGTTCCAATGGCTTCGTAATGGCTTAGTTCAATTGGTTCGTTGGGCTTTGCATTTCTTTGCCAGTACTCCCAGGTGCGCATAAGGGCATGCTGCAATATGGGCAATTGATCGGGATTATCACCCACGTCGTTCAATAAACGGGTTAATAAAGCCTGGGATATGTCTGCCACACCAACAGCTATAGGGCCTGTGATAGCAGCCTTCCGTTCTTCGCGGGTCATGCGCGGAATTAAATATTGTCCGTCGTTGATGGCTTCCGGCAAGCCCCTGAACTCAGTACAATCGCCCAGAAAATCGGAGCGCATGGTAAACACCACATAAACGGGAAGTTCCTTAAATTTTGATGCGGCTAATAAAAGGTTGATGAATGTTACAGAATCCCTGGTTTCTTTGAACTCCGCTTTTTCGTATTTGGTAAAGCGGAACAATTCTTCGAACTGGTCTACAACAATTAAAACATTTTGTTTGTGTGGTTCAGAAAGTTGTTTCAGGGTTTCGCCGATACCCTGGTCACTTCTCCGGAGTATAGATTCAATCATGGATGGAGAAACTTCCTTCTCTTTTTTTTCTCCCAGGATTTCTGTTGAATCCAGCGCTTCTGAAAGGTTGCCAATGGGGTCGTTACCCGGTTTGAAGGTGCATATCCTCCATCCGGAACCGGCTGCGGATAAAAAACCAGCGTGCAGGGAGGGCAATAAACCACACTTTACCAAAGATGATTTTCCACTGCCCGAAGCACCTATAACAGCCAGAAAACGGGTGTGGCTTAATTTATTTAAAAGTTCGTCTATTTGTTTTTCGCGGCCAAAGAAAAGGTATTCTTCTTCTTCTTCAAAAGACCGCAGGCCGGGAAAAGGGTTGAATTTATTTTCGCTGCTCATACAGTAATTTCATTTATGAACTCATCCAATGCTGAAAGGGTTCCGTTGACTACTGAAACAACTTTTACCTCGTGCGACCTGAACCTTTCTTTTTGCTGATTGGCCGGCTCAGCTATACAGACTGTTTTAAAATCCAAAGGTGCTTTTCTTCCATAGCCTGCAATTTTAAGCAGGTCGCGCATTTTTGACCTCAACCATAAATCGCCGCCTGCGCCGTAATAAATTAAAACGGCGTGGCAGGTTTTTAAATTTTCCTGGTGGTCTAATCTCAACTCGGTTTGATCTCCTTCAAAGGCAGGTATAATTACCTCAAAACCTTTGTCGAACAAATAATTCTCAACAGGCCGTATGGCTTCTAAGTCTGCCTGGTCGCATATCAGGTAAACCTGTTTGGGGGCATCCACATCTGCATCCTCATCCGGCGGAAGCTCCACTTCTTTTTTTCGTTGCGTCAGCTTGTCTTCAATGGCAAATTTTAAATCTTCCAAAGGTGAAATCAATAAATCGGCACCCCTTAAAAGTTTTTCATTGGATTTTAATTCTTCAACAAATTCTATTTGTCTTTCGTCTTCAATTTTTAATTCCGGGGCCAGCCAGATCAGGCGTTGAATTTTTTTCTGCTGGCTGATTTCCGCGGCTATTTCATTTTGAAGCTGGATCTTTGATTTGGTGGTACCCTCGGGGATAAGCCCAAAGTTTAAGCCCAGCACATGAATACTCATTTCACAATCTTCTATCATGGCTTTCACTTCGGCTGCGTATTCATCGGCAACAAAGGAGAGGTTTTTATCCGGCAATACCAGAAAACCTTTATCGGAAAGTAAACGGCTGATCGCATCGCGGTTGGCTTTGCAGTCGTTGCTGGTTTCGGCTAAAAAAATCTTACGTTTGGGTTTATCACTTTCTGTTTTAACAACTTCGTTTTGAACAGGGGCAGGCGATACGGCTGTATCGCCGGGTTGTTTTGCAGCACTTCCTGTTTTTTTCTCTATCTCGGTCAATAAAGAAGCCAGGTCGTGCGCCAGGTCGTCCAGCTTGGCCCAATAAGCCAACTGGGCATCTTTACCAAACAGACTGCTAAACTCCCTTGGCTTTCCGCTTTCAGGATCGATCTTAAAAAACTCGTAACCCAACAAGCCCTGAATAATGGGAGGTTGAAGCGATAAATCAACCGGTGTTTTAATTACTTTGAATATCCTTGACTTGGTGCCTATGGTTGCACCAATATTGTTTTCTGCAATTTTATGGAATTCGGTTAGTTCGCGAACGCACCAGTCGGACTTTACATAGCGGGGCGAATGAACAGAAACCAGTATGGCTATGTCGTTTAATTGCTGAAGTATTTCATCACTAAAAATATGGTTCCCGTCCAGTTCTTTGTCGCGCCATATATTGGGGCGATAGCCCAGCAACTGGGCAAGCCTTACATCCAATGATCTGTGAAATTCACTTATCCAACCAGACTCTCCTACAATTAAGGACTCGTCATCAATATGGGCATAACTAATAAAAATATCCTTTTTGAATTTCATCCCTTGTGGTATCTTTTATTTGTCGCGTAAAGTTACCGAAATCGTTTTTTGGCTCCTGGCTTTTAACTTTTGACTTCTAATTTTTAACTTAAGATCAGGCCTGGCTTTTAATAATGACATAGTTTATTCATAATCCTTAAAAATAGACAGTTAGAGCAGTCCTGCCATTTTTGAAACAAAAGTACTAACCTACAAGTATTTTCTGATATGTACAATAAGGAATTACGGAAATAATTTGTCAGTTTGAGTCTGTTTTTAAGGTCATCGGCGTGTTTCATGCAAAATACCTCCTCGTTGTTTCCCTTAATTGTTGGAAATGAATTATATCTTTGCGGTGAAAGTGAGAGAGTGAGAAAGTGAGAAGTGAGAGTGAGAGTGAGTGTGTGTGAAGGGAGAGTGAAATTAAACCTTAGTGAACCTGAGTGCCTTAGTGGTAAATATAATATGAAACAGAAAAAAATATTAATATACGGAGCCGGGGTCATCGGCTCTATGTATGCCGGACGTTTTGCATTGGCAGGATACGATGTAACTGTTTTAGCCCGCAACACCCGCCTGAAAGAATTGCAGGAAAAAGGACTGCTGCTTAAAAACAACAAAGAAGAAAAAACTGAACGTCCGCTTATTAAGACCATTGGTGAATTAAATCCCGATGATGTGTATGACTTTGTATTTATAACGCTGCACAAAGACCAGGTTCAGTCTATTTTACCGGCCTTACAAAAAAACAAGTCTGCCAACATGGTGTTTATGGTCAATACCTCGGGTGGTTATGATGCATGGACCAGTGCGGTAGGTAAAAACAGGGTTATTCCTGCATTTCCGGGAGCCGGCGGTAAATTAAAAGACGGGGTGATCTATTATCAGATCAGTTCGAAATCGGTACAGGCCACTACCTTTGGTGAGATAGACGGCACCACAAGTGCAAGGGTACTGGAGCTAAGCGAAATGCTTGAAAAGTCAGGCTTCCCCGCTGAAATCTGTTCGAACATGGACGCCTGGCAGAAAACCCATGTAGCCATGATGTGCCCTTTGGTAAACGTAATTTTTTACGACGGGGGGACAAATTACACGGTGGCAAAAAACCCCGAAGCTATTCATCAGATGATACTGGCCATGAAGGAGGCTTTCCGTTTTATAAAAGAGTCAGGAATTGGGATTGTTCCATCAAAGCTTGGTTTTTTATTGTACTGCCCTGCCTGGATTCTGAAAGCAATTTTAAAAAGGGCTTACAACACAAAATGGGCCGAAACAGTTATCAGCAGCCCTGCCCTGGCTTCACCACACGATTATGAAGTAATGAGCGCTGAGTTTGTAAAATTAGCCGCGGATAAAAACTTTGATTTAAAAGAGTTTAAAAAATTAATGCGCAACCCAATAAAAAAATAATGAGTACAGGTTTAAGTCCATCGCCAATAGATCACGTTATTGACCAAATGGATGCTATCATTGACCGTTGCATCCGCGAAGAAAGTAAGCTGGGGTACTTTGCCGTGTTGTACAGAAATGTTACCGCAGAAGTTAAAGACCGTATCAAGGCCGGCTATTTTGATGATGCTGCACGTATGGAAAAATTGGATGTTGTATTTGCCCAACGCTACCTTGATGCAATTCATTTATTTTGGAAAGGAAAACAACCCAGCAATAGCTGGTCTGTTGCTTTTAAAACCGCAACACTCCCTTCCCCCATTATACTTCAGCACCTGATGCTGGGAATGAATGCACACATCAACTTCGATTTGTCTATTGCTACAGCCCAGGTTGCCCCGGGTTCTTTGTTGCCAAAAATAAAAACTGATTTCGACCGCATTATGTATTTGTTATCCGACATGATTGATGAGATAGAAGACCGTATTGAAAAAGTTTCACCTGCTTTCAGGCTGATAGACCAAATCGGGGGCCGTGGGGATGAGAAGTTTGCAGGGTTTGCTATCAACAAAGCCCGTGACCTGGCCTGGAACTCAGCCGAAAAATTAGCTGTAGCAAAACCTGCTGAGTTCAATAAAAAAATAGCGCTGCACGATAAACTTGTTGCTGCCCTTGCCAATGGAATTGCCAACCCCGGCCTGGCCGTTAAAGCCGGACTGGGACTCATTCATTTAAAAGAAAGTAAAAATGTGCCGGAGGTGATTAGGGCTTTGCGGATATAGATTAAGTTAAAAGTTATAAGTCAAAAGTTAAAAGCCAAGAGCCAAAAGAACGATTTCGGTTATAATTAAATCTATTACTATTATGTATCACATACGTTTAAAAATTAAATACTGCTCACTTCTACTAATTGCGGGTTTAGGTGCATGTAAAATGAAACAAGCCCCCAGGACAGACTTTGTAGCACCTGTAAGTAAAGCTGAAAAAAACTGGACAGCTATTTTTGCACAGCCCAAGGATATAACGGTTACTACCATGGAAACAGGGCTTATAAAAGTAAAGGTGTCGGATGTACTCAACCTCAAAAACCCTACAGCCAAAGGGATGAAAGACAGTTCACTTTATGTTCCTGTTTTTGCACACCTTGTTCACCACCCTGTTTATGGCAACTGGTTAGTGGATAGTGGCTTAGACAGTTCTTTTTACACCAATTCACACGGCAACATTAAAGGGCTTGTTAAAGCTGTGTTTTCCTGCAAGCAGAAAAAAGGGCAGGACATTACATCACAACTCAGGGCAAGGGGGGTTACTTTGAAAGGGGTGTTCTTTACCCATCTTCACCCCGATCACATTACCGGTGTTCCGGGCTTGCCACAAAACATAAGGTATATCTGCGGTAAAGGAGAAACGGTAAGTATTATTCGCCCTTTGGGTATAAAATTATTTGTGAGCAATCAGATGAGTAATGTAAAACAGATTGAAGAATTTAATTTTACTTCGGCGCAAGCCATTGCACCATTGGGTGCGGCCATAGATGTTTTTGGAGACGGTTCGTTTTGGGCTGTATTAACACCGGGCCATACCATTGCGCACACTTCTTATATTGTTAACAGCACATCGGGCCCTGTATTGTTAACCGGTGATGTTTCGCATACAAAAATTGGCTGGGACAAAGGCATTGAGCCCGGCGGCTTTACACTTAACCGCCCGCAGAATTTAAAAAGTTTACTGCAATTAAAAGAGTTCGTAAAAACCTATTCGCAGTTAAAAATTGTACTGGGGCATGAGTTGATTCAGTAGTTCTTAGTTCTTAGTAACTATTTGAATTCGTCAATCGTAATTCGTCAATCATCACTCAGCTGAAATCCAATCACCAATACATCATCAGTTCTTGTATTGTGTCCACGCCATGCATCAAGGGTAGTTTGCAGTGCTTTACATTTTTCTTCGGGGTTTTCGTTTGTTGAGATGAGGCTTAAGGTGTGTTCAAACTGTTGGTGGTTCATCGGCCTTCCTTCTGCGCCACCAAGCTGCTCGATAAATCCATCGGTATACATATATACCCAATCGCCTGTAGCAACCGGAATTTCTATTGTTTCAAAATTTCTCTCCACTGCTTTTCCGTCTTTCCTATAATTGCCACCCACCGATAAATTGCTGGCTTTGTACCTTTGTGCAATTTGATCTTTTACAATAACGATCCCGTTTCTTGCGCCGCTAAATGAAATTTTTTTGTTGTGTTTATCAATCAGGCAGATTGAAATGTCCATTCCATCCTGTATTGCGCCTCCGCTTTGCTGATGAAGTATCCGTATGATTTCACTGTTTAATTTATTTAATATTTCCGAGGGCTTAAATTCGCCATCCAGCACAAGTTTATCCAGCAATAAACTCCCGAGGGTGCTCATAAATGCGCCCGGTACCCCGTGCCCTGTACAATCAACACAGGCTAACAAAGTGCACTTGTCAAATTGTTTGTACCAGTAAAAATCACCGCTCACAATATCTTTCGGCTTGTAAAATACAAACAGGTTGTCTATATGCTCCTGCATTTCTTTCAGGTTGGGCAATATAGAATCCTGGATTTTCCTTGAATAATTGATGCTTTCAATAATTTGAAAATTCTGTCTTTCAATAATGTTTTTTTGTTTATTGGTCAACCTGAACCGGTTGATTACAATAATTAAGGCGAGCGCTACAAGTACTAAACCGCCCACTACCAGCCAAAATTGCGTTTTTCCTTTTTCAATAATGGCTATTTTTGCATTTATTTCACTGTCTTTTAATTTTTGTTCCTGCATATTTTTTATACTATCTGCGGCTACTTTTTTATCAAACTCATACTGCATTTGCACCTGGGTTACTCTTTTTGTATTCTCTTCATTATATAAACTATCACTATAAATGATATATTGACTGTAAGACTCGAAGGTTTGTTTAGCTTTGTTTTGTAATTTATACAACCTGGTTAATTCCTCGTAACAGCCTTTTATCTCTGCTACCTTTCCAATTTCCATTGCTTTTTTCAATGCCATTTCCAGGTGCATTTCCGACTTGCTGTAGTCCTTCTTCCAGATATACACTTTTGCTATATTGGTATTGGCTTCTATTAATTCTTCCTCATCACCTGCTTCTTCCGCGACTTTTAATGAATGCATATACATGGCCATAGCCTCCGTGTAAAGAAATTGCTGTTCATATATATTTCCAATATTACCATAGGCCACCGCTTCTCCCTCCCCGTCCTTTGTTTCCCTGCATATTTCGAGTGAGGCCCTATAATACCGGAGTGCCTGCGGGTAATTGTTTTTTTTGAAATAAATTTCCCCTATGTTGTTATAGGTAATACCAACCACCTTTTTACTGTTTGCTTTTTGTGCAATACCCAGGGTAATGAATTCCAGTTTCAATGATTCATCAAGGTTTCCCTGTTCTGAATAATGGATGGCTATATTAATATTGACAGCCATCATGCCATTTGCAAAATTCTGTTTCTCGTATATTTTTAAGGCTGCGTAATGGTTTTTTAAGGCTTCGGGCGAATTCCCGACGTAACTGTAAACTTTTCCAAGCTCATAATACGAGATGGCTACATTTGTAAGGTCCCCGATTTCTTTAAACAGGTTCAGGGCCTCGGTGTATTTTTTTACTGCGGTGTAATAATTAAACTGGTTTCTATAGATATGTCCGGTGTAATACAAAGCTTTTGCCTTGCCATGCTTGTCTCCTGATTTATCGCAAAGTTCAATTCCTTTCCTTAGATATTCCATCGCTTCGGCATATTTACCCAATTCTAAAAACACACCTCCAATAATTACGGTGGCCTTGGCAACCCCTTTCGGGTAATTTAATTTTTTTGAAAGCACCATGGCCTCCCGGGCATGTTGCATGCTTTTTTCGGGAAGAGGGATTCTTAATTCAAGCGCAAGCCGGTTTAAGCTGTTTACTTTAAGGGTATCGTTTTGCTGATGTGGTATAAGTTGCTGAAGGGAGTCAATGATTTTACTTTGTGAGTATACTGCTGAACAGAAGACTACCCATACGAGTATTAAACTCCGGTATATACAACTACCTATTCTCACTCGTCAAAACAGTTTTTCCCGGCTGGTGGGGGTGTTTATTGAATTTACAAAATATTGTTGGAAAATTCAAATTGCAGAAGAATAAACAAACAAGGGCCGGGCACCTGCTCAAATTTTCAATCCTATGGTTATCAGATCAACTCATTTTCAACTCTCATTTCCTTCAGTACAGCTGCAAAACTTTTCTTGTATAATTTACTTTCCACCCAGGCTGGTAAATGAAAGTAATCCAGTAGTTTTTTCTCCGGGGGGGGTTCAAGTAAACGTACAAGGTTCAAATAAAATAAATTAAACTCCTTTGTTTCCTCTTTTGGGTCGCTGATATTGATTAGTTTATGAAAAAAAACAAGCAAGGATTTTTCGATGCGGTTTTTGCCGCTTGTTTTTTTCAGAAAAACAGAGAACGACTGGAGCTGGTACTCCAGCAACTGGTAATTTTTAAGTTCGTAGTTGATTACCATGTTCAGAATACGGGTATACCAGTCAAAGTCCTTTCGCAACGGAATAATTTTGTAATTTAAAACTTTGTTGCAATAGACCAATGCCTTTTTATACTCCCCGGCTATAATAAAATAATTGGTCAGGTTAAAGTAGGCGTATACTTCGTGCAGACGGTCTGTTTTAGCTCCCATGGTTTTATAAAAGAGTTCTATTTCATGGCTTAATTCATCCCCTTTTTCAAAATCACCGGTTTCACTATATAAATCAACCAATTGCAGCAGCATATTCTCTTTAATTCTCCACTCCAGCTCCGGCCACGCTTCACATAAATCACGCAGTTTTTTAACAATATCAAAGGATTCCCGGTACTTTTTTAAATGTTTGGATTGTAGCAATAAAAAAAGGTAATGGCTGATGTATTGTAATTTATGATTTTCCACCTGGTACGGGTACTTCCCGTAAAGATCAATTATTTCTTTTAAGCTGGCGTAACAGACTTCGTTGTTCCCTACACTTGATTCGTACAGGGCTTTTGTATTCAGATAGGCCAGAGAAGTCCTGAAATCAGTTCCGCTGTATTTTTGATTTATCAGTTTAGTGTCAACTATCTTTTCAATGGCTTTTCGTTTTTGAACCATTGTACTATTGCCGACCACTCTTTTCAGCATAAGAATTTTTTTTCCATTGGCCGTATAATCCAGTAAAAGTTTATTTTTACCCAGTATTGTATGCTGCTCTTCGTGAAGGGAGTTTATTGTTTTGAAAAGATTTTTAGCGCTCAGGTGAGTGTTCATGGCAATTTCCCAGCGGATGATTTCAAATTCGTAATTGTGCTGTTCATGCTTTTTAGCCAGTTCCTTTGCCCTTCTTACCGCTTTGAGACATTGCTCCTGCAGGCCTTTATTAAATAATATTTCTATGCTGTTCAGCATTTTTCTTAATTTAATTTCAATAGAATGCTCCGCGTAATAAGCGTCGAGGCTTTTTAAAATCAGCGCGTACAGGTATTGCCGGATACGTGGAAGGTGCTTGCTTATTTTTTGTTTTTTATCCGGGTACTCAGCCTCCGGGCTTTGTTGCTGATCAAGCTGGTCAAACAACTCAATGTACTTATTCCCCGATGCCATTACATGGTTGGAGGCGTATAATTTAAAATAACGTTTCTCGGAACCGCTCAGCGATTTGATAAGGTCGTACAGGTGTTTCGATTCTTTTCTTCCACTCATGATTAAAAGCCTGGTTCTGAAAAGTTATTTTCGTTTATCTAAACGGTTTATCCCGTCAACAATAGTGACCTGGTAATTTAATTTACAAAAAATTGTTGAATAATTCAAAACAGGCAGGAAAGGACGACCGGAAAGTTAAGACGTGCTTTAAAAAAAATGGTCTTGAAATAAAATAAAAAGAACTGCTTCGAGAAATGCATCACCACACATTTTACGCGAAGAATATTTTGTTCCATCACCCCACCACGGACAAGGGAATATTCTTTACAACTGTCGCAGTTCTTTACTTAGCCAACAATTTTCCACCCTCAATTTCATTTTACAGAAGACCGGAAGTCAACTCTAAAATAAGCTCTATATTATGAACCGTTGGCTTAAGGTCAATGGCAGCCAGAGCTACCTTATCATTTATACTATACTGTTTACTGTATTCGATTTGTTTGAAAAACGAACAGAGAAAAGCCGGTTATAAATCACAACTGTTCGAAACAATAAAAAATACCTAATACAGGTCACTCCTATGGAGTTTAATTCTTTTAGAATCGGCTTTTTCTACCAACAGTACGCTCCTAACGGAGCGGTAAAAGGCTTTGTCAAGCCCCGGAGGGGCGAACTGTTGGTAGAAAAAAATGAATTAGTACCTTTCAAGCTCCATAGGAGCGGCCTGTTAAAAGGCTTCGAACAGTTGTGGTTATAAATCCGGGGCTTTATCTCTGTACGGGCATTCAACAAAATTTTAATTGATGGAAATTTTCCTTGAAGTAGAATAACTTCCTGATTTTATTTCAGCAACATACATCCCGGCAGGTAAATGAGCCGTTTCAAATTTCACCTGTTGTACCCCAACTGCCATGTTTTGAATAAAAGTTGAACCAACTATTTCTCCCAGGGCATTGTATATGTTAATGCTTGTTGGCAACAATTCGTTAACACTAAAGCTGACTACAACAAAATCTTTTGCAGGATTCGGGTATACATTCAGGGTATTGTCAATAATTGTATTTTGTATGCCGGTTGTTGTTTTTATATTAATGTTATCTACATATAGTTTATTCCCGTAGCCGTTGGTAGCTTTAAATTTAACAAACACTTTGTTTTGAGTGTTGTATGTTCCAAGACCAATGCTTTCTTTTCTCCATTGACTGGCTGTTGGGGAAAATGCCGCTGTTGTAAGGCCTGTGGTTCCGAGTGCGGTTGATTGTTTATTGTATACACTTGTCCAGGTTGTACCACAATCGGTAGACACCAGCACTTCTAATTTTTCGAAATAGGTCGCGTCGTATGGTGCATAAGCTAAATCGAACTCCAGTACAGGTGAAGGAGACGCTGTTAAATCTACGGGGGCCATTGTCATTTCATCTGTTGCACCGGTAGTAGCATAGTCATAAGCATTATAGAACATAGAGTTGGTTGATGTTCCAAAACCACCAACCGTTGTATTTTTTGCCCAGGTAATATCTCCATCAGGATTACTTAAGGCCCATCCCACGGATGGAAAAGTAGCTGAAGTAAAACCTTCTGTTACAGGAGCAAGTGCGGCAGTTCCTGTATGCGCTACAAAGTTGTATGTTTTGGTATCGTTGTTCGCATTCTGATCCGTGCTTCCATTGGGGTTAGAGGTTGTGGTTGACAGGGTGTGTGCTCCTGCTGTAGCTACTGCTATTGAAGGCAAAGTAACAGTTGTGCTTGCATTGCTTACCAGCGAACCGGACCAGTTGTAGGTCTGTGCCGTTCCGTTGTCTACTTTATAGGTAATTACACAGGACGTTAAAGTGGACTGACCATTGTCTTTTAAACTGATCACAGGAGTTAGGGTGTTGGTGCAGGTTAAATTGGTCTGACAGGCCGCTATAGTTGCATCTAAATTAAAAGCCGATGGGCAGACTGCATTCATTTTTGCCACTATCTGTGCTTCTGTCGGTTGTGTTAATACATTCACTTTTTTATCGTTGCAAATCAAATAGACCGTTGGAAAAAAAGAGATGTGGTAATTTGTATTAAATGTACTACAGGCCGGGTTCACCGGGTTAAAAATAGGATAAGGCGTTCCGCTCACCCAGTTGCCTTGTGTACTGCCCTGTCCGTTCAATTGCGCAACGGTGGTAGCCGCATCCCCTTCTACAAAAAACACGGTTGCCCTTCCTGCATCAACAGTTCCTGTAGGGCCGTAATGGGCGTAAAAATTTTCGAGGGCATGTGTATTGTGGTAATTCCAGCAAGGGCCGCACCAGGTGGCCGATACATCAATAACTACCGCTTTGCCCTGACCAAGTACCGTGTAGAGGTCCCAGGAGGTTCCGTTTAAATCGGTCATTGTAAAATTAGGGGCTATACTTCCATCGGGAAGCTGCCCAAAGGCGCAAGCTGAATAGAGGCTGAGACAAGCTAAGATTTTAGTGGTTTTTTTCATTGGTTGGGAGGTTGATTTTATTGATAAATAGTGGTTAATTATTATTTGTTTGTTTACTTAGTATAAATAGTCTTCGGTTAATTTTACTTTGCTTTTATAAAACGTCACTGACATTTTCTCCAATTATAGGAAATTATTGAGGTTCAAGTCAATTGAAAATATACTTAATCTAACAATTGAGAATTTTATTTCTGTGTTTGGGCTGCCCCGGGTAAATGCCCATAAACTCTCTTAAATAGAGGGGTATATAAACACCTGTATCAAAATAAAAATGAATTCTGTTTTTAAAATAACTTTTCTGATTAAAAAAATATATTTTAAAAAGAGGGAAAATAGTCTGTTCTTCCATCTAATTTGTCTATGCAATTAAAAAAACAACGGGCCTGTAAACAGAAAGAACCCTGTGGCCTGCACAGGGTTCTTCGTTTTAAACTGATTGAATTAATACACAAGCACCTTCAATAATTTTACTGCTTTAGAAGAAGTATTGATTATTTTACAAAAATACACTCCTTTGTCTTTCCCGCTTAAATCCATCGTAACAGATGTATTTTTTGTACTGGTCTGAAGCACCAACTTACCTGATACATCATATACTTCAATACTATTTTCTTTTTCCAAACCATCAATGTAAAACACCCCGCTGTTTGGATTGGGGTATACATTTACAAGGGTATTTAAATCCATACCGGCCATACCGGTAGTGGAATGAATAGTTCCGGTAACTGCTGTGCGCGGGCTTACACAACCTGCAGTCTGAACTTTCCAGTCGTAAAAATAATAATAGTAACTACCCGGCGTAACAGGCCCGTCGGTGTTTTCAATGGACACTAAATTGCTCAGCGTGTAAGGGAAGCTAACACCCACATTGTTCCTGAATAAATCAACTTTAGCGCTTGCAGCTCCTAATTTTATAGCATAATTTACATCGGCAGGCAAAGTAAAATTAAGTGGTACTATATTCATTCCTGCTACTGCATTAACAGTTGTTGAGGCTACAGAAACTCCGTTACTGTTCAACACTTCTATCACTCTTACACCGGGGGTATTGGCATATATTACTACCGATTTCAGTATCATATCATTCAGTACATCAAAATACAATCGCCTGTCGGTATTGGCTGTATAATAACCCCCTCCGGCACTGTTGTTGGCAAGCCCGGCACTTTGCAAAGGACCTGTTGTTTCTTTGGCAACATAAAAGGTGCTTGTAGTAGTCAGGTTGGGCGCATAAGTTGAACCGGTATTTACCAGGTTCCCGCCTGTAGCCTGATCATACCAGTCTAATGAACCCGCACCGGGGCCTGATGCAGATAAATTAACAACACCGGGACCTACATGACTTCCGCCTGTTGTTGTTGGTGCATTTAAAATGGTAACAGTTATATACCCATTCTTTACTTCTGCATCACTACCAAAACCGTTTTGGGTTGTAAGGCTAACGTTATAGGTTCCTGCAGCGGCGTATGTGTGTGAAGGATTTTGCTGAGTAGAAGTTTGTCCATCACCAAAATTCCAGCTCCACGAAGTAGGTGTGCCCAATGTATTATCAGTAAACTGAACAACTCCGTTGCAACTTGTAGTTGTATTGGCCGAAAAATTGGTAACAGGGGTCGCGCTATGAGGGATAGCTCCTTTGTAATCGATGTAGGTTGCTTTGTAGCCTACATTGGATAAACCGTAGCCAATACGCATATAGCCCCCGTTTTCTCCCCAGGTTGTTCCCCATGAATTTCTTAATATCCAGCAATTGCTGGCATCATCCCAACCCACCAGTACAATGGCATGGTTCACCTGACTACCATCACTTTGCGTTACAACACCACCTGTGTAAGAAGAAAAATGAGATCCTGCATCAATGGCAGCCCATACCGGGCCGTAATCGTAGATGGCTTGTTTTATCTGGTCTACAGTAGGGTTGACAGCAATCTGATGAAAGTCTGCTATTTTTTCGTGATAGGAGTAAGTTGGATCGCAGGTACCATTTTGCCCGGTATAAGGTTCATCGGTTTCATAAACAGCTCCGTATACTTTAAACATATTATCGGGGCACCATCCACCACCACAACCGCTCTGTGCGTGATCACAATTCACCAACCACTGCTCCGATAAATCCCTGCTAACATTGTCAAATATTTTAATTACAGTTTCAAAAGAGCCACAGGCTGCAAACGACCAGCAGCTTCCGCAGCTTCCCTGATTTTTACAAGGCGTGCATTTACCCTGGGCCAGCCAGCTGAAACTTGCAGGTACTGTATGGGTTGCAGCCGGTCCCGTTTTTTCTGTAGAAGCGGATTGAACTGCTTCAACTACAGGGGCTGTGTATGTTCCGGTATAAGTTCCCTGGCTTATGATTTTTAATTTGTAATAATCAGTGGCCTTCGAATCCTCTTCCCAGCTGCGTTTACAAATCAATTCCATGTCTGTAGAACCGGTTGTGATACCGGTAAAGTGGAAAACCTGTGTACCTGCAGTGCCTACAGGTTGATCGGGGGTATCGCTTTCAAATTCCCAATCCCCTACTTGCTTTAAAATTGTTTTAGAATTGCTGTTTTTTAATTGCCATACATAACCCGTTGATGGAACTGCGGGCAGGCGAAGTTCCAATACTTGGTTAATGGGCAGGGCGATTAGTTGTTGGGTATTGCCTTTAGTGACCTGAATAAAATTCTGCCCCTGCGCACACCAGCCTAAACTGAGGAAAAGTGCGACGAGCAGTAGTTGTTTAATGTTGAGTAGTTGTTTCATGGTTGTTGGGGGTTTTAATTTTGATCCTGTTAAATGTGGAGGCTTTACTTACTGTGGGTTTATTCACAGGATACAAGTCATGGTGAGCATCCCGGTGAAGGGAAGCTTAGTTGGTTTTTCATATTAGTTTGTTTTAGGGTTGAAGGGATAATAAGTGAGCAGCTTTTGCAATTTTTATTTTTTACATTTATGCAATAACGATGACACTTGCTCCAAGTATAGCGAATCAGAAGGGCGAAAGTCAATTGAAAATTTGGCTAATCTAACAATTGAGAATTGAATGAAAGTCCGGGTTCTTTTTCAATGCAGGCCTTGCCGGACTCCCTCAAACAGGTGTGTGCAGCGCCATCCAGGTCAAAATAAAAATGAGCCCTGCTTTTAAAATAACTTTTCTGATTAAAAAAAAGAGGGAGCAAAAGGGGCAATGGGGAGGGTAAAGGACAATATAAAACTCATTAATACCAATTCATCTCTTTCGCTATGACAGTAAGAGTTGTTTTCCTTATTTTACTTTCAGCCCAGGCCATTAAATTAAAATAACCAATAATTATTTTCTCCTTTGGATTTTCGATAATGCGCCCGAGATCCTGTTTGTATAATTTAAACGCGGCTATTTCCTCTTTCGTGTCGTTGATATTAATTAGTTTATGAAAGAAGGCTATCAATGCTTTTTCGACACGGTTTTTATTGTTTATTTTTTTCAGGAAAACCGAAAACGACTGAAGGTTGTATTCTATTAACTGGTAATTTTTGAGCTCGTAATTAATAACTAAATTCAGTACCCTGGTATAAGAACCAATGTCTTTTCTTATTTCAAGTTCTTTGTAGTTCAATACTTTGTTGCAATAATACAGAGCCCTTTTATAGTCGGTGGCAACAAAAAAATAAACACACAAATTATAATAGGCCAGTACTTCCAGGTTGCGGTCTACTTTATTTTCATGTTTTTTATAAAAAGCATCTATTTCAAGTGCCAGGGCCGGTCCTTTTTCAAATTCTTCCATCGCAATAGACGTATTAATAAGTGTTTGAAAAAAACCCTCATTTGTATCCTTTTCTGTTTCAGGCCATCTTTTATTAAAGCCCCTTATTTTTTCTATAATCAGCGCGCACTCCTTGTACTTTCTCAAAGATTTACAATCCCCCAACAGGTTAATGTGTGTATTGATGTACAATCTTTTTTGATTTTCAATGTGCTGGGGATACTTTTCATACAGTTCGATCATTTGTTTCCGGTGCAAATAACTACCCGCATGATCGCCACTGGTACTGGCATAAATTGCATTTGAACTAAGGTAAGCATAAGAAACCCGAAAGCCGCTGCCTTTGCATTTGGCGGAAATAAGCTGAACATCCACCATCTTATTCAGGGCTTTTATTTTTTGTGCCGGAAGACTATTTCCAACAATTTTTTGCAAAGCGAGAACTGTTCCGGAAACCACTAAATAATCAAAGGTCTGCCGGAGTCTTTCCAGTACCAGGTCCTGCTCCTTGTAAAGCGCCACTCTTACTTTAAAAACGTTCCCTATATTTAAACGGTTTTTCAAATTTATTTCCCAGGTGTTGATTTCATATATATATGTATCAAGCTCGTATAGTGCAGCCAGCTCTTTTGCTTTTTTTATAATTTTCAGGCATTGTTCATTCAGGCCTTTGGCAAATAATATTTCGATGCTGTTCAGCATCTTCCTTATTTTAATTGCAATGGAATTTTCTGCGTAATAGGCATCCAGGCTTTTTAAAATCAATGCATAAAGGTATTGCCGGATGCGTGGGAGGTGCCTGCTTATTTTTTGTTGTTGGCCTTTCACATCCTCTTCCGGGCTTTGCTGACGGTCAATCTGGTCAAACAATTCAATGCTTTTATTACCGGAAGCCATTACATGGTTGGAAGCGTACAATTTAAAATAACGCTTCTCTGAACCACTCAGTGATTTAATAAGATCGTACAACTGTTTCGATTCCTTTCTTCCGCTCATGTTTAAATTCTGAATAGTTATTTTATAAACACATCAATTGAAGTCATTTGGCGTAAATATAATATATATAGATTATCTCCGCACAATTTAACTGAATATAAAAAATACAGTTGAATTCTCAAAAGTTAGAATAATAAAATTTTGTTTTGAATCCGGTTCAGTAACTTTTTATCCTTGCAGAAAAATACAGACCTGTATGTTTAAAGCCAGAAGTGAGAGTGAGAGTGAGAGGATTGATCAGGCTTAAACTAAAGGTCAAAGGAATTATACCAGAATTTTCTCTTTAAAATGATGTACACTATAAACCTTCAACCAAAAACAGACAAATGAAAAAAATTGCTACACTACTTTTATTTAGTATAACAGGAATGAGCTCCGCGCAAGCTCAGACTTCGGGAGGGCCGGACACTTATGGATATACCTGGCGGGACAGCAATGATCCCGGTGGACCGGCTTACAACTGGATTGATATTGCATCATTACCGGGAGCCCATGAAATAACACAATTAGGGGATGATAATATAACAGGTGCTTTCCCTGTCGGTTTTCCTTTTCATTATTACTGGTATGATGTATCTCAATTCTGGGTAGGATCCAATGGCCACATCGGGTTTACCAATGGCCCTCTGGCAGCACCGTTCAATTCCATTCCTTCAACAGCGGGTACCCAGAATTTTATAGCCGCCATGGGGGCCGATTTATTGTTTACACCCACCAACGGCGCCAAATGCTGGAGGTACACCAATCCGGCAAACGATACTTTAATTGTATCCTGGCTTGATGTTCCGTTTTATTCTGCAACAAACGCTGCCGGAGCCGGTGCAAACACCTTTCAATTAATTTTAAGTGCAAAGGACAGTTCAATTACCCTGCAATACAAAGTGCAAACAGGTACACCCAACCCTTTGTATGGTATTATAGGTATTGAAAACAATTCAGGAAACATTGGTTTGCAGCATTCACACGATGCCTTGCCTCCTTCCGCTTATGCAATTAAATTTTATTACCCCGCAAATACAACTTATGCCGTTTCGGATGCTACAACACTTTACAATAATAATGTAGACAACGGCGGGGTGTTTATTTCGAAAAACGGAGCCCAATACCCACTAAAAACAAGTGTTAAAAATGCCGGGAACCAGAACCTGACTCCGTATAATGTTTTTTCGCGGGTGCTGGACGCCACAAGTGCTATACTGGCACAAGGGAATACCACCACCGCGCCTTCAATCCCGGGTCAGATAGAAAATATTACAATAACCAGTACCTTCAATCCCCTGCTTGAAGGTACTTACAGTTTTGTTACGAATACACAACTGCCCTTAGATGCAACACCCAGTAATGATATAGCAACGCAGGAAGTTGTAGTAGTGGATACCACACTTGCCGGTATGCGCTTATCTTACGATTCGGGAGTTTCTTCGGGAGCCGGCCTCAGCTGGTCGAGCGGAGTGGGTGGAGCAGGTGTTTATTTTATTCCTCCTTTTTATCCCTGTAAAGTTACCAGTTTGATGAGTTATGTTGTTGCCAATCCCAACAGTGTTGGCTATGCATTGGTGGCCTACGACGACAATGGAATAGATGGCAGCGCGGGCACTGTACTGGATTCGGTTTATATTTCTTCTGTTACCGGCGGTTCCTGGAACACAGCGAACCTCACAGCGCCTATCATTATCAATTCGGGTGGTATTTATGTGGCCTGGGTAATGAATGGGAAAGGACTCACCCTGGGGCAAAATAAAACCGGGCCCTTTTCAAACAGGTGCTTTGAAATTTTTGGCCACACATCAACAGCTTACCGGAACGGGGATGCAGAGGACCTGATGGTTAATATTACCATTGCAAAAATTGATGCGGGTATTGAGGCGAATGAACCGGAAAACGACTTTGGTAATTTTTACCCCAATCCTTCTTCACAAACTATTACTTTAAATTACAACAGCCCCTTTGCAATAAAAAAACTATCCTGCGAGATGTATGATGTGCAGGGCAGGTTCATAACAAGCCTGCTTCCATTGGCGACGGGCGGTAATGGTGAGCTTGTCCTGAACATAAGCAAACTGAATTCCGGGATCTATTATTGCAAAATAAAAACCGAGAATAATGCTGTTATCCGTAAAGTGATTGTTATTGATTAAATAAACCATCCGGCAATAGCTTTTCGAAAATTATTGCCGGATATATATTGAAAAGCAGGTGCATGTTTATTTGAACGGAGGATTGGGAAGATTCTGTTTCAAACGTAAAGCTGCAAGGTTTTGTGATAAAAAACATGTTCTGCTTTTCTTTCATCGAAAAAAATCATCAGAGGAGCTGTGCCTTTTTTGATCCCTGCTAAAATACTTAAATGGGAAAACAATGAAGACGATCAATAAAATAGTGGTTCTTTTTTTTATCACTTCCACAGGAAGGGCCCAGGTTCCCTGTTCTAACAATACACCTGTTTCGGCTTCTGCCACAACTGTCAATCCAAGCTGTGTTGGCGGGGGTTCTGCCACAATAAGCACCAGCAATGGTCTTGCCCCTTATACGTATATATGGACACCGGCTGTTAGTACAACAAACAGTGCAGGCAATCTTAGCCCCGGAACCTATTCTGTTCAGGTAACGGATGCAGGCTGTCATTTGTTGGGCCAGGAGCTGGTTGTAAATGGAAATTTCAGCCAGGGCAACACCGGATTTTCCAGTAGTTATACGTATTGCAACACCAGCAATTGCCTTTTCCCTCCGGCTATGTATGCTGTAGGCTCCAACACAACCCTCTTTCATCCCAACTTTTTTGGAAACGACCACACGACAGGAACGGGGCAATTTATGATTATTAATGGGGCATCAACAGCAAATGTTGCACTGTGGACTGAAACGGTAAATATTCTACCCAATACAGACTATGTGTTTTCAACCTGGTTGAGTTCCCTGAATACCATCAGCCCTTCACAACTTACATTTTTTATTAATGGTGTGGCTGTAAGCAGTGTATTCACATCCCCTTTAAACATTAATGTCTGGAACCAGTTTTGTGTGCAGTGGAATTCAGGCTCCAATACAACAGCAGTGATCAGCATTGTCAACATGAGCACCATCATTACCGGAAACGATTTTGGTCTGGATGATATTTCCTTTAAAGCCTGTTACCCCTCAGGCGATACAGTTGTATTTACAATCAACCCTTACATTCCGATGATTGCACAAACAAGTGTTTCGGAAAGCTGCTACACCGGTAGTGCAAGTGTTGCCAATGTTACCGGGGGCACTTCGCCTTATACTTATCTTTGGAGCAACGGGCAGACAAGTGCTACTATCAGCGGCTTAGCCATTGGAAATTATTCCGTTGTAGTGACCGATGCCAATGGATGTGTGGATACAACAACAGCAATTATAAATGCACTGGGTGCTTCTCCGCTTGCGGCCTTCAGCACAGCCTCGGTTTGCGAAGGAGCAGCTACCCCGCTTACCAATTCTTCTATAGCACAATTAAACGACCCGATCACAAGCTGGATATGGGCTACGCCGGGTGCCAACCAAACGGTTTCTTTTGTACAAAACCCTTCATTGGTTTACAACACAGCCGGAAGCTATACGGTTTCTTTGATTATCACTACAGCTGCGGGCTGTAAAGATTCGGTAAGCAATACACTGGTGGTGCATCAAAAACCCACTGTAATTTTTACAGGCGGGGCTTCCGGTTGCGCACCGGTTTGTGCACAGTTTATTGATGCTTCCATATCCACAGACGGAGCAGTAACGAACTGGCAATGGAATTTCCCCGGGGGAACACCTGCTACATCTACCCAGCAAAATCCGAATGTGTGTTACCTTGTACCGGGTACTTATGGCGCAACGCTAAGTGTTACGAATTCTTTTGGTTGCATTGATACCCAAACCATTGCGCCGCTTATAAATGTACACCCTTTTCCGGATGCAAATTTTTATGCCGGGGAATCAGGAACCGGCATCAGCGACCCTGTTTTTAATTTTACACACTTGTGGTCGGCTGATGTTACACAGTTCCAATGGAACTTTGGTGACAATTCGGCCCTGAACAACAGCGACGTAAACCCTGCGCATGCATACACCACTACTGTTACCGGAAATGATTTTTACTCTTTTACAGTTTCGTTACTGGTACAAAATCAATTCGGCTGTAAAGATTCCATTACACAGCTGATTCATTTAAGCCCCTATTTTGCTTTTTATATCCCGAATGTATTTACTCCAAACAACGACGGGGACAACGAGGTTTTTTATGGCAAAGGCATGGGGATTAAAGAATATACGATTATACTGTATGATCGTTGGGGAAATTTCATCTGGAATTGCCACCAGGAAGGGAGCAATAAATTGTACGACGATGATGCACACGAAGGGATGTCTGCGGCCTGTAAGTGGGATGGAAGATACCAGGGCAACCTTGTGCAGGAAGATACATACGTATGGAAAGTTAAACTGACAGATGTTTTTGGATTAAAAAAAGAATACCACGGAATAGTATCGGTGGTAAGGTAAGCCTGCCTGTTATTTAAACTCTTTTTCGCTTCGCACCGGCTTTGTATTTTACTAAGATACCTTCCTGCCCATTGGTCTGTTTTTATATAAACACATTAGTCTGTTTCTAATTTCAGGCTAAACTCTTTATCAGAAAGGTTATTAAAACAGGAAAGGTAATTATTACTGATAGCAATTGTTTCTTAAAATTTAATTAATAGCAGGCGCAACAAGGCTTTCATAAAATGGAACGAATACGCCAGACAAATTCTCAATCGTTATTTTAATAAAATTTTATATTGACTCTAACCTCTATAATTTCCTATAATTGCAACGAGTGCCATCTGTATTGCAGGAGAAGTACAGATTAAAACAAGCAGGGCACTCAAACAAATCCTTCACCCCTAAAACTACCAAGCATGAAAAAAACAATTACCCTATCACTGATTGCATTTTCAGTTTTCAACGTAAATGCCCAGTTGCCGGTAAGTACCAGTCCCGGTAAAAAACAAGCGATACTCGAAGAGTTTTCAGGTGTACATTGTCATTTTTGCCCCCAGACAGAAGTGACTTCAGAACAGATTCTAACGGATAACCCCGGAAAAGTATTTGTTGTTCACCTTCATCAATCCTCAAATTCATCACAACCCACTGGAAATGATCCGGATTTCAGGACGGCTGCGGGGGATACGGTGTATTCAATATTCGGCACCACCAACACCTATCTTACTGCAGGACTTAACCGGCATGATTTTTTTCAGGGGCAGACTGTTTTGGGAAGAATTTTCTGGACTCAATCCGTGGCCACCATTCTTTCGCAGGATGCTTATGTAAATATTGCCGGGCAAGCCACTTTAGATCCCCTAACCAGGGAGTTAACGGTTAATATTGAAGCGTATTATACAGCCAACAGCCCTGTAGCCACAAATAAATTAACAGTAATGGTGTTGCAGGACAGTATCAACGCCTACCAGGACGGAGCTTCATTGAACCCTGCCATGGTCAACCCCGACGGTACGTATCGCCACATGCATATATTGCGTGATGTAATTACCAATTCTGCAAAAGGCGATAGCATTACGACCTGTACTTCAGGAACATTGTTTACCAGAACAATTACATATACCGTTCCGGCAAGTTATAAAAACACCACTGCGGAGCTTGCCAATTTAAGAATAGTGGCCCTTGTTGCAGAAACAGACAAAGAAATAATTAATGTTTGTAATGTCCCTATAAGCATTTCAGGCCCCAATGCCATTCAATCTCAAACGGAAAACATAAGCCAGGTGAACGTGTACCCGAACCCTGCTAACACTACTGCTACACTTCGTTTTAACCTTCCGCTTGCGGAGTCTGTTTCAATGATAATGAGAAATGAATTGGGTCAACAGGTAAGGGTTAAAAATTTAGGCCGTTTCAACAAAGGTGAACAGTCGGTAGTTTTAGATGTAGCAGGTTTAAACAATGGGGTTTACTTTCTGCACATTGTTGCAGGCCCCAATACACTTACTAAAAAAGTAGTACTTAATAATTAATAAAATCATGAACAAAAGCAGGCTGAACATTGCTCTTGTTCTTATTGCATGTTTGGTTTAGGTGTTAACAGAACAATGGAGCATTGTTCCGGCCTGCTTTCAGCAACACAAGCTTAATCAACCCCCTATAGTTAAGCCTTATGAAAAAAACAGTTGTTACATATAAACTAAAATTGTTGTTCCTTTCAGGATGCATGTTTGGTTTGTTCTTTGGGCTTGATGCGCAAAGCAAGTACCCTTCTGACACAAGCGATGGTTCTGCCACACAAGCTACTTTTAAAGGCGGCCCTGTTTTTCCCACACCATTTAACTGCGGTTCTCCGTGTACAAACCCGGGCTTTGAATCGGGCAGCAGCTTTTGGGATTATTCGAGGGGGACGGCCTGTGCAAGTCCTGGTTATGATCCCTGTAATATAATTCCCGGCTTCAGCAATCCTCAACAATCACTTCAGACCCTTGGAACGAACGACCCTGTTGTTGGTGCTGCATTACCTGTAGTTCCACCCGGCGGAGGGAATAATACGATGAGGATTGGTGACGGTCCTGTTTCCGGTGGCAATGCTTCACGGGCAAGTATTTCATTTATGGTATCTGCTGCAAGCGCTAATTTCACGTATAAGTATGCACTTGTTTTACAAGACCCGGTCACTTTGCATACCGATGAAGAACGTCCTTATTTTAATATAAAGATCTTTGATCAAAACGGAAATGTTATTCCCTGCGGTAACTATCAGGTTCTTGCTAAAGCTCCAATGCCAGGTTTTACTAAAGTTCCAGGCACTACTGATGTTTATTACAAACCCTGGACAAGTGCCTTTATCCCTTTAAGTGCTTATATCGGTCAATGTGTTACCATTCAGTTTACTGTTTCGGATTGTGGCAAGGGAACGATGTTGCATTATGGTTATGCCTATATCGACGCATCCTGTGACCCTTTGCAGGTACTCTCTTCTTCAACAGTGTTGTGTGCAGGAGGCACTGTTACAATGAGCGCCCCCTCCGGTGGTATTGCTTACAGCTGGACAAACACAGCCGGTGGCACCACAGGTATTGTAGGTTCAGGCAACGGCATAAACTGTGTAGTGAACCAGGCGGGAACTTACCAGGTTGTGATTACTTCTCCGGGCGGGGCATCCTGTACAACTACTTTAACAATAACAATTGGCACCAACCCCGTTAACCCGGTTTCACTGTTTACGAATACAACTGTTTGCGTGGGTACGGCTACCCAATTCACCGATACCTCTACTCCTTCGGGAAGTATAGACAGCTGGGCCTGGGATTTTAACAACGATGGGATTACAGACGATACCACGCAACACCCTTCTCACATTTATCCTTCGGCAGGTACTTATACTGTAAGCCTCATCACTGGCTCGGGGCCTTGCTCTTCTACTGTTACACAAACTGTAACGGTCAATCCGCTAGTGGTTCCGGTGATTAGTCAGGCAGGCCCATTTTGCATAAATGCAGCGCCGTTTATTTTAACGGCCAGTCCGGTGGGTGGCACCTGGAGCGGGACAGGGATCACGAATACAAGCACGGGCATGTTTGACCCCGGGCTTGCAGGCAACGGCAATTTTACAATTAGCTATGTTCCTTCGGGTGCCTGTCCAGGGCAAGGTCAAACAACAATAACTATATTTCCACAAACGGTTTTAAACATCAGCAACCCGCCGGCAGTGTGTACACCTGCTGTGGTAGACATTACGGCTGCTGCTATCACCAATGGTAGTATTGGCCTGGGTAATTTATCGTATTACACCAATGCGGGGGCCACCAATGTGCTGGCTTCACCCAATGCTATTACCCTTAGCGGCACTTATTACATTGTGTCTACCCTCGTTGGGGGTTGTGCAGACACTACGCCGGTTGTTGTTGTAATCAATCCCACTCCGGTTGTCGATTTTTCTGTTGACCGGCATGAAGGATGCCCTGTACATTGTGTCAAATTTAACGATTCATCTTTTGTTAGCGGGGGGAGTAATATTGCACACTGGAATTGGAGTTTCGGAGACGGAGCGGTTTCAATAACCCAAAACCCCACTCATTGTTATTCCAAGCCTGGTTATTACGATGTTTCCTTAACTGTTAGCTCCAATCATGGCTGTACGGCAACATTTATAAATACAGCCATGATTCATGTATTCAATAAACCGCTTGCAGAGTTCGGTCCCTCGCCCAACCCGGTCGTTATAAATGATCCGGGGGTTGTGTTCACTAATCTTTCCTCTGCAGATGTTGTATCCTGGACCTACCTGTTTGGAGACGGGGATTCCTGCTCGCCCTCTATTCCCAGTCCTTCACATTTGTACCCGCATATTGCACCCGTTACTTACCAGGCCAGCTTAATCGTTCAAAACGCCAACGGCTGCAAGGATACCATTGTTCACCCGGTAACGGTTGAACCTGAGTTTATATTTTATATACCAAATGCATTCACTCCGAACGGGGATGGAAAAAACGACACCTTTTACGGACTGGGCCTGGGTATTGTAAAATATGAGTTCTGGATATTTGACCGTTGGGGAAATATGATTTTCCAAAGCGAAGACCTGAACGATGCCTGGAATGGAAAGGTGCAGGGATCGGATGAGAAAGCGCAGATAGACGTTTACGTGTGGAAGGTGAAACTTATGGATGTGTTTAAAAAAACACACCATTATGTGGGAACTGTTTCATTGATCCGATAGTCAGAAAAAATTTAAAACAAAACAAGCATGAAACCTGCTACACTAATAATCTATTGCACAGTATTCTCTCTTTGTAACAGCGGTGTTATCGCTCAGGAATGGATGGACCATATTCCTCAAAAAGATTCCCTTACTTTTTATGATGTTCAAAAAGCATTTAATGATTATTGGGATAACAAAGAAGCCAGTCCCTTTGAAGAAGATAACATGGAGGAGGGTGGCTACCAGCAATTCAAACGTTGGGAATATTTTATGGAGGCAAGGATGGACGCAAAAGGGAATTTTAACCCTACTGCATTGTGGAGTGAATATGAAAAATACAGGCGCACTCACCAGGGTGAGAAAACAACTAAAACGAATGCTGCCTGGGTTTCGATGGGCCCTACTCCCTTACCAGGAAATGGAGGGGGCCTGGGCAGAATCAATGTATTGCAATTTGATCCTCAGAACCCAGGTACAATGTGGGTAGGTACTCCCAATGGCGGACTATGGAAATCAAGTGACGGAGGAAGCACCTGGTCATCAAACACAGATTTATTATCAAATATAAGTATTGCCGATGTTGCAATTGATCCGCTTAACACCCATAACATGTATATTGCAACAGGTGATGGTTACGGTTATATAGGGCCCACTTCTGTTTTTTGGGGTGGAACATACAGTGCAGGTGTATTGAAATCAACTGATGGAGGGCTTAGCTGGAATTCGACCGGCTTAACCTATACACAAACACAAAAACAAATCATTCGTCGTTTGATTGTAAACCCTGTTAATCCTCAGGTATTGCTGGCAGCTGGCAGTAACGGAATATGGAGAAGTGCAGATGCCGGACTTACCTGGACGAATGTAAAAGCTGGAAGTTTTTTTGATATTGAAGTGAATGCAACAAACCCTTCTGTTATTTATATTTCATCAGGAAACGATATTTTAAAATCTTCGGATGCCGGCTTAACCTGGACTGCACTTAATTCAGGAATCACCAACAGTGCAAGAATTTCAATAGCAGTAACACTTGCCAATCCACAGGTTATCTACGCCCTTGCTTCGGGTGGTTATGTGTACAAATCGAGCGATGGTGGTGCTACATTTCAATACATTGCTAACGGCGATGCCGGTTTTGGGTATTATCAAACAGTCATCAATGTATCGCCAACAGATGAAAACACCTTGTATACGCACGGGCTGAATGTTAAGAAATCTGTAAACGGTGGGGCAGCCTGGACAACTGTGAGCAACTGGTCTTCCTGGCCTGCGGGTAATTATGTGCATTCCGACGGACACGATGTGAAGTTTTTGCCCGGAAGCGGAACAACAGTATTTTCATGCAACGACGGAGGGCTATTTAAGTCTACAAATGGGGGCAACACCTGGACAGACTTAAGCAGTGGTCTTTCTATTGCCCAGTTTTACCGACTTAGTTGTTCGGCTACCAACCCCAACCTGGTTTTTTGCGGACAACAGGACATGGGCAGTATGCGTTACAATGCAGGCACCTGGGACAGGCGGATAGGCGGTGATGGCATGGAACAGGTTATTGATTTTTCCAATCCCAACATCATCTATAGCTCCCTTCAAAACGGCGACATACAAAAATCAACCAACGGAGGAAACAGCTATATCGATATATGGCCCAACGGGAATGGCGCCTGGGTGATGCCTTTTGTGATGGACCCCAATAATAGCCAGACCTTATACTATGCAGCCGGCAGTATTTATAAAACCACCGATGGAGGGACAAACTGGTCTATCATTTCGGGCAACCTTGGCGTTACCCTCACTTCACTTGTGGTGGCCAATTCCAACTCCAATGTTATTTATACTTCGGGTTCACATAAAATATTCCGGACCACCGACGGGGGAAGCAACTGGACAGACATTACAGCAGGCTTACCGGCAAGCAATTCCAACATTACCTATATCGCAGTATGTGGAAATGATCCGCAAAAAATCTGGGTCACTTTATCGGGCTTTACCGACGGTGAAAAAGTATTTAAATCCATTAACGGCGGTTCAAGCTGGATAAATGTTTCGGGTACATTGCCGAACATTCCTGTGAACTGCGTGGTCTATCAAAACAACTCCCCCGATGCGGTATACATCGGAACCGACTTTGGGGTGTTTTTTAAAGACAACAGCATGAGCGACTGGATACCTTACAATACCGGTTTACCCAATGTAATGGTGTTTGAACTGGAGATTCAATACAGCGCCGCAAAGTTACGCGCAGCCACTTATGGAAGAGGTTTGTGGGAATCGAACATTCCCATCTTACCCGTTGGCATCCCGGCCACAGATCCTGAAAAAGAAGTTATGGTATACCCCAACCCCAACAACGGAATTTTTACGGTACAGCTCAACATGGATGAGCTTGCAAAAATAAGTGTATTGAATGTACTGGGCGAAAAAGTGTACGAAACAAAAACCATAGCAGGTTCAGCTACCATGGATATTAACCTTTCGGAAGCCCTGCCCGGAATTTATACAGTAAGAATTGAAACAGGAAAAGGAACAGTGAATAAAAAAATTATTTCAGTTAAATAACATCCGTAATAAATTTATTTTTTAACATCAGTTTTAATGAAAACCCTAAACCCTATCACCATGAAAAAGACAGCAACCCTCATCTGCACTTTATTCATAAGTCTTGCATCCTTTGCTACACATATTGTAGGGGGGGACATTACCGTAAAATACATCTCGGGAAATAATTTTAAAGTCAGCCTTACTTTTTACAAAGACTGTTCGGCGGGAACAACGGATTTTGACAATTCAATTACACTGGGTGTGTACAATAAAGTAAGCAATGTTGAAGCCTTCCAGTTCGACATGACGCTGCACTCGCAGCAGGTGCTTGCGCTGGGGGACAGTTGTTTTACCCCGGCTTTGTGTATCACGCAGGGTATTTACGATACTGTAATTACTTTTCCCAACAACACAAATGGTTATTACGTCAGCTGGCAAAGGTGCTGCAGAAACGGGATCATTCAAAATATTACTGTTCCGGGCTCTGCCGGGATGGTGTTTTATGCAGAAATCCCTGATCCGGCCTTAGCCAATTCTACCCCTGTATTTGGCTCTTATCCCAAAGCTTATATGTGTGTATCTCAACCCAACATTGATAATTTTTCGGCAACAGACATCGACGGAGATGTGTTGGTGTATTCGCTGATTACGCCGCTGAACGGAAACGGAACATCCGCTACACCTATACCGGGCGCTTCTTCGGGGCCTTATAGCAGCATCAACTGGCAATCTCCTTATAGCGCGGCAGACATGGTTGGAGGATCGCCTGTAATGTCTATTAACAGCCAAACAGGTATACTTAGTGCAAGCCCGGGGGCGCTTGGCGTTTTTGTTTTTGCGGTGCGGGTAGAGGAATACAGGAATGGAATGAAGATTGGGGAAATACGCAGGGACGTGCAATACCAGGTTTTGAGCTGTAGCACCAACTCAGCCCCTTACTTTAGTCTGCCACAGGCGCATACCTATAACATGATAGGAGGCGACACAGCTTGTTTAACCATCAAGGCCAGCGATCCAAATTTTGACTGGCTTGTTATGAATGCGAGTTCACCTGAATTGTTTCAGCATTCCCCCGATGTACCTGCTGTTCAGTTTTCATCCGACAGTGCTTTTGCAAGTGTTCAATCCCTTTTCTGCATTCAAACCAAATGTTCCGATATCCGCCCGGCTCCTTACCGTGTTACGTTCTATGCCCGCGACCGTTCCTGTTATGGAACAAACCTGATCCCTTTTGACCTGGATATTTATGTGAATCCGCCTGAAGATGGAAACATTGCTGTTGCCAATATTTTCACCCCCAACAACGACGGTGTGAACGATCATTTTAAAATAAATGCACCGGAAATCAGCCGGTGCTTCGATTATTTTAATGTAAAAATATACGGACGCTGGGGAGAGCTGGTGTTTGAATCGGATGACCTGTATTTTAAATGGGATGGCCGCAACCACCATGGGAAGGAATTATCGGACGGTGTTTATTACTGCATCATGGATAGTTCGTATGGAAATGTAAAGTTTAACTACAATAGTTTTATACATTTATTAAGATAACCTGATTTGTCCGATGTACGCTGTATGTTGTATTAAGCCTGTGTGTGACAGGCCTTTCAAAAACGATATTCGTAAAAAACTATAAAGTATTTCATTCGTGCATTCGTGGCAAAACCAACAACAATTGCCACGAATGCACGAATAGCTAACAGGAATTAATTCGTTCGTACTTCTACAATCGTAACTCGTACTTCGTTCTATCCCTTTTGAATGGTGATATGGCACTTGCCATCGGTGGTAACAGCCTTTATTTTCTGCGCCAGACTTTCATAGACTTCAGCACAACCGGAGATGTGGTTCATGCTTTTGTGTTTACCTACCAGCACACAGCCCAGGGTATCGGCTGCGGTATTGCCCGGGTGTATACGCACGCCTTCGTAACCGGGAACATTTATCAATAAGGGCATTTCTTTTTTGAAGTGATTGGAGAAAGTCATTCTTACCTGGTAACGCCCTTCAGGTATAGCAGTTACACCGTATATTTTTACCCCGTTGCTGCGGTACATGTCTTCTAAAGTATAACAATGAAACTCTTCGTTGATGTACATTTCACCAATGGTGCTTTCAGTTGTAAATTCTTTGCGGACTACTTTTATTTCCATTATTTTTCCGGGGATGGCCGCCGCTGTTGGCGGAACAGGTGTTTGCGTTACTACAGACTGCAGAGCCAGCAAGCGCGAGGTGTTGTAAAAAGCCACCCAACGATCGAGGTGGTTGCCGTATTGTTTTAAATTCCAGGCATTGGTGGCATCGGGCCTTAAGGAGCCTGCATTGTATATAGCAGCCATTAAGGGCGGTTGATTTTGATGCTTTGCGAATGAATTGGTAAAATAAGTGATGGCCAACTGGGCTGTAAATACCGAAGAGGATGGGAGTTTAAAAACCAGCTCCTTTACCGCATCGGTATATATGGGTGATGCTTTCTGGTGTAAATCGTGAATTCCTGTTAAGTTTAATGCGGTAGAGATGAGGCAATGATGCGCCCCCATCGATAATTTTGAAGGTGTGCTGATGGGGTCAATGTAGCCGGGTTCTTTGCGGACTAAATTTTTATTCCGGGTCTTCACATAATCCACCACAACAGCCAGCCTGTCTCCCACTCCAACGCCGCCCGCATTTTTATATACATTACTTAATTCTTCGTACGAAAACTGGGTGGGTGCACTCCCCCCCGATTCGGCCATTGAATTGGCCACCATTAAGTCTACCCCGTTGCCATTGTTGTTTAAAGTACCAAAAGAAAGTTTACCATTGTAAAACGATTTAACTTTGCGCATGGCACTTAATGAAGCCGGTAAATGAAGGTAGTTGGGTGTATTGCCTTCCCTGTCCATTTCTAACATGAAATGAGGGGCCATGCAACGCCAGATACGGCCGTTGTCAAACCTTTTCCAGCCGTTATTTAGGGAAATTAATGACATTGATTTCTTCAGGTTTTAAGGCTGTTTCGGGTGTTGTTACAACGCTTGAATCGTACTTGCCGGGGCTTTCCCGTTTTATGGTGACTTTAATTTTTAAATTCTCCAATGTCTTTTCCGATTCTTTGGCAATGGTGTAATAGTTGGCGCCTGTTTTTAATTTGCGTCCAAAAAGTATTTTCACCTTGTCCCAAAAAGAAATTGTTGCCGGCGTTATTTCAAATGAATAGTCTATCTCGCTTAAAAAAAGCGAATTCAACTTCGCAAAACCGGCATAGATGTCCTCGCCTTTGCCCAACTGCTGCCAGGCCGCCCGCTGATTCAGCTGAAAGTCCGTATCAGCCATGATAACCTGGTTTAAGAAGTGCAGGGCTATTTCTTTTACGGTGAAAACGTTTTTGTTCAAACTCATCGGATTAGGTGTAACTTAGTTTATCCGTTCTTTCGTTTATTCGTTCCTGTAGCTATTGAACGAATGAACTTATGAACTATTAAACTATATAGAACTTCTACTTAGTTCGAAGATACCGGTGATGAAGCAGGCTCAGGTATAGCACGCGACAACAAATTCAGTATACGGGCCAAACCTTCAGGAATCGGAGCTTCGCTGGCGTGAATGGTAATTTCCAAAGAGCCGCTTCTGTTCATTGAAGATTCTTCTTTTGATTTACTGCCCACAGTACCGTTCAACTGAATGTTTACAAATTTCGACAACAAAGCAGATGTTCCTGCTGTAGCCGTAGCACCCATGTCTAAAGATTTTTCTGATTTGTGGATTTCATTGATCTCGTACTTAAAGGTACTTGTTAAGGAGTCTATGCGCAGGTGCGGAACCGGCACCATTGATAACAAAGGAGCTTTAATCACCATATCGGTACTTGATGCGCCTGCAACACTGTTCACACTTTTTGAAAGTTTAAAATCAACGGTTATCGGCGTTTGGGTTCCATCGGAATTGGTGTTGAGCATGCCTTGAATAAAAGCCCTTGTGGAGGCTGCTGCAATGGCTTGTGCTTCAATTGCGCCTTTAAGCGGTGCAGCTATCAAATACTCCAATGGTAGTGATTGAAATTCGGCTGCGAAAGTTGTTGGTTCCATAATTTTAAGGGTTTAAATTTATTGATTAATTATTTTTTGTTTGGGTTTCAACGATGTGATTGTTATTGGCCTGGGTTAAAGATGTCAATAATTTGTCTATACCGGCAGGCATAGCCTGTCTGCTTATTTTAATATTTATTTTGATGGAGCTTTCTTCCGAGTTTGAATTATCGTCCTTCACTTCTTCGGAAGCCTTGGGCGCAATCACCCCTCTTATACTAACGGGGTCTTTCACCAAAAACCAGGGGCGTTTGTATTCATCGTAATTAGTGCCTTTTTCTTTGCCTAATTTTTTTGCTTCCGACTCCTGCAATTGCTGGTGCCTGTAAACGTGGCTTACTTTGAAGTCAACCTGAAAATCGGCCTGGTCTATTGACAAAGGTGAAATAGGCACTAAGGCCAAAGCAGGTACTTTTATCACCGACGTGGTTACCTGTCCGGTAGGAGATTTTGTATCGTACTTAAACTCCTGCATGTATAATTTCTGCTGGTCTTCGGTAGGATTTTTTTTAGGTGCCCCTTCTTCATCCACTTCTATATGGGGATAACCCAATTGAAGTACCATGTTTAAAAACGAACGGGAAGCATGCACCTGCGCTTTTAAGATTGCTTCCAATGGGCCCAATATTAATTGAGACAGGGATATCACCGCTTTTGCGGCGGAGCCTTCCTCAAATTCCCCTTTATACTTTTGTTTTGCCATAGTTTAATATTAATTTAAAAGTAATAAGTAAAAAGTTAAAAGAGCGATTCTGGTTGCGATTCAATTCTCTGCGTACTTTGTGCTATACTATTAAATAGTGTTATTTAAGTTTATTTCAGTATTCAAAAACATTGTCACACGTATTCCTATCCGTGATTTAATCCTTTTAACTTTTAACTTCTAAATTTTAACTTATCATTAATTTTTTATTTCTCTCCAACCTGAAAGCTGCTATTTCTGTATAAGCCGCATGTCTGGCCCGGTTTACACCACCCAATGGCTGATGCTCCTTTAAACAATGCCAGGGCGAATAACTCAGGTTTTCACCAAATGCATCCCGCTCCTTGTTGTTAAAATTTTGTGGGGGAATGCTGATGGTTGCTACTTTTATAAATTTAGATTTCCACTCTACACAGGTGTTTTCAATGGGCATTTTATCCGCATCTTCCTGCAACTGCACCATAAAATCAAAGGTAATGGTGCTCGACTCCAGATCGCGCTGCATTATTTTACGCAAATAATTCGCATCGTTTTTATCAATGGGAGAAGAAGTTGTTTTGGTTGTTGGTATAATGCTATATTTTACAGCCAGTTCGGGCTTGCCTAATCTATAGGGGCTCACACTCCAGTATTGTTCTGCAAAAAGGTTGTTGTGCTTTTTTAAAGACTTCAGGGTGCGAACCAGTGCAGGCCAGTTGGTTGGGTTCAATGCGAAAAGAATAAGTGCTGAAGGTCCTCCGCACAAAGCTTTGATATTTTTTTTGAAATCGCCAACGGTAGCCGACATTAAGGTTGGATAAGTTACCGTTAAAATATCCTGCGAGTTGGGCAGAGCCTTATCATCCCCTATGAATTCACCATTTACATTGAGTAGTTTAATGGCCATTCCCCTTAAGTCTGCTTTTTTATCTTTTACTACTTTATCGCTTCCGTTGGAATAACGCACCCAGGCTTCATAACTTTTACCGGGGATCAGAAAACCCTGTTGCAGTTTTTCAGGAATATTGGCTTCTACCTTAAAGGTTGCCTGCACACAGGCGTGCATCTTGGCGTGAAACTGCCTCAATACCTTTCCGGGTGGGTAATCCCTTTCCAGCCGCTTTTTTATAGCCGCTATTATTTCTTCGGTATCCCTTGCCTCGTTGGGTTCGGGGTATTCTTTGCCAAGCTCTTTCAATTAATTCAATTTTTGGGTATCAGGTCTCAGGTACTTAGTATCAGGTAGTGGTTCTAACTACTTGTTACTTGCTACTTACGACCTACTACCTGTTACTAAACAGAAGCCAAATACTTAAGGGCTTTAATTCCCGGCATAAAAAAATACGCGCCGCCTTTTACGTTTACAAATTCAGGTACATCGGTGTAGCGCTCTCTTAATCCACTTTCCTTAGGTACACTAAAAGTACCGGTCATTTTAGTATTACCGGGATGAGAGTGGTTTCCGGTAACCGGGTCGCGCTCATCATACAATCCTTCAAACTTCGGGTTGTTGACCCAGGCGTTTTGTATAAATTCAAATTGTCTGCCAATATCTGCATTAAAACAAATAAAGTGCAATCCGCGTTCGCCTTCCACACTGCTTACTTTTAAAATATCTTCCGGCTTCATGCTGTTTGTTACAGGGGTTCCATAAGATCTTCCCCTGCGCAATATGCGGTGCTTTTTAGAAATTTCATTGGAGGCGTGTTCACTCATGTCCTGTCCATCGCGTGGGTTGGTGCGGCGTATGTGTGAGGCATAAGGGCATTTTAATCCTTCACCGTCTGAATGCCTGTAGCCAAAATGATCCACATTTGATTTTGTTGTATCATCCTTTTCAGGGCTAACAGCTAAAGGAGCGCCACTGGGCCAGCGGCCTACCATTTTAGAAGCCAGCTTGATCATTTCCTCTTCGTTGCATTTTTCTTTTTCAAGGCGGGTAGCCTCGTCCATGTATTTCCAAAACTTTACCACGTCTTGTTTATACTGTCTGAATACAAGGAAGCTGCCGTTTCTGCCCAGGTCTTTTAAACCGGGTTGGGCAGTGGAAAATGAAAGTAAATTTTCCTTGTCTAAATTCGGATTAACAACGGGTGCTATCGGGTATTGATCGTATTCGTTTTTATAGCCTAAAATAAATTCGCCGGCTGCAACGGTGTTTTGCGGACTGTCTTTTCTATCCAAGCCTTTAATAGTTGGTTGTGCAATTCCATCCTGAAAACCAAAATGTTCTTTTCTTTCGGGAAGAACAGTGGTGTCTAATTTTTTTATTTCCGAAAAACCATTGGCTTCCAGCTGGGCTTTTTGTTTGGCGTACCAGGCGTTCATTATATCTTCGCTTGCTCCATACAACATGGCCAGTACATGAACGGGCGCTGTTTTTTTTCCGCCCCAGTCCCAGCCTGCCGGATCGCTTGTGCCATAATCGCCTAAGTAATCCTGTTTGTGACGGGTCAACATACCATCTTCCATCTCCATAGGAAAGCTGTCCAATGTAGCGGCGTCCAATCCCAGGGCTTTTAAACCTTCAAAGGTAAAAGCTAAGTTCATGGCTGTTTCCTGCGGTTTGTCGGTGCCGAAGGTAATTGTTGCAATATTGTTTTTAATCCATTTTTTTACTGCCACAGCGTCTTTAATTCCCAACAACAGAAAGTCTGCTGCGGGCAAATTGGAATATCCTTTAATAATGATTCCCTGTATATCCTGTGTTTCTAAATTTTCCATGTGGTATTAAGTGAAAAGTAAAAAGTTAAAAGTTAAAAGATTCGGATCACGGTTAGCCCACTGTTTACTATAATTTTAATGCGTCGTTATTGACTTAATGATTATAATTTACTTAACCATTTACGGGCTTCGTGTTCGCTCATTTCACCATAAAGGCCATCCCGGATAGCCGCATTGTGAAAAATGTTTTTTACAGTAACCGTTTTGTTGGCACTGTACCAGACATTGGAGATGACCTGAAAACTTCTGGCCCAGGCCATGAACCCGTCTGCGTCTTTCGCTCCTCCAAACCACATCAACCTTGTTTTAGGATAACCAACGGTGTGGCAAAACATAAGGGTTAATTGCCGGCCTGCAATGTTGATAAAGTCACGCAGGTAATTTTCAGAGTTCCCATCAAAGTTGCTGAGGAAGATCATTTGTTTGCCATCGTTCACAATCAGCCATCTTGCAAATTGTACGGTGGGTATACCCGATAACTTTCCTTTGCTAAACAGGTAAGGGGCGAGAAAGTTTGTCATGCGCAGCAAAAACAACATGGTAGACTTTCTCAGAAAGCCCGGCTTCACATTGCCCATAGCCGAAAACTGTTGCTGCACAATGGTGTTTTCCCTTTCAACCAAAGTGCGTACATGGTTTTTGTCTATTTTACAAACCAGGTCCTTTGTTGTTATTTCATTGATCAGCACCAATGTCATCCATACAATTACGAAAGGAATGATGATTGGTAAAAGAACAATAACGAGCAGAATAACTAAAATCAGTTTGCCATAAAACACCGCACTTTCTCCTGCGGATCTTTTAGGAGCAGGTGTTTTAGCCCATTGCAATTTCGGGTTGCCATTTACAAAATCAACAATTTTTTTGCGAATGTAAACGGCGTCTTTTCCTTTGAACTCAATTTTCTGAGCGTCGGCATAGTTTTCAATGGCTTCCCGCAGCTCATTTTCATTCCTGATTTGTGATACCGAACGCTGACCAACTCCCACATAAAAGGTATCGGTTGGAATTGAACTTGTTTTTAAATAGTCCGACAATTTAGCAGCTGAATAAGCACCCTCCGGAAATTTTAAACACATCGAAAAGATGCTCCAAAGTCCGGGGCCTGCATTGTCTATCAGTTCTTTTAAATGATTGTCGGTTGGCAGGTCGTAATTGGTAGTAAAACTTAAGCGGGCCGGAAAGGGTTTTCCGTAAGCATCTGTACCTTCATCAAACACCACAAAGCGGGCGAAATGAATGGAGGTTAATTTTGCAAAAGGAACGACGCTGTTGGTATCGATACCTGCCGCTTCTATTTCCTTGAATTTATCTCTTAGTTCCTGCTTTTTCCCCGGTTTAATGTCAACAACTATAGAGAGTGCACCGTGTTGGGCCATGATAAGTTAGTTAATAGCGATTAGTGAATAGTTAATAGTAGCTGGTCGTAAGTAGTTGGTAGCAGGAGGGTACTTGATACCTGCTACTAACTACCTGCTACCGTTTACGCAAACTGCGGTTTAACATAAATTTCATAAAGTGAACCTGAAAAATATTTTCCGAATTCGGCCAATATTTTTACTTCTTCGGCTTTTGATTTTGCATTGAGTACTTTCATAGTTGTCATTTGTACTGCAAAATCAGCGGTTTCAATTACCAGTATTCCTTTTCCAAGTACAGGGGAAGTTTCACTTTCCTGTTCGTGAACGGTAATGAATAAAGTACAGGTGTCTGCCCACATATCAAAACCTTTGTCGTCTCTTACTACTTTATAGCCATAAAAATAATAGGCTTTGCCTTCTTCTGAATTTACAGTCATTTTGTATTTCATCAGCTTGGTCGGCACGTCTGCTTTTTCATCCACAAACAAATTAAATATACCATTTGATATCGTTAATGGTTTGGATGACAAGGCAGGGGCCTTCACCACGCCGGCTAATTTAGCCTGGTGGTTTTTGTCTTTCAGCATGGTTTCCACATCATCAGAAATAACTGTTAAGGTGAATGCAAACGAGGAACCGCTTTCTTTGCCCTGGTCAGCACCTTTTTGGAAGTCTTCTTTTTCGTTTACAGAGAAGAAGCCTTTCATTGTTTCGGTAAACTGAATGCCTGGTTTTTTTAAATTGCTATCGTTTATCTTCACTTCTTCGTAACCATAGTTAATGGTGAAGCCGTAATCTTTGGCCATTAATTCGCAGGACCTTTCTGCCAAAGCCGAAATAGTTATTAAAGGGTTCACACCCAATGGAAGTGGCAACACCGCTCCATCAGACACATACAATCCTTTGTGAACATCGGTACCTGATTTGGAAGAGAACACTTCTCCTTTGTGATTAACAACGCCTTTACTTGCATCGTCTCCCATTACACAACCACCTAAAGGGTGTACGGTCATCAGGTCGTAATCCATTACTTTGGTCCAGGTTGGATTGGGAATAAATTCACCACCAATTGCCTGGGTCGCCGCTTTTAAATTGGTATCTACTTTTTTAAAGATGGGTTGTTTGCCCACTCCCGGCCAGGTAATTTTTAATTTATCATTTTCCAATCTCATTTTACCATTGCCATCGTCGTGGGTCATTACCAAGAAAGCCTGTGTGTTGTTTAAGGCGCCTTTGTATGCACCACCAAGCAGACTTACCAACTCTGCCCCTCTTTTTTTGAGGGTGTTTTTAAATGCTGTGTCCTGACTTTTTCCAAATAATTTAGAGATGGATACCATTGAGGCAGAAATTGTACTGGCCAATGGCCCCGGTACGTTCCCGTCTTCAATCACCATTCCGTCTTCTAATTTTGCTTGTTCGCGTAAATCGATGACCGAAGTAATGCAAGGCCCAACCGGACTCACTTTACCACCGGGAGGATTGGTACCAAAACCAACTGTGTTTACCTGCACATCGCAATTGTACCCGAAGCCCAACACGTCTCCGTTGCCGGTAAAACGGTCTCCTGTTTTTTCAGAAATAACAAGTCCTTTTTCTTTTGAACGTAAAAGTATTTCTGTACTTCCCAATGATCCGGCTGCTACTACAACTATATCAGCAGTCACAAACAATGGAGCTGCATCAAATTTTTCGCTTTCCGCACCCTGAATTTTGTAATGCACGGCCCATTTACCATCGGCCGCCTTGCTCACATATCTTACATCTACTTCGGTAAATATTTCTGCGCCGTGATTTTTTGCATCGGGCAGGTAATTCATCAGAGTAGTGTTTTTTGCTCCGTAATTACAACCGGTCATACAATCTCCGCACAGTTCACATTTGTACTGGTCAACACCGGCGTTGTTTTTTCTGTTTTCAAAAGTTACGTTCAGGTCTAAGTACCTGAATGCATTTGGCTTGCCCATGCCTTTGGCCGATAGCTTCATGGCCTCAGACTTCGGTAGTTTCCCATATCCGTTTTTTCCTTCGGGATATTGGTTGGGTTGCAACATATTCCAGGCACGGTCCAATCCTCTTTTAAAGGAATCCGGATCGTTTCTAAGCGCTGAAGGCCATTCTTCTTTTTTCATGACCCTTTCTTCCGGCGGCAATGAAACGTTTGCATTCACCAACGATGTTCCTCCTAATCCGCAACCTTTGTATACACTAATATCATCGTTCATGTGAAAATCATACAAACCGGTTTTTGAACCAATGTGTTTTCCACCTGCATTAAATTGCATTTGTTTCAAGGCGTCTGCTGTTGTACGCGGATATTCGCCGGGTAAAAATTCTTTACCTTTTTCGAGCAGGCCTACTTTTTTACCTCCGCGCGATAAACGGGAAGCGGCAATACTGGCACCGTATCCGGAACCAATAACGATTACATCGTAATGGTTTTTGATGTCGGCAACTGGTGATGATAAACGTTTGAAATTCATGATTTTGTTATTGGAGATTAATAATAATTGGAGATTCGATTAGTTCAGGAATTATTTCGTCTGAGGTCGTGTACTTATTGTCTTTTTGAGCTTTCCAGGTGGCCGACTTTTTAAGTCCAATCGGATAAATGGTCAATTGATTGTCTTTGAAATGCATCCTTAAAAAATTCTTGTAGCCTTCTATTTTCATGGCCGAAAAAGCTTCGTTGTCGTGGATGCCAAATACCAGGTTGCAGAACAGTAAATAAAATCCTGTAAGGGCGCCTGCCAGTCCGCCACCTATTACAAAGGCTTCTGCTGCAAGGGCTAATGGCCCGGTAACCGGACCTGTGATGTGGAACACTGAATAGTTAAGGTAACTAAACACCCACAGTGAAACCATCATTAATACAACATGCAATACACCATGAATTGCGCCCAGTATACCAATGTATTTAAGCTTAGAAGAGTTGACGTCACAGAATTTATAAAACCCAACAACAAATATTGCCAGGATGGCTATGGCAATTGGACTGTGTGAGAAGGTAATTAATAAGCGGGAGTAAACACTGCATATTTCAGAGATACCCAATTCTCTTATTTCTGTAAATATATCTCCGGGACTTGCATCAAATGCACTTGCAATGTGAAGCGACCAGGCAAACAATAAATGGATGACAGCTAAAAATACACCAAATGAAAAATTGTAAAAGGGGAAGAATACATCGCCAAAAGCCATTGACCTGGATGTTTTCTTTTCAGGAAATGCTGCTTTTAGTTCAAAATCCCCTTCCTTCATATTGATTAATTTATCCGGAAGGTTGTGTGTAGGGTGCATAAAGGCTCCACCACCACCGGCGGTAATTTTATGGTGTACTTTGCCCTGGCCTTTGTCCTGTGCATAATGCGCGTAATGATGCAGGTCACCCGCGAGGGTTAGTATTTGTTCGAAGCCTTTATCGGCAATGTATTTTCTTTCAAAAAATTCCAGGTTCTGATAAGTGCTGTCTGCTTTTTTTGAGGTGTGGTAAACCCAGCTTGGTTCTGCAGTACATAAAATAACTTTATCGTCTTTCTTCATCCGCTTAGCCACCTCAATGTCAAAGTAGTCTAACTGTGGTTTATCTATATCGGCTTCTAATTGAATGTCGATGGCCCACAACCATGTATTTTTTGTAAGTTGAATAGCGAAGTAACTTCTGTTTTGTTTGGTCTTCCAGCTTCCAATCCAGCGACCCTGACAAAATATTTTGACAAAATTAGTCAGTCCGTCATACCAATCGTGGTTTCACGGTACTGCATATATGTCGGCTTCGGGACCGCCTTTTACCCAAGGGGCCGCAGCATCCATAGGGCCAATAAACCTGTTTTGATACAATTCCCTTGAAGGGGTTGGGTAAACCTGATCGCCACCAAAAACAACAACTTTGGCACGGGGTAATTTTTGATCTGAGTTTGGCGTTTTAACAAGTATCTGATCCTTTGCAATCAGCTGGGCCATAGTAAAAGTGGGGTTGAACCCGTCTCCTGTATCTGATATATAGTCTAACCACAATTCATTTGAGTTGGCATACTCATCATGAATTTTTACCTCACTAATGGATGCTATCGTTTCTCTTTTGTCGGCGTAAGAACCGAAAACTGAGGACAGGACAGCCCTAACACCCGTACTTGCAAGTTGACCTACATCGAACCAGCCAACCATTTTCTGGGGCTTAAATTTTTCCATACAAGAATTTTATAGACTAATTAAGTTCACGAAACTAACAAAACATTTATAATAAAGAAATAAAAAAAGTGATTTCACTCATTTTTCTTAAAAAAATAAATCTGTATATCTTCGCTCAACAGACATTTATTCCTGAGTCAACAAGAATATTCATCGTCGAATCTTCAAATCATGCTTCGGTTAATCATCTTCATTTTACCACTAAGTCACTCAGCGCACAAAGGCTCACTAAGGTTTTTAGCAATTCTATAGATATCCGATTGGCTAATCATCAATACCTATCAGCTTTTCATTTACCTGTTTCCACATCAGCTAATCAGCTAATCATCACATCAGCTAATCCTCAACACCTATCAGCTTTTCATTTACCTGTTTCCACATCAGCTAATCAGCTAATCATCACATCAGCTAATCATTTCTTCGGTTTCCTCAAATACTCCTGCACGGTATAAATCCTGTTCACAATGATGTATTTATTCACATCCACCACAAATTCGCTTAAGCCTATATGCGATTTGTTCTGCGGGTTCCAATCGTAGGTATAGCCCAATTGTGTCCAGGGGTAATTGTCGTAAGGTTTACAATTGTAATAACGGTTGATCCTGCTTTCGTTGATCCAGTTAATATAGGTGGAATCTGTTTTTTCGGGGAAACACAAGTCACAACTGCCGTCGCTTATCTCCTTGTCGGGGCATGGACGAAACAGGTCCTGCGGACGCACCCAAAACTCAATAAAATACCTGTAGGTGGATGTTGGAGGCAGGCCCAGCAATTGTTTCAAACGAAGAGAAGTGTCTTTTACCCCCATCATACTGAACTTTTTTTTCAGTTCCGGTGCTGCTGTCACCCAAAGTCTGTAATTGCCGGTGTTGTACTTTCCTGTGCTTTTGTTGTTTTGATAATAAGTCGTGTCGTTTTTTAAAGAAAGTGCCAGGATATAATCTTCCCCCTCAATTGTTTTGTGAACAAGGTTTTTGTTTTCGGGCCTGATGGAAACCAACGTATTGACTATTTTACTTTGTGTTGGTGGGCAGGCCCCGCTGATAGAAGCAATATAGAGTTTGGCTAAATGTGCAGAATCGGTTTGCGCCTGAAGGGAAATTGTACATTGAAAAATAAAAATCAGAACAAAAAATAAATTGCATTTTTTCATAATTGTTTTAAATATAGAAAGGGAATAAATGTAACAATTTTGATTGAGTATAAAAGTCTTTTTCTTCCGAAAACTAATTCGAACTTATTTTTAGTGAAGAGTCGGAATGAAAAAATCAATAACCATGAAGAGGAATGACATTGCCGTCAATTGTTGTCACTTGTTTGCCCATTTTTTTTTGAATGACTTTAAAATGGTGTTCTTCTTCGGAGCAAATCAATGAGATGGCTTCTCCTGGGGTTTCTGCCCTGCCCGTACGGCCAATGCGGTGTATATAGTCTTTTGGTGAGCGCGGCAATTCGTAGTTGATTACACAGGGCAAAAATTTAACATCGATGCCCCTGGCCATTATGTCGGTGGCCACCAGTACTTTTATTTTTCCAGACTTAAATAAACTCAAAGCTTCTGTTCGCACACCCTGACTTTTTTTACTGTGAAAAGCAAAGGCATCAATGTCGTTCTTTTTTAATTTATCCACCACACTGTCTGCCCGGTGAACTGAGGAGGTAAACACAAGCACCTGGCTGATTTTATTTTCTTTAATCAGGTAACGAAGCAAAGGCCCCTTTTTTTCTTCAGCAATTAAATAAGCCGATTGTTTGATTAAATCAATGTTGCTGGTTTCTTCCTCAACCTTTATTATTAAGGGGCTTCGCAATAAATTTTCGTGAATGCTGTTTACATCTTCACTTAAGGTAGCTGAATACAAAAGGTTCTGGCGTTTATCGGGCAACAATGAAAAAACGCGGGACATTTCTTCCCGAAAGCCCGGGTGCAGCATTTTATCAGCCTCGTCCAACACCAGTATTTTTACATCAGCCAATGAAACGGCTTTGGAATCAATTAACTCTAATAAACGTCCTGTGGTAGCCACTAAAATTTCAACTCCCTGCAATCCGATCATTTGTGGATTTATAGAAACGCCTCCATAAACGGCCATGCTTTTTATTTGCCCCGACAATGTTGCGCCCAGGGTTCTGAATACATCATTTACCTGAATGGCCAGTTCCCTGGTTGGTACCAAGACCAATGCGCTTATGTGCCTGTTTTTTGAAGGGGCACTGTTTTGAAAGCGTTCTAAAATTGGGACTACAAAACTGGCTGTTTTACCTGTTCCTGTTGGAGCTATACCTAAAATATCCTTTCCGTTTAAAATAGCCGGAATCGCTTTTTGCTGAATGGGATAAGCCTGCGTATAATTTTGATCAGCCAATGACTTTAACAGGGCTTCGGATAAACCTAAATTGGAAAACGACATGGGATAGTTCTTAGTTCGGTGTTCTTAGTTATTGGTTAATAGTGATTGACGAATTACGATTGACGAGGTACGATTGACGAGGTACGATTGACGAGGTACGATTGACGAGGTACGATTGGTTACTATCAATCGTCATTCGTACTTCGTCAATCGCACTTCCTTCTACTCTCCCCATGCCTGTCTGAAATCTGCTCCACATATATTTTCCAGAATATCCAGGCCTTGTACCACTTTCCCGTTTTTAATAGTTAAAACTGTAACGCCGGTATTTTTAAAGGTCATTCCTTCTTTGGTAATTAAGTCCAGGTCCCATTGCGCAGAGATGACGTTATTTCCCACTAAGTCAAACATATTGCCCACCCCCAAATGATTGATGGTAAATGTAAGGGTGGGAAACTGATCGAGGAAACGGGTAAACCATTTGTGAACATTTTCTTTTCCTTCAAATTCGCCACTCACAGTTAAACTACCCGGGTAAATCCATTTACCATTATCGCCCCAGGATTTCATAAATCCTTCGAGGTCGTGATCGTTCAGGGCTTTAAACCCTTTTTTAACGGCAATTTTAGCAATAATGGCTCCAATCATTTGTAGTGTTTTAGGTTTAATTAATTCTTACTGCTCTGTACAAACTATTGGACAAAGAACTCAAACATACAGGTAATAAACGACACTACAAAGAGGGCCTGAGGGCAGCGCTTAAGCAGGAAACTTATACACCACTTTGCCCCAGCGGTTTTTAGCTTTGTAGGTGCGTTCAAAAAAAGCAGCTACATCTATCCCTTCATATACTGAGTCTACCTGCACATCAAAATCCTGTTTAACATGATCTCTCACAGCCTGTTTTAAATCACTGGTCAGGCCAACACAGTTTCCTACAAAAACCATGTTAAACATCATTAGCTGACTAATGGCGTAAGTTAATTCGGGGCCCTGGTTGTTGCGGGTTGGAGCAAGGCCTACAAGGTCGTGGTGCTGGTCCTGCAAGCCGCAAGTGGTGTAGCGGGCACCAAAGGGCATGTATTTTACAACCTTGCCAAAAAACAAATCGAAGAAAGGGTCGATCACACAAGTAAAAAAAATCCGTTGCGATTGAATTTTATCCAGACTCTTTTTATCAAACAACAAAGGATTACCGGGTTCGGAAATAAACAATTCATCCACTCCCATTTCTTTTAGCCTTTTCTCATATTTTCTGGAGCCCGAGGTGGCGTAAATTTTTATTTTTTTCTTTTTCTTCCACTTCTTCAAAGCACTGAGTATAAACAGGGAGGTATTGGATTTAGCTGCTGTTACCAATATGGTATCACCGTCCTGTATGTTTAATTTGCGCAACATACTATAGCTGGTAATTCCGCCTACCATAAAACTGGCCGCTACTTCATCGCTCATGCCAGCCGGAATTTTCATGAGTTTTCTGCAATGAAAAACATCCATTTCGCGGGAAGCATTATTGGTCGGCAAACCAATATTGACTCCTTCGTATTCAGGGCCTATTAAAAAATCTTTCGGGCCGGCCGGGTAATGCCCATCCCCTATTACGCGATCGCCGGGTTTCAGGTCTTTTACCTTGGAGCCAACAGCAATTACATCGGCTACAAAATCGGAGCCAACAGAACCTGCATCAATTTTATCGCCTTTGCTTTGATTGCATTTAAGAGCGGTAGTTAAAATAAATGCCCGGTCGCGGTAGTTGCAGGAAAAAGCCCGTTTTTTTACCAGCACTTTGTAACTGTTTTCTTTCAGGGCGGGGTCAAACCCGGGGTCAGGTGTTTCAACAAGGGCGCAGGTAACAGGTACCCCTTCCATGTCGATTGTTTGAATGGATTTGTCGTTGGGGTAAAGTTCCTTAATGTTTGGGCTGCATATTACAACTTGTAGCATGATGATTGGGTTTAAGTTTGAAAGTTGAAAAGTTTGAAAGTTTTGAAAGTTAGAATTTAGAATTTAGAATTTAAAAAGTTTGGGTCA
>JAHEYF010000136.1 GCA_023251755.1 Bacteroidota bacterium
GGGAAATAAGTTCCATACAAATGAACATGGCTAAATCGGTGGAGGCCCTCACCGAACATCAGACCGGGGAAGCTACCGTGCGCGAACAAAACACCATGACCTCCATTAATAACCTGGCCCTGATGCTGAATGAGTCGCTGGAACAAATGCAGATGGAAGCCAAACAACAGGCTAAAAGTAAAAGCCAGGGACAGGGAAATTGTAAAAAACCGGGGGGAAAAGGCCAAAAACCTTCGCAAAGTATGGCCAATATGCGCAAAATGCAGGAACAGCTAAATAAACAAATTGAGCAGATGAAAAAGATGCTGGAGCAGGGCAAACAGCAGGGGGGGAAAAAACCAGGGGACAAACAGGGCAATGGAATGGGAATGGGAAGCATGCCAGGTTCAAGCGAACAATTAGCTAAAATGGCGGCTGAACAGGAAGCCATAAGAAGGGCTATGCAGGAAGCCATGCAAAAAATGATGAAAAACGGGGGGCAAAACGCGGGAGGAGATTTGGCCCAAAAAATGGAAGAGACTGAAAATGACCTTGTTAATAAAGTAATTACACAGGAAACCATTAAACGGCAACAGGAAATACTTACAAAATTGCTGGAGCATGAAAAAGCTGAGCGGGAGAAGGACCTGGATGAAAAAAGACAATCAAATGAAGCTAAAAATGAAAATTATAGTAACCAAAACCTTTTTTTGGAGTATAAAAGATTAAAAGAGCAGGAACTGGAATTATTAAAAACCGTTCCTCCTTCATTAAGCCCTTATTATAAAGGTAAAGTGAATGAATACTTTAATAATTTTAATAAATAAGCTACTCCGAATATTAAAACTTAACGCTATGTTGTTATCACCTGATCAAAAACTAAGATTGTCCTCGCGGCCGGAAAATATTTTGCTGGTTGAGCGAATGATAGAAGACGTGTGTGATGTGTTTAGCATTGGTGAAGAGAAATTTGGAAACATCCTGATTTCCGTTACCGAAGCGGTAAACAACGCCATTCACCACGGTAATAAAAGCAATCCCGAAAAAAATATTGATGTGGCTTTCAGAACCACGCCCCAGGATATTACATTTATTATTAAAGACGAAGGAACAGGTTTTGATTACGACAACCTGCCTGACCCTACTGCGCCTGAAAACCTTGAAAAAGACAGTGGCCGGGGCGTGTTTTTAATGAAAAGCCTGGCTGATAAAATTGAATTTAATGAAGGGGGCAGAACTGTGGCGCTTAGTTTTACTGTATAATCTTTAGTTCTTAGTTCAAAGTTCTTAGTTCTTAGTAGCACCTGTTTTTACTTTCTTTCTGCGTACCAGCTCCAACACCAATTCAGGCGGCCTTCCTATCACAGCTTTATAACCATCTACAACAATAGGCCTTTCAATCAGTACCGGGTGTTCAATCAGTATTTGCAGCCATTCGGCATCGGTAAATTTTTTACCGTTAAATTTTTTCAGGAACAACTCTTCTTTTTTCCTTACTATATCTAAGGGTTTCAGCCCAAGCTTCATCAGCAGGTCTTTCAGTTCTTTTTTAGAAGGCGTGTTTTTAAGGTATTCTATAATTTCTATCTCACACTTATTCTCCTCTAACAATTGCAGGGCCTCGCGCGACTTTGAACAGCGCGGATTGTGCAGGATCGTAATTTTGCTCATGGATTAAATTATTAACTCTTGCTTCCGTATTCCATCAAAAAGGCCCGGATAAAATTTTCCAGGTCCCCGTCCATAACACCCTGTACATCGCTGGTTTCGTAATCTGTTCTTAAATCCTTCACCAATTTATAAGGATGAAAAACATAATTCCTGATTTGCGAACCCCATTCAATTTTCTTTTTATTGCCTTCAATCGCATTTGTAATTTCCATGCGCTTGCGCATTTCGGCTTCGTACAATTGCGACTTCAGTAATTTTAAAGCATTCTCTTTATTTTGTAACTGCGAGCGGCTTTCCTGGTTTTTAATAATAATGCCTGTTGGTTTGTGGTACAGTCGTACAGCGGTCTCCACCTTATTCACGTTCTGGCCGCCTGCCCCACCCGCCCGGAAAGTTTCCCACTCGCAATCGCCCGGGTTTACATCAATTTCAATGGTATCGTCAATTAAGGGATAAGCGTATACGCTGGCAAAACTGGTGTGACGTTTGGCATTGGAATCAAAAGGCGAGATCCGTACAAGCCGGTGCACACCATTTTCTCCTTTTAAATTACCGTATACATACTCCCCTTCTATTTGAAGTGTACACGATTTTATACCGGCAACCTCTCCTTCCTGCTTATCGGTTTCGCTTACTTTAAAGCCATTTTTTTCAGCCCACATAATGTACATCCGCATCAGCATATTGGCCCAGTCGCAGCTTTCGGTACCGCCTGCCCCTGCATTGATTTCAATAATACAGTTTAAAGCGTCTTCTTTTCCGCTCAACATGTTTTTAAATTCAATGTGTTCCAGTTTTTTTAAGGTGATCTTAAACTGCTCTTCGGCATCCTGTTGGGAGGCATCCCCGCCTTTGTAAAATTCATACATAGTGTTGAGGTCATCAACACTTTGCAATAAATCATCGTAGGCCAGGGTCCAGTTTTTTTTCAGCTTGATCTTGCGAAGCAGTTCTTCTGCTTTTTTAGGATCGTTCCAAAAATCGGGGGCCTGCGTTTTTTCTTCCTCTTCGGCTATTTCTTTTAACTTACGATCGTAGTCAAAGATGCCTCCTCAGCGCTGCACTGCGCTCTATCACGTCTTTTAGTTGGTCGGTTGTAAACATAGGGGCAAATGTACGTTTTTTTTAGATATGAGATATTAGTATTGAGTACATAGATTTGAGTAGTGAGAGTTGGAGTAAACAGGAATCTAATGTCTCAATACTCATATCTCACTACTCAAATCTATGTCTCTAAACAATAAGTAACAACAAATCATTACTAAACTAAAATTAAACAGGCCCATCACTACAGCTATACCTACGTGGACAAGAATGCCACAGATAATTAAATTTCGTTTGGCTCCTTTTATAAAAATAAGGATGGGGAAAAGTGATTGGTACACCATTACAATCCAGGTGCAGATGCTGCTGAGGAAAGGAAAGTGAACCACCTCTTGTTTTACGAGGGGCAGTGTAAATTCATTCATATTGAGAATATAATACAAGGCGCTGCCATTGAGCCATTCGGGCTGTGTATATTTATAAATGGCCGAAACGGCGTATACCAATACCACCTGTAGTTTACAGGCCAAAATAAAAGTGTTGTCGAAAGTATTGATAATCGGATCATATTGACCGGTATTCTTTTTTTGTTGTGGTGAAATAAAAATTAAGTAAAACAAAAGTATGTTCACCAATAAATCTCCGCCGGTATTCGAAAGGTAAACTCTGTTGCTTAAATTAATGGTACAATACCAAACTAAGAGGGCACAAAGCCTCGGAAAAATATGGAAGAGGCCAAGCCCACAACACAAAGCCTGCACTATAAAAAATAAATAATAATACGGCGCTATGCCCGGCTGCGACAAAAGATTAAGCAAACTTTCTGCAGAAATGCTATCATAGGTATAAGGTACAATAAGCGACTGCGGGCCATACAGTTGTTGCATAAGCGGTATTTGCTGCACAACAGTAAACAGTATATAAACATACAAGGCCTTGCGGAAAAGGTTAACATTTCTTAGCTGCCGGGCTTCGGAACCAAAATACTCAACAAGGTTATTTATCGCGTCCATTATCATGGCTGCAATTTTATTTGAGGATAAACAATACTGAATTTTTTTACTGATTGTTCCAGCCAGGGTATTTTGGGTTGCGAACAATGCACAACAATATCTGCATACTTCGCATCCGGCTGTTCCCTTTGTATTAAATACCTCAGTGCATTAAAAGAAGAAGTGGCCGTATCGCCTTTAAACACTTTGTTTTGATTTATTTTACAGGAACAGGTTTCGTTAATAAGGTAATACAGGAGGTTGCTATACAGCACTACTTTTCGTCCTGCCGAAGTAACACGGTACTTATTGTGTTCCTGTAAATCGTCGGTATAAGGGCTCAGCCATTGTGAAGTATCGCCATTTGCAGTATACACCCGGTATACCAATGTTTTATTAATGGTGGGCACGGGAGAAAACAGGTTCCAGTATTGCCTGAAAAAAGGAAGAGTGTATTTTTTAGAGGCTTCCTGAACACGCTCATACATCATGGGTTCAGGCACCACATAAAGTAAGGTAATGCTAAAATGTAAGGCCAGGAAAATGAAGCCAAGGAGGGGGAAGTAGGTAAGTAGTTTATTTTTCAATTGTTCATGTTTAGAATTTCGCTGATCAAATCCTGCTCATATCCTCTACCGTATGCATATTGCAACAATTTATAATTCTTTTTTATTTTACTCGTTTCCTTCAGCTGTTTGCCTTTAAGGGCTATCAGTTTTTCCAGTGTTTTTATATACTCCTTTTCATCTATTTCGGCCATCGCTTTTTTAATGCAGTAATCCGTGATTTTTTTTTGTTTGAGGGCGCTTTTAATTTTTAACCTTCCCCACTTTTTTATCCTGAATTTTCCCCCTGCATAAAGTTTTGCAAAACGCTCCTCGTTAATAAAGTTTTCCGAAATCAATACAGAAATAATATTCTCCACTGCTTCGGGCCATAAACCGTATTCATACAATTTATTCCGTGCTTCCTGCTGGCAACGCTCCTGATAGGCACACCAGCTTTTCATTTTTTCGAGGGCCAGGGCTTCGTCAGTAATTTTTAGTGTTTTCGCGTTTTTTTCCATTCAGATCCTCTAAGTTAAAAATCCTTTTGCAAAATCGCGCATCCTATCACCTAAATCGTAACTTTGCAGCCTCAATGGCCCTTTTGTCTAAAAATAGTGCGAACCCCGAAGCAGAGATGTCCTTTATGGACCACCTTGAGGCGCTGCGCTGGCACTTAGTAAGGGCTTCGGCTGTTATTGTGAGCTTAGCCATTGTTATTTTTTGTTTTCCCGATTTTGTTTTCGGGAAGATTATTTATGGCCCCCTTAAAATCGAATTTGTTACCTACCAGTTTTTGTGCAAGCTCTCGGCTAAATTAGGCGGTGTAGAAGGCCTGTGTGTAGAAAAGATTAATTTTACACTCATCAGTAACCAGCTCTCGGGGCAATTTTCAACCCACATCTGGATATCTTTACTGGGAGGTGTTATATTGGGTTTCCCTTACCTTATTTACGAAGTGTGGCGTTTTATTAAACCGGCCCTGCGCAATAGTGAAATGAAACCGGTAAGAGGATTTGTGATTATTGCTTCCCTGCTTTTTTTAACCGGGGTTGTTTTTGCGTATTATGTTATTGTTCCCTTGTCCGTACAGTTTTTAGGGAACTACAGCATTACTTCCGACAACTTTATTCAAACCCTTCCCACCATCGACGATTATATTTCTTTGGTTAGTACCCTGATACTGGCTACAGGCATCGTTTTCGAGATGCCCATACTTGTTTATTTTTTAACCCGTATGGGGATATTTACCCCGGCCTTTATGAAAAAATTCCGCCGTCACGCTATTGTTGTATTGCTTATCCTGGCAGCCATCATCACCCCTTCGCCCGATATTACTTCACAAATGCTGGTATTTATTCCACTTTATGTTTTGTACGAAATAAGTATTTATGTATCTAAATACGTTGAAAACAAATACCTCAAACCCGTTTAATTGTTGTTTTGTTTATTCGTTCATCAGTTAACGAATAAACAAAAGAACGTGTAAAAACTTTTAAGCGATGCAGAACAACAAAGCCATGCTTTTTATTTTTATCACTTTAATGATAGACTGTACCGGTATAGGAATTATTATACCGGTAATGCCCACACTTATACAACAATTAACAGGAGGTACTGTTAGCGAGGCAGCTACTTATGGGGGCTGGCTCACCGTTATTTATGCCCTTATGCAATTTGTTTTTTCACCTGTACTGGGGGGCTTAAGCGACCGTTTTGGAAGAAGGCCTGTTTTACTGTTTTCGCTGTTGGGTTTGGGTATCGATTATATATTTATGTGCATGGCGCCTACTATAGCCTGGCTGTTTGTGGGACGTATAATAGCCGGGATGTGCGGGGCCAGTTTTACTACGGCCACTGCTTATATAGCCGACATCAGTACCCCCGAAAAAAGGGCACAGAATTTCGGAATGATTGGGGCCGCCTTTGGATTGGGTTTTATTATTGGCCCCCTGTTGGGCACTGTGTTCAGTCATTTTGGAACGCGCGTACCTTTTGCAGCAGCAGCTGTATTGTCTTTAATGAATGGCTTGTACGGGTTTTTTATTTTACCCGAATCCCTGTCTGCCGAAAACCGCCGGGCCTTCGACGGGAAAAGGGCCAATCCTTTTGGATCGCTTAAACATTTAAAAAGATACCCCGCTATACTTGGTTTAATTTTTTCGATGATATTAATATACATTGCCGGGCATGCCGCACAGTCCACCTGGACGTTTTACACCATGGAAAAATTTAACTGGAACGAAGCCTGGAGGGGTTATTCTATTGCTTTTGTGGGCGTTTCGGTAGCTGTGGTACAGGGCGGTTTAATAAAATTCACTTCCAAAAAGCTGGGCGCCAACAAATCGGTATTTATTGGTTTGTGTTTTTATGTGCTTGGTTTTGCGCTCTTCGCTTTTGCCACAAAAGGCTGGATGATGTTTGCCTTTATGGTACCCTATGCCCTGGGGGGTATTGCGGGACCCTCGTTGCAAAGCATTATTTCGGGGCAGGTGCCCGCCAACGAACAGGGCGAATTACAAGGGGCAATAACCAGCCTGGTGAGCCTTACTTCTATAATAGGTCCTTTGTTAATGACCGGCTTGTTTTCGTATTTTACGGCTACCACAGCACCGGTTTATTTTCCGGGTGCTCCCTTTATTATGGGCGCTGTTTTAACTGTGTTTAGTGTTGTTATTGCTGCTACAGTTTTACGAAAAGTAAAACATTAATTTTGACTTATTTCTCGCAGAGAAGCGCTGATTAAAACGCAGAGTTCCGCAGAGGGAGCCCTTCTTTCTTACCTTCTAACATTCTCACTCTCTCACTTTTGACTTCTAACTTAAGCTAACACCTCGCTTCTTTCCTTTTCTTCCCCAGCCTTTTCATGGCTATAACCTTATTCATGTATTCAACAACCTGCGGAACTTTACAGGCCGTATCGCCTACGTTTACGTTTACCGTGCCAATTCTTACCGCAGCCTGTCTGGCCTTTTCGCTTAAGGGAACAACATAACAACCAACTGATAAAATAAAACCGTTCATGGTGTAACGTACCCGGTTGGGGGCCGTATGAATTTCCTTTTCAACCCTTTTCATTAGCTTTTCGAGGTAGGCCAGGTCAAGTTCATCGTCTGCTGTAATAGACACTATATTTGAAAGTGTAGACCAGCCCGAGGCCGCTACCCGTTCTTCTTTTGATTCAATCCATTCCAGGGCAAGCTCCCAGCCGTGTTTGGTTTCGGCTGTTAGCTGGGCCACGGTGTATTCACTTATCATGTGCCAGGCCGATTTTTTAGCCCAATGATTCAGGTCCTTTTTACTCATTTTGTTTTCGTCGGCAATAAGGCCGGCCAGGTACATGGCGTCGGAGTTACCTGTGTTGTATAATTCCAACGAAAGCTCGTAGTTTTTCTTTAGCTTTTTTTGTATCGTTTTTAAATCGCCCACTTTCACACCATACAAAGGTTCTACAGCCCCGTGCCTCAAAAAAGTTTTTTTTGTCTGCGCGCTGCCTAATTTGGCTAATTGTGCCATTACTTCATCTTTTGTCATTGTTCTTTGTTTATCCATTTAATTGTTTATTCGTTCTTTCGTTAGCAGACCGTATAAACAATAAAATTTTTTACGCAAACACCCTTTAACTTAAGCTCAAACGCTTTAATCCAAACCGCAATCGTTCTTTTGGCTCTTGGCTTTTAACTTTTGAATTTTAACTTTTATCATAACCTCACAGTGCAAGTTCCTTCATAGGGTCCCAGAATTTTTTTTCGAAATCCTTTACCTTATCGTCCACTACTTTTATTCCTTCTTTCTCTAACAATTCCTGCATTAAAAAAGGAGTCGCAAAATGATGTTTACCCGTAAGTTCCCCGTTGCGGTTCAGCACCCGGTGTGCCGGCACTGCTTTTTTTTGTGAATGCGCCGCGTTCATCGCATAACCCACCACCCGTGAAGAGGATGCTGCACCCAGGTATTTGGCAATAGCCCCGTAGCTGGTTACCCGGCCTTTGGGCACCAGCCTTACCACCTGGTACACCTGGTCAAAAAAATCGTGTTGTTTTAATGCAGCCGGCATGCTAAATTTCTAATTGTGTTTGGTGCTGTCATTGTCATCAAGCAAACCATGACCTATGGGTTTAAGTATTTCCCATTCACTAAAATCTTCGTTGGCATCTAACCCTTCACCGTCCAGTGTTTCTTTTTTAGTAACAACTTTAACCCGGCCAATTGTTTTTATTTTGCGGGTGGTTTCATCCCAAATCAAATCGTTGGTAAATAATTGCTCCCCGTGTTCATTCACCACCACCACCTCATTTTTGGCTTCCATTTTTTTTGTCTGGTCGTAGCGTATGGCGTACTTCGAGGTAAGAGTAGACTTCACTTCTCCCTTGTCGTTAAAAAACTCTATAAACACTCCTTCTGAAAATTCTTCGTAAGGTTCTTTTATATTGATATTAAAATGTTTCATGATGGGTGCTGTCATGTGCATTTTTACCTTTCCTGAGTCGGTGTAAACAATGTCTATGTGTTTAGCTATTTCGCCCGGCAATGAGGCTTTCTTTTTGGTAATTTCATTCACCTCCTTCATATCGTTTTCGCAGGATGGCAACACAACAAGCAGACAAAATACCCCTATTAGTTGAAGCAGGAGAATTGTAAGCTTTTGTTGAACTATAAACATGTTTGATTTTTGGGATTTAAACGTTCAATGGTTAATTGAGAATAGGCAAACTTCTGAACACCGGAGCGGTTAAACGAAAAAACAAAAGAACGTTTGAACTTTTAATTAATCGTATTTCGTTTTTATAAACCACCTGTCGTTAAAGGTAAAGCCAACTACAGCGCGAACATATTTTTGTTGTATCAGGTTGTTTTGCAAAGTGCCGGCTTGTCCGTATTCAAACGACAGGTTTACAAAAGAAATAATTCGTTCTTTTCCAATAAACTTGTAGCGGCCTACGGGCAAACCAAAACCTGCGGTCACGGCATAATCGTTTATTCGTTTATTTTTTACCTCCAAAAAGCCATCACTATACCTGGCCCCCAGCCTGTAATGCATACGTTTAAAATAAGAAGTACTTATTGTTGCGCGACTCGGAACAAACTGCGCCCCTATAGAATAACGCATAGAATTTTTAAAGGTGTTCACCTCGTTGTAAAAACGGTAGCTGCTCCATTGCTGGTATTCTGCATCGGCCAGTAAAGTAAAGCGGTCGCCTTTTTTAATGGCCAGTCCTACGCCGTGCATAAGTGGTAGTTTTATACGGCCCGAAATACCATTGTCTATAAACATGGTATCCCTTGTATATTCCCGCTGAAAGGTTCCATAAATAAAAGTAGTTCCCACCGTAGTGGCCGAAGCGTGCATGTTGGCCGGTAACGAAACAGTGTAGCCAAAAGTAATGCGCACATTGTCCTGCAAGTCTCTTTTCCCCAGCGAATCAATATCAAAATGCATTTGCATTCCCGCGCTGGCATAAGTATCGTTTACCTGTGTGTCCTTCGAGCGTTTGGTGTTGTAGATGCCCAGTCCGTCGGGGTATATCAGGCGCCCCGTGTTGTTAAAATTTCCGAAAACATAATAGCCATTGGCCCCCATCGATAAGTTGGAAACCGCTTTTCGCAAAAAACCTTTTTTATGGGGATGGTAAAATGGTCTGACCGCAAGGCCCAGGAACAATTGGTTCAAGCCCCCGCTCCCTTCGTACTGCTCAGTTACCGTACCAATGGTGGGCACCTCGTTTTGATGGGTAACCTTGTAGCCCACATTCGAAAAAGGCAACAGGCCAAAGGCACCGCCCCCCCTGTGTTTAATAGGGAAACCCAGTGAAATATAATTAAGCGTCGTGTTGTTTTTATTTACATTTTGACCCGGCGAATAAAAAGTGCTGTAGGTGTTTTGCGCCCCCACTTCAAACACTGTTGATTTTAAAGAAGTGTAAGATGCCGGGTTGCCCGTATTAATATACAGGGGCGAAGAAGTATCGTTCACCAGTGCAATGTACGAACCACCCATGGCCGTTATTTGCCCGAAGCCTTTTTTTTCGATTTCGCCTATGCCAAACCTGGAATAAGGAGAAGCGGTAGGTGATTGTGCCCGGGTATAGAACTGAAGAAGAACAAAGAAGCCAAAACAAACTGCTTTTGTTATTTTCCTATGCAAGTCGTGATACATTAAAATTCAATATTTCGTTAAGCCCCGTAAGCACCAGATTTGGGTCTGCAAAGATGCTATTTTTTAATGCATTTTCAAAAAACGGGGCATCGCCGCCGCTAATAACGGTTTTTAAGCCCGGATATTGTTTTTTATAGGCCTCCATAAAACCTTTTACCTCGTACAGGGCGCCATTTTGCACCCCACTCAGTATCGATTCGCCGGTGCTGGTGCCAATTAAAGCGGTATACGCTGCATTTACCGACACCAGGGGCAGTTTATCCGTAAAAGTATTCAAGGCCTTTAGCCGCATTTCAACCCCCGGGGCTATCGATCCACCCAGGTATTCGCCTTCAGCTGTAACAAAATCGAACTTAATGCAGGTGCCCGCATCCACCGACAGGGTCGGATGGCCTTTAAACAGGGTATAAGCGCCAATGGCCGCCGCAATCCTGTCTTTGCCCAGGGTTTCGGGACTTTTATAGGCAATTTTTATGGGCAGCCTGGTATCTGCATTAAACTCAATACAATTCGTTCGGCTGCGCAGGGAGTTGGTAAGTTCCTTGGAGTGGTTAAGTACCGACGACACCAGCGAAAACTTAATCTCCGGGTGACCTGCCAGCAATTGTTTTATTTGCCCCAAGGGGTTTTTATCAAAATAAAAGTGTTCCACCAGGGTTTTCCCGTCAAACAGGCCCCCTTTGGTACGTGTATTTCCAATATCCAGTACTAAGTTCATGCTGTAAAACTACCTATTACACAGGTTCTGCATGTTAAAACCGCTTGATTTTATAAGCCTTTTATTAACTGTGCTGTGGGTAGCAAGTAGCCGGTGCTTGGTAGCAGAAAAGGGTGTTGTGGAAAAAAGAAGGGGGTCATAAAAAGCCAAAAGCCGCTGATATCAGCGGCTTTTAAGTGGTACCTCCAGGAATCGAACCAGGGACACAAGGATTTTCAGTCCTTTGCTCTACCAACTGAGCTAAGGTACCAGCTC
>JAHEYF010000137.1 GCA_023251755.1 Bacteroidota bacterium
ATGCGGCTAACGGAAAAGTAATCACCAGCTTACCAATAGGCGAAGGCGTTGACGGGGTGGCCTTTGATGCAGAAAAAGAGCGGGCCTACAGTTCGAACGGAGGCGATGGAACCATAACCGTTGTTGAAGGAAAAAAAGGAGACAACTACAAAGTGCTTGAAACCATAACAACACAAAAAGGTGCAAAGACTATTGCCATCGATACAAAGAGAAGGCATATTTACACACCTACAGCAGAGATTGTACCGGCTCCCGAAGCCACACCTGAAAACCCAAAACCCCGCCCAAGTATAAAACCAGGTTCATTTTTTGTTTTTGATATTCAATTGTAGAGAGTTGAGAGTCTATAGCTGAGCAAAAATTAAAAAGCCCTGAAATTTGTTCAGGGCTTTTTTAATTAAGAAGAAAACTATTTACCGGTTCATCATCAATGTCCTTGAAACAGAGCCTTTATTTGTACTTACCCTGTATACATAAATTCCATTGGCCACTGTTTCACCTTCCTGGTTGTTGCCTGCCCAGTAAAACTTGTGTTCACCGGCCAGCAATTCACTGTCCACTAATGTAGCTACCAAAACACCAAGTGTATTGTATACTTTAACACTTACACGGCTGTTCTCATTCACCTGGAGCGGGATGGCTACAACCGAGCTAAAAGGATTCGGGTAAGCGCTTCCCAGAGAAAAACCATTTTCAGCATGTTCAACGATTGAAGTGGTTGAAGAACCAAGTCTTGCTGTATTTGCATTAATAATGTAAATATTATTTGTATCAGGTGTAGATGTTGCGCCCCATTTTGAAACGAAGCCTACAATGTGAACATGCGAAGCATTCCAGCCCGCAGGCAGGGTATACGTATACGTTTTATTATAACTCCCACCTGTTGTAACTGTTGTTGGAATAATACCTGCATCACCCCAAATGGTAGACGATAAATTGGTGCGGGCCGTATGGCGCTGATAATAACTGGTGATTGGATCACCTTTTTGATACCAGGGTGATAGTGCATCAGCATTCATGTAATTGTGCTGTTGCGCATTGGTAGCGATACTGTCTTCAGTAAGCACGCAATTAATATTCATATTACCCGAAGCGGCGGCCACATAATTAGCTGTTACAGTAATTGAAACTGCACGTGTACCTGCATTGTACGTACTTGCTATTGCTATAGCAACCGGAGCCGGTGTGTTAAGACGAGCAGTAACAGCAGCATCCCAGTCGTGGCCATCGTAATAACCCAATCCCTGAAAAAAGGACCCACCAGTTGGCTTGCGGTCAATTAATCCTCCCGGATAACCATAATTGTTTACAGCATTGTCGACGCCGGTTGAAAAAGTATTGGCAAGCGCGTCAGAAGCATGCATACCTGTATTGATAACAGATGCACCGAAAGTCGTTTCAAGGTGTTCTGCTGCAGTTCTCCCCATTGGGCAATACCCGCACCAGATACCCGTAAAGTCTTCCACCACTACTTTGCGTGGAGCCTGTGCATCCATCGAACCAATGAAGGCCGCGGATGCGATAAGAGTAAAAATTTGTTTTTTCATTTTTGTTGGTTTAAGTGAACTTGCAATATAAGCCAGTTTAAACACGATTAAAACAAATAAATATAAAAACTCTTAGCTTTCGGTCTTTTCATTTTTCCCTGTTCTTAATACAAGCTGAAGCCTCCTATTTCTTTGCAAACAACAAATCTCCCAAAGCAATCACTTCTTTATTTTCATCCAGGCGTAAGGTAATTACCTTTTTACTTTCGTTAGGAAGTCCATAATTGGTATACAGTTCTGCCTGAACGGTAGTAGGACCTGTAAGCGATTGGTTGCTGTTCCCATAATAATTCACCTCCACCTTGTATTTACCTTCTGCGGCTTTTTTAATCATAAACACTTCGGGTCCATAACCACCGGTAAAATCGCGGGTCATTTTTCCACCCCGGCTTGTTAAGGGTGCGCCGTAAAAACATTTATCCCTGTGAGGGTCTGTTACCCACAAATCCATATCACAATTGTCCGTGTCCCAGTTGATCACCACCCGCACATCACAGGGCATGGCTTTGATCAGGCGTTTGTCCAATGAGTCTAATTGCAGTTTCATTCCACTCTTCGATAAAATATGGTTTATTTCACAGGCCACTAAGGATTCTACTTCCGGGAAACGCCCGTCCCATTTGCGGTTCACCACCCTGCACAAAACATCCACCGCTTGCTGGTATTCCTTGTTTTGTTCATAGGCCAAACCAAGGTCGCGGTACGACTGGGGTTCCTCTCCCCTTATTTTTAATATATCCTCAAACACTCTTATCGCCAGTTTATTTTCGTTTAATTGTTGCAGGCGATGTGCCAGCACCCGCAACAACTGGTGGTTTTCGAGTCCCAGTTCCGCAATGTTCGAAAGTATACGCAGGGCCAGTTCCGGTTCCCCCTGTTTCATAAAATAATCCGAAGCGTCCACAAAAAACGAGGGTGTTTGTTTGTATTTTGGTTTTAACTCCAAATACTTCGCATACAAATTTTCTTTGGCTGTTTTTTTCAATTCATACATATAAGGCGCGTCAGAAGTCCAGGCATTCAGGCTGATCTCCGCTTCCATGGTTGTTGATTGAAATGATTTCTCTTTTTCTTTTTTGGCCGACCAGGTATAAGCAGAGGGGGCACTTAAACCATTCGCATTTGTTACCACCACCTCGTTTAAAGCCATACTTTCCGTTGATTTTAAACTTCCTTCTTCAGCGGTTGCATCCGAAGAACTAAAAGTTAAAGTTGTTGCGGCTATACGTACAGAATCTGCTACTGCCCTGCTCCCCCGTACAGTTACATTGTTCACTAAAATTTCGTCTTCCCTTTTTGGTTTATTCACCTGGGCGTATTGTGTATCGTACCAGCTGGTCCATTGTGCAAACTGTGCAGCCACCTCGTCCCTGTGCCTTTTTCTTTCTTCCATTAAATTGCGTTTACTTTCATTCACCTGCGCCAGGTATTGTTTTCTCAGCCCGGCATCTTTGGGTACAACCCGGTGTGTAATATAATCGCCCAGGTTGTCTAATATCAGCAAGGAAGTGTTGCGTGTAACAATATCGTACTTTTGGGCCAGCTCTGTTATTTCCTCTTCATTCTTTTCATAAAACACGTCCAGTTCGGCTAATTTTTTTTGCGCCCACATTTTAGGTACCATTCTGTTATAGTCTTCCGGCTTATTTGTAATCGTTAATTTTTCGGTATACAACACTTTGTCCCCTATACCAAAATTTAAAACCAGTTCGGACGAATACCCTTCAAGTACACCCGCCATCGAAAAACTTCCGCTTACATCCACCGGCTGCGAGGGGAATACCTGTGTCAAACTATTTTTATCGTACTGCGCCGATATAAAACGATAATGTTGTGAGGACAACAAGGCCAATGCCTCCGCCTGGTTCACCGAATGAAGGTTTACATAACTGCCTCCGCTCGATACAGCCAGGTATTTCAGGTACGAATAATCTGCACTTGGAGATGCACAAATAGTATGCATAGGTTTAGACGATAGTTTTATCTGCCCCTCTCCAAAATTACTCAGGCCATCCGACACTAATATAAACTCTTCGCAATTGTATTCGTTAAGATTAAGGCAGCCCAATTGTGTACCTCCATCCGGAACCAATGTTTTTATTTTTTCAATCGTATTTTCCCAGACTTTTTGCCCACCTGAAAATGAAATTGTTTCCCTTACCGCATTGCTAAACGTTACTAATTTAACCGAAGGGTAAGATGCCTTTTTCATATAAGCCGACAGACATTCAAGGATATGCGCTACATCCGAATTCTCTGCGGAGCCTGATACATCCCATAAAAGGCCAATAGCAGAAGGCAATTTTTTTTCCAGCGAAAAAACTTTGGGCTGTATAGTCAGGTAAAAAGCAGAGTTCCCGTTTTCGGCTCTTTCAACAAACACCTTATTGCTTTTTTCGCTTACAGGCAGCATAAATGATAGCGGCTTATCGGCTACATAATTTTTTATACTTTCTTCCGCCACCCAGTTTTCCTTCCATTTGTCAAACTGCAGGCTCATGCCTTCCTTGTCGTACAACTCAGGTTTTACTTCCTGCCTGAACACCTCTGTGCGGATAGAAAATTCATCCACCTTGTCTTTAAAGAAAAAAGGCTGGTAATACACATAAGCCTTGTTCGCCGGAATCAATTCCTGTTCAAAGCCAATCACAATACGTTTATTTCCCTTAGCAGGAATAGGGTAAATACGCGAACGGAAATTATTTCCAGCGGTCCATTCCAGCAGGGCCGGGTCCACCTTCCGGCGCACAATAGCTTCATACACCGTTCTGCCTTTTTCCTTTTTCACCACCGATGCTTCGCGCAAACCATGTTCAGTTTCCATCGCAAAATAACTTACGTTTTGCCCTTCACCCAGGGGGAAACAAAACTCTCCGTCCAGCACCCGGTTCAAATCATTGTAAAAGGTAATGTCCATAAGCGTAGTTGCGATATTGCCCACCACCTTTACATCCATTTTAATTTTACTGATCCGCAAAGGGCTGGATGCCTCGTCGTTTTCATTTCGTTTAACCAATAAACCCGGATTGCGCCGGGCAAAAGCCGGCAATTTTAAACTTGTATCCGCCACGGCTTTTATTGCCTGTAAAGGCGTTTCATTGTTTGCAACATCCCCTTTAGGGTCCCTGTGTAAAGGGTTTACAGAAGCCAGCTGCAATAAACCTAAAGCAGCAACCAGGCTTGTAACAGCAATTATTTTTTTACTCATATACCTGTTTATTTAAAGTGAATATTTAGATCAATCTTATCTATGAGTCAAAACAGAATCACTTTCCATAAAAAAATAAAATTATTTTTCACCGAACTAAGAACTTAGAACAAAGAACTGAGAACTATACTGAAAATTGGTTATTTTTAGCCTTCAATAAATTCAATCATGCTTCTAACAGATACCACCATGAAACTTCAGAATTACGCATTGGGCCAATGGCTTGCAGGCGAAGGCGAAGGCCAGCACCTGTTCAATGCCATCACCGGCGATATACTTGGAACAGCTTCCAGCAAAGGACTCGATTTTGGCGCCATGTGCGAATACGCCCGTAAAACAGGCGGACCCAAATTGCGTAAAATGACCTTTCATGAACGCGGCCGTATGCTCAAAGCATTGGCCATGCATTTAATGAGTAAAAAAGAAGAGTTTTATAAAATAAGCTGGGCAACCGGAGCAACCCGTGTAGACAGCTGGATTGATATTGAAGGGGGCATTGGCAACCTGTTTACTTATGCCAGCCTGCGCCGCCAGTTTCCTGACGAAACATTTTGTGTAGACGGGGATGTGGCTAAACTTTCCAAAGGCGGAACCTTTATTGGTCACCATATATGCGTTCCTAAAGAAGGGCTTGCCATTCACATCAACGCCTTTAACTTCCCTGTTTGGGGCATGCTCGAAAAAATAGCCGTTAACTGGCTCGCAGGTGTTCCGGCCATTGTGAAGCCGGCTACTGTAACTTCCTTTTTAGCCGAAGTAGTCGCCAAAGAAATTATTGCTTCCGGCATTGTTCCCGAAGGTGCTTTGCAGATTATTTGCGGATCGGCCAACGGTATACTCGACCATGTAATGAGCCAGGATGTAGTCACCTTTACAGGGTCGGCCAGTACTGGTAAAATGTTAAAGTCCCATCCCCGCCTGATTGAAGAAGCCGTTCATTTTAACATGGAAGCTGATTCGCTTAATTGCTGCGTACTTGGCAACGATGCAACACCTGACAAACCTGAGTTCGATATCTTTATAAAAGAAGTAGCCCGTGAAATAACCGTAAAAGCAGGGCAAAAATGTACCGCTGTGCGTCGCATCATTGTTCCCGAAAAATTAGTGGAAGATGTGCAGATAGCCCTGGGCAAACGCCTGGCACAAAACGTAATTGGCGACCCGAATGTTGAAGGTGTTCGTATGGGCTCCCTCGCAGGCAAAACACAATTACAGGAAGTAAAAGAAAAAGTAGAGCAATTGAGCAAAACACAAAAAATAGTGATAGGCGATTTCGAAAAATTTGAAGTAAAGGGTGCCGATAAAAATAAAGGCGCCTTTATGCCCCCTATTATTTTCCTAAATGAACAACCCTTTAAAAACACCGATTGCCACAACATTGAAGCCTTTGGCCCTGTAAGCACCATTATGCCTTACTCCACCATAGACGAAGCTATTGAACTCGCCAAAATGGGCAAAGGTTCTCTTGTTAGTTCAATTGTTACGGCCAACGATAAAACAGCCCAACAATACATTATTGGTGCAGCCAGCATGCACGGGCGTATACTTGTACTCAACAAGGATTGTGCAAAAGAAAGCACCGGTCATGGTTCGCCCATGCCCCTGCTTGTACACGGCGGACCGGGACGCGCAGGCGGTGGCGAAGAAATGGGTGGAAAACGCGGTGTGTTCCATTACCTGCAACGCACTGCTATACAAGGCTCCCCTACTACACTCAGCGTCGTTACCAATCAATACCAATACGGTGGTCAATACATCGAAAAAGTAATACACCCCTTTAAACAATATTTTGAAGATTTAGAAGTGGGGGAAACATTGGTAACCGCCAAACACACCGTTACCGAAGCAGACATTGCCAACTTTGCCAATGTAAGCGGTGATAATTTTTATGCCCATACCGATGCTACATCACTCGAAGGCACCATATTTACAGGCCGTGTAGCACACGGTTACTTTGTATTATCAAAAGCAGCCGGTTTGTTTGTGGACGCTAAAAAAGGCCCTGTGCTTTTAAACTATGGTATTGACGAATGCCGTTTTACCAAACCCGTTTACCCCGGAGCCACCATTGGTGTACGTTTTACCTGCAAAGAAAAAATTGACCAGGAAAAACGCAGCGAAGAAGACATTGCCAAAGGTATTGTAAAATGGCTGGTAGACGTGTACGACGAAACGGGAGAAACCGTTGCCATTGCTACTATATTAACCATGGTAAAAAAAAGTGATCAGGGATAAAATAATTCTCGCTACGCTTATTGTGGGTTGTTTTGTGTCACACAGAGATGCTGAGTTCAATCGGAATTCTTCTCTCTTTCTAACTTTCTAACACTCTTACTTTTTTGAAATATCTTTTATTTCGGCAGGAACCCCGGTGGTGCATCCCTGGGGCTGGGGCATTTTTAAGACGCGGTAATTAAAAACTATTTCCATTCCGTCTACATCAAACTCAGCCGGTAATTTATCTTTAGGAATCAGGCTTGCCGGTTTATCCTGCTCATTCAAAACAATAACCGTAGCACATCCCGACGACCTGTATTGATGCGATACTTTCCCTTTTGTTTTTGCAGGAACAGCCATGGCTTTGGGATCAGTAGCAGTGGCGCTGCTTTTCGACTTACAGGCTATTGCCAATGAAAGAACAAAGGCAATGAATAAAACAGGGTATTTCATAAAATGCTGGTTATTTTAATAATAAAGAAACATAGCCATCGTTGCCTTTCAGCAAGCCGGCTATGTTTCTTCTACAAACAGAAATTACTGTATAACAATTTTTTTAACCTTTTGGAAATTCGGGGTTCCAATGCGTATCAAATAAATTCCCGGAGCAAAGCGGCTCACATCAATTGTTGTTTCAATTGCATTCGAAACCTGGTTTATTTTTGCATCGTACACCTTTTTGCCCGATAGCTCAAATATTTCAAGTACATACTGATTGTCGGAAGGAAGTTTAGACGCATTTATCAACACATTTGTTCCCGACTGGTATGCATTGAACTCAGCTTCCGCAACCTTGGTTTCAGCTACACCAATCGTGCAGGGGGCTATCTGAAAAGAATAAATACCTGAAGCATTTCCATTTTTTGAATACATGCCTGTGTGCCAGAACGTACTTCCATCAACAGGGTCAATAGATGTTTGGGAATAATCACCAAAACGGTTGCTCGATGTAATAGAACCTGTTCCTGCAAACACCACTGTTTCTGCAATTGTCATAGTACCCGGAGGATCTCCAGGAAGCCTTCCTGTATAAGCCAGGCTGGCCGAAATAGAGCTTGATGCCTTGGCATAACACAAAGCAATGTCCCCGTTGCAGTCCATTGCAATACTGCCAATCCAGCGGTTGGCAGCATCGGGTGCATAAGTACCTTCCTGGTATAAAGACCAGGCCAGGGTAGTTTGGTCCTGACGCAACTCCACCCATTTAATACTTCTTTGAGTGCTGCTGAGTTTTACGCCCCAGTTGAGTACCACCCTGTTGCTGCCCACAAAATTGTTCCATTGTGCCCTGAACATCGTCACTCCTCCCAGCCCGTCTAATTTTTGTGAGCCTGGTTGCGTAATATCATTCCAGTTTTGATCGTAAGACGCATCAAATGCAGCTGTTGGTATAGTTGCATCCAGTGTAATATCCGCTGCCGGTGTGGTTCCCCAGGTTACACCCATGCTCCATACCTTCACCGCGTCAATTTGGCCTGTGCCCCAGGCATTGTCGGTGTAGGCAAACAAGGGGCATCTTAAACCAGAAGGGGGAATGACCCCGTCGGCATCGCCAGGCAAGGGAAGAAAAAAACCAAATCCTGCATTTCCAGGCTCAGTAAATGTTTTGTAAATGGCCCGTGCATTTGGGTTTGCAGCAATCATTGCAGCCCGTTCAAAACAATACACTATTCCGCTTCCATTGTTTGAAGTCATATAATACCCATTTTCCCAAACCGAAAACTTAAGGTAATCGGGCATTTGCGAAGCTGTAAATTTATAAGCCGAATAAGCACCTGCGGGGTTATTGGTTTTTGAAACGGCCAGGGCAAAACTATTCCCTGCACCCAACTGCGCAATCAGCCAGCGGTCGGCAAACTTATCGTACAATACAACCGGGTCACCATCAGTACCTGTGCCTGTAATGGTTCCCACACTGCCGGTAAACACCGGGGTACCCGTACCTGCTTTATCGTATACTGCAAAGGGGGTTGCATTTACAGATTGAACATACTGGGTCATGCCAGGCGCTCCTGAGGGGTCCAGCGGATCTGAATTTCCATTCTGTCCATTCCATTTTGTTTTTACAGCAACAGGTTCTCTCGTTCCCATAGTCGTTTGAATTGTAGAAGGGTCGTTCCCGTATTGCGCCCCGTCGCTACTCTTAAATTTAAAAGTCTGGGGTTTACGGTGTTTCCTGTCGTCCATTTCCTTCCCCTCCTCAAATTTCATTTTATCAATTTGTTCCTGACTGTACATGGTATTTAAGGCTTGTGTTTCGTGAAATTCAGTTGCTGTTACCACCACTGTTTTTCCATCGATTACACCAGGGCCGCTGGCCGGTAATTTTTGCTGGGCAAAAATCGCATTTACCGTTAAAAATGCTAAGACGGGTAAAATGTGTTGTTTCATTTGATGCGGGTTATTAGGTTGAGTAATTTAGATTGCTGAATACTATAAAAAACATCTTCACAAAACAATATTGATATACCAACAAAGCTGAATAGTAGATGTACATTAAAAAAACCACCTGATTTAATACCAAGTGGTTTTTTTGTAAAGAATTGATGAAGGAGAGAAGTAGTACTAAAATTACCGCGTTAATAAAAGATGCCCCGATTGATTTGTGTTTTTTCCTGCATCACTAACAAGGGTCACTATCCAATAATAAGTTCCGTCTGAGGCCGTATTTCCGTTTAAAAGTAAGCCGTCCCAGCCTCCGCTTAAACCCTGCCATTCGTATACTTTTAAACCCCAGCGGTCAAATATTTCGCAGTTCAGGTCGTGGTAACCTTTTACATCTATTGTAAACACATCGTTTTTACCGTCCAGGTTGGGTGTAAAAATATTCGGTACCACAATTCTGGATTCTTCAACCACAATACAATCATTGATCGTATCGGTACAACCAAAAACATTTGTTACAATTAACTGTGCACAATAAGTACCCGGTGCATTTACGTTCACACAGGGGTTTTCAATTACCGAACCACCGTTGTTATCAAAAGTCCAGTTCCAGGCGGTTGCGCCACTTGTATTATCAGTATAACACAAGGTACCCTGGTGTCCGGGCATGGTGTAAATTCCATTCGCAGCGTTGTTCGATATACTGGCAGTCGGGGAATTCAGCACTACTGAACTAATTCCCTGCACAGTTGTACATCCATTAATATCAGTTACTGTAATGCTATAATTTACAGGCACCAGGTCAAGTGTACTGAAGGAAGGAGTGTTGATCCCATTCGGAGTCCAGGAGTAGGTATAGCCCCCATTGCCTCCTGCGGCCAGCGCACTTATTGTTGAAGGAAGACCACTGCAAACACTGTCGGCATGCGCCAATACAGTAAGCTGAGTGGGTTGACTGATGCTCACACTTTGAGTGTCAGTACAATTATTGGCATCGGTAATGGTGCAAATATAAGTGCCGGCACTTACATTGCTGATGCCTGCTGTTGTACTGTTATTGGGTGTCCAATTATAAGTATAAGGTGAAGTTCCACCATTTACAGCTACAGTAGCCGAGCCGGTACTGTTACCATAACAATCAACCATACTTTGTGCGCTGATTGATGAGGAAAGGGCTGCCGAAGGCTGAGTGATAGTTACACTTTGTGTACTGGTACAATTGTTCGCATCGGTAATGGTGCAGATATAAGTTCCGGCACTTACATTACTGATACCGGCTGTAGTCATGTTAGTGGGTGTCCAATTATAAGTATAAGGTAAGGTTCCGCCGCTTGCAGTTAAAGTTGCTGAACCTGTACTGTTACCAAAACAATTCACCATGCTTTGCGAACTGATAAGCGAAGAAAGGGCTGCTGAAGGCTGGGTGATGGTTACACTTTGTGTACTGGTACAATTATGGGCATCCGTAATGGTACACACATAAGTTCCCGCACTCATATTAATGATACCGGCTGTAGTAATGTTATAAGGTACCCAGTTATAAGTATAAGGAGAAGTTCCGCCGCTTGCTGTTACACTTGCCGAACCGGTATTGTTACCAAAACAATTCACCATGTTTTGCGAACTGATTACTGAAGAAAGGGCTGCCACAGGCTGGGTGATATTCACACTTTGTGTACTGGTACAATTGTTTGCATCGGTAATGGTGCATATATATGTTCCCGCATTTACATTGCTAATACTGCCCGAGGTACTGGTGTTGCCCGTCCAGCTATAAGAATAGGGAGATGTGCCGCCGCTTGCAGCTACACTTGCCGAACCGGTAGCGTTACCAAAACAATTCACCATGCTTTGCGCGGCAATTACCGAAGAAAGGGCTGATACAGGCTGGGT
>JAHEYF010000138.1 GCA_023251755.1 Bacteroidota bacterium
TTACGTTGCCATCTATATCAATACTAACAGAAGGAACATTTTTCATCACATCCTCAGCTGTCCCTCCGGCATTCACCGGATTTTTGTCTACATTGTACACCTTTTTGTCTATGTCCAGTTTGTAAGTGGGATCAGACCCGTCCACAACAACTTCTTTTAATTGTGCAGCAGAAATACTTAACTTAATATTTCCCAGGTCTTTTTCGTTGCTGCCCATCACAGGCCCGCCTCCGCCTTGTTGCGGGGGTTTTATATCAAAAGAAACAGGCATTTCAAGGCTTTCATAACCAATACCGCTTACCTTTAATGTGTATTTTCCAAACAAAGAAAGGTTCTCCAGGCTAAAGTCCCCGTTGGCTTCGGTTAATTGCCCGTTGGCCAGCACGGTTACTTTTGAATGCGATACACTGTCCCACCTGGTTTGAAACAATTGCACCGGTGCAAATTCAAGCCCTTTTCCGGTTTTGGCATCCACTATTTTACCATACAACCTTCCGTTGTTTTGCTGGGGCCGGCCACCACCCCAATTGCCCCTTTGCGGATTACCGCCGCCCGGTTGATTTTGGGAAATAAGGGGAAGCGGGCTTAAAAAATAAATGAACAGGGCAGGTAAAAATTTTGAAGAAAAAATAAATTTCATAATTTTCAGGTACGTAGGTGTATTAATGATTCATTCCTTTTCCTTTGCGGGAATCAATGTCTAAGAGCAGGGCAGATAATTTTTTTCGCTGATCTTCCGAACAAATTTCTCTTAATTTCAGGATCTTTTCTACTTTTAATTTATTGTAGCCCGATGAAAGAATACCTATTTCATTGGCGAGGGAATCCAGTGTTTTTTCATTCAGCTGATCTGCATGTAGGTACCTGAAAAAAACATCTTTTTGCTGATCGACCTGTTTGGAAAGTTCTTCCCGTTTCACATCGTATAAACTGTCAATTGCCCTGAAGCTCTTTTGTTGCGCAGCACTGAGGTTTAACTTTTCAGCAAAAAAATCATTGTGTCTTCCTTTGGCTTCATGTTGCCCGGAGTGATGGCCCCTCCGCTTGTTGTGCCAGGCCAGGGTGGTAATGGTGGCCACATTGGTTATCAATAAAAAAATGGCGAGCAAGAGCCAGATTCGTTGTTTGGTGAAAAAGTCCATGTTATTTAAGTGTTAAAATATCCGCTTCGTCAGCATTAAAAAATTCATTTTGAATATCATCGGTAGTATTTGTATTAAGCGCATCTGCCTGTAAAGAACTTCCGATAACAATGCCCGCTACAATTCCAACAATCAAAACAAAGGCATAGGATAATTTTTTCCCGGCAACAAATAGTGGTATTGATTTTTTAGTCCCGGTAAAGACTTCTTTGTTAGTTGCTTTAAGTAAAGTTTTGTTGGTAAAATAAGGATTCATCTCAGTACCCTTCTCAGTGTTCAGCACCTGCAATACTTCCTTTAGTTGAAGGTACAATGAATGGCATCCGGAACACTGGCTCAGGTGCTGCTGTATATGTTCTTTTTCTGAAGGAGCTAAGTCCCCTTCGCATAAAAACAAAATTTTAGTTTCCGCCTCTTTGCAATTCATGTGCTGGTGTTTAAAGGTTAGACAGCTTAGTTCATAGAAACTTGCGCTGAGAAATTATTTTTCTTTGTAAATTTTAATCAGTTTTTTCTGTAAATTATTTTTTGCCCTGAACATCAATGATTCAACAGAAGAAAGAGAAATATTCATAACTTCTGCTATTTCCTGGTAAGATAAATCGTCGTATTTTGATAGCGTATAGGCTATTTGCTGGTTTTCAGGCAAGCTGTTCATCGCCCTGCTTATTTCAGAAAGCTGTTCTTTTTGCTCTAATTGCCACTGAGGGCTTTGTTTATTAGCGGGTTCTTTTATTCCCAATAGCGATTGAAGCGAGGTAAAGATTTTTTTTGTTTTTCTTTTTTGAAGCTCGTTTAAACATTTATTAACGGCAATCCGGTACAACCAGGTGGATAATTTTGAATCGCCCCTGAATTTTTCAGCCGAACGGAATACTTCAATAAAAACTTCCTGGGCCAGGTCTTCAGCATCTTCTTTGTTGTGCAGAAAACCCATACACAACCTGAATACATTGAACTGTTCACGTTCAATCAAATAACGAAAGGCGGGTTCATCCTTTTCAATTAATTTTTGAACCAGTTCAGTTTCGCTCATTTCAATTAAACACAAATTTAATACACTCTTATTAGACTATTTAACCTGGAAAAACTTGCGGTAAAATAAAAAAATCCCTCTGATGGGATTTTGGTTCAATGCACATCCATAAGATGGGCTCAAATATAGCTAAAGCCCTGTAAAGGGTTTTGATTTTAGAAGGTAGAAGAATCACCTGCAATTTACCTCGTGTCTTTTATATTAATAATGGCTCCGCTTTCATAACTTTCATTGTGGCCGATGGCGTATATTTCCTGGCCTACAATGTCCTTGTCCACCAAAGCACCGGAATTTTTATAGTCTATAAACCTGTTTAGTTCAATAAAATCAGCAGGTTCAGTACTGCGTATCTGTTCCTGCATACCGGTATCAACTACCCCCGGGTAAATGGCTATTGTTTTTGCACCATGCTCTACCCTGCTCTGCTCAAGGGTCACCGCTTTCGTCATCATATCAACGGCTGCTTTTGTTGAACAATAAGTTGTCCAGCCGTAATAAGGATTGATGGCCGCACCCGATGAAACCGTAATTATTTTTTTAGGGCATTTCCAGTCTTTTGTAAACTTTATAAAAAGTGAAGTTAAAATTAAAGGTGCTACAGTATTCAGCCGGACAGTCCTTTCAATATCTTCAGGGCTTATTTTTTCAAGTCTTTTGATTGGCCCTATTGTTCCGGCATTATTAATAAGTGTGATTTTTTCAACCTTATCTTTGTTTAATACCGTAAATATAGAATTCACTATACTTTCCAGGCCCGAAGTATTCGACAGGTCAAATTGAATTTGTTCAAGCTTTTCAAATTTTCCCTCTTCGTTCTTTGTTCTTGAAACAGAAAAAATCCTGTAACCTGCCTGACTGTATGCGGCTATAATTCCACTTCCGATGCCTTTGCTTCCGCCGGTAAGTATTAAGATCTTTTCCATTTATTAATTTTTAATAAAGTTAATAAAAGGATTATTCCTCATTAAGGAATAGCGTTTAACAGAAATAAAAAAAATCCCGCCAATTGACGGGATTTTTTATTTCTGCACAGTTGGATTACATCATTCCGCCCATTCCTCCACCCATTCCTGGGCTTGGCATAGCAGGCTGATCTTCTTTTTTCTCAGCTAAAACGCATTCTGTTGTTAACAACATGGCAGCGATAGAAGCAGCATTTTCAAGGGCCACACGGCTCACTTTCGTAGGGTCGATTACACCGGCTTTCAACAGGTTCTCGTATTTTTCGGTACGGGCATTAAATCCGTAGTCGTCTTTACCTTCTTTTACTTTCTGAACCACGATAGAACCTTCTAAACCTGCATTGGAACAGATTTGACGAAGAGGCTCTTCGATAGCGCGTTTTACAATCGCGATACCGGTGTTCTCATCTTCGTTCAGTCCTTTTAATTTTTCAAGGGCGCCGATTGCACGGATGTAAGCAATACCACCGCCCGGTACGATACCTTCTTCAACTGCGGCACGTGTAGCGGCCAGGGCATCGTCAACACGGTCTTTTTTCTCTTTCATCTCCACTTCGGTAGCAGCACCAACGTAAAGAACAGCAACACCACCAGCTAATTTAGCCAGGCGTTCCTGTAATTTTTCGCGGTCGTAATCAGAAGTTGTATTTTCAATCTGTGCTTTAATTTGGTTTACACGGGCAACGATATCAGCTTTTTTACCGGAACCGTTTACAATGGTCGTGTTGTCTTTATCGATAGTGATTTTTTCAGCTTTCCCTAAGAAAGTTAAGTCAGCGTTTTCCAATTTGAATCCGCTTTCTTCGCTGATCAAAGTTCCACCGGTTAAGATGGCGATGTCTTCTAACATGGCTTTACGACGGTCACCAAAACCAGGAGCTTTTACAGCTGCGATTTTTAATGAACCACGCAATTTGTTTACTACCAATGTTGACAAAGCTTCTCCGTCAACGTCTTCAGCAATAATCAACACCGGTTTCCCTGTTTGAACTGCTTTTTCCAACACAGGAAGTAATTCCTTCATGTTAGAAATCTTTTTGTCGTAAATCAACACCAATGGGTTTTCCAATACAGTCTGCATTTTTTCTGTATCAGTCACAAAATAAGCAGAGATGTAACCGCGGTCGAATTGCATACCTTCAACAACTTCTACGGTCGTTTCAGTTCCTTTGGCTTCTTCAACAGTGATAACCCCTTCTTTTTTTACTTTGCTCATTGCTTCGGCAATCAGTTTCCCGATAGTGCTATCGTTGTTGGCAGAGATAGTAGCCACCTGCTCAATTTTTTTGTTTTCGTTACCGATCGATTGTGATTGTTTTTTCAAACTGTCCACAACAGCTTCAACAGCTTTGTCAATACCACGTTTTAAATCCATTGGATTGGCACCTGCTGCAACGTTTTTTAAACCTGCGGTAACAATGGCCTGGGCTAAAACAGTTGCAGTTGTAGTACCGTCGCCGGCTACATCAGCTGTTTTAGAAGCCACTTCTTTTAACATCTGGGCACCCATGTTTTCAACAGGGTCAGTTAATTCAATTTCTTTTGCAACGGTAACACCGTCTTTTGTAATAATAGGAGAACCGAATTTTTTATCGATAATAACATTACGTCCTTTTGGACCTAAGGTAACTTTTACTGCGTTCGCTAATGCGTCAACACCTCTTTTTAAAGCGTCGCGCGCTTCAAGGTTAAAGGTTATGTCTTTTGCCATTTTTTTTAAATTTTAAGGTTATAATTTAGATGTATAATTTATTGGTCAGCCAATAATCTGATTTGTAATGCAATGCTTAAACAACAGCGAAGATATCGCTTTCACGCATGATCAGGTATTCTTTTCCGTCTACCTGAATTTCAGTTCCGGAGTATTTACCATACAATACCGAATCACCAACTTTTACAGTTAGCGGCTCATCTTTTTTACCGGTTCCTACAGCAATTACTTTTCCTTTTTGTGGTTTTTCTTTTGCTGTATCGGGAATAATAATTCCTCCTGCAGTTTTGGTTTCTGCTGCTGCGGCTTCAACAATTACTCTGTCGGCCAGTGGTTTGATACTTACTTTGCTCATATTAGTTATTATTTATAAGGTTAAACAATTTTCCGCTTGCGATAGTCACATTTTATGCCAATGTGTTTTTTTGAATCATTAATAGACATTTTTTCATCTTTTATCTAAGCTAAAAACAAAAATGTCAGACTGTACGGTGACAACCTGACATTGTAGTATTAAATATTTCAGAGCTTAATGTGCCGGAGGCGTTGCAGGATTTGTTGGGCCAGTTGCAGGTGCTTTAGCAGCGGGTGCAGCCGGCATCGTAGTAGCCCTTTCTTTTGTAACTGAGCTTTTTTCTGCTGCCGCATCACTTCCTCCTGTTTTTGGAGAAGCTAATAAAGACAATACAAACAAGGCAATAGCAAATCCCCAGGTGGCTTTTTCAAGCACATCGCTTGTACGGCGTACGCCCATGACCTGGTTGTTGGATGAAAAATTACTGGCTAAACCGCCGCCCTTGCTGTTTTGAACCAAAACAACCAATATTAACAGGGCACACACTAAGATGATTAAGATTGAAAGAAAAGCACTCATGACAATATTTATTTTAATTTATTTTTTATTTCTTCGATAAGGGATGCAAAGTAAACACTTTTTTCGGGAAATTTCAAACATAAAATTTCATAAGCCCTTATTGCCTTGCTGTGATTTCCCTGAAGGGCATATATTTTTGCCAAAGTTTCGGTTATCAGGGCCTCATCTTCTAACACGCTGCTTCGGGCTGTATCTACCGCCGAATAAAAGTTTTTCTCTGTATTTAAGCGCGAAATCTTCGGTTCTTTTTTGATTAAATCATCAATCATTTTATTTTGCAGCGAACGGTTTTGTTTTTTAGGCGGTTCTTCCTGTTTTGCAGGTTTTTGTTCCTCCTGTACTTTAGTAAGAGCTGTTTGTTTTTCTTCCGGTTTGGCCCCCTGCACAACTTTTAACCATTGGGTAAAACTGTGCGGCTCGTTCTTATCTAATTTTGGTTCCGGTTTTAATTCTGTTTCTTTTTTCTGCCCTTTTTCAATTTCGGTAACTTTCAGCATCTCTTTTTCGACATAAGCCGTGGCCACTTGGTTGGCAATGACCTCGTCAATCGTTTCCGGTTTATCCTCCATGTCAAGAGGGGCAATGCTTATTTTATTTTTTTCTCCCCCCTGAATAAATTCCTCCTTGGTTTGTTCTTCAGTAACAGCAGGTGTTTCAAGTGTAAAGGAGAAGACCGTTTCTTCTGGTTCTGTTTTGGAATAAGTGCTCAACAGTTGAATGTTATCCAATAAAGCAATATCATTCAGCTTGTTTTCTTCTGTTTCATTTTTTTCCAAAACAAGTTCTTCGCCCTGGTCTTTAAGCTCCGTTGCAGGCTGAAGTGCAGAAGTTTCATTTTTTAATTTAATCAATTCATACAACACCCTCCTGTCGCCGGCAATGACGGCAGTTTTTTTAAGTGTATTGTAATAATTAAAATGATTGGCGTTGTTGAGGGCTTTTGTATACAGCAAATGGGCCGACTGAAAGTAGGGGTATACCTGAACAATTTCCTGCAACTCAGCAATGTGTTTTTCATCAACCAACAAAGGCTGTGCTAATAATTGTGTAAATTGTTCTACCCTCATTTTATTATTCTCATACTATCTATAATCCCAACTTTCTAACTTTTCAACTTTTCAACTTTTTAACTTTCCAGCTAATAATGAACTACCAATTGTTAAACGCCTTGTTAAATATATCCTCCGTCAACTGCCTGTTGATTTCCTCCATCAGACCTGCTTCAATACTTGATAAGGTTTGATTGGATTGATAATCTGCAAATCGGCTAAAGCTTTGTTCGAAATTTTTAGTCGCGTCAAATTTATTCGAGTACTTCACATTCACGCTGATGGTCAAACGGTTTAAAGCAGCCTGGTCTGTACTTTGAATCGCCACCGGTGTGATGGTGTAGTCGGCAATAAAACCTTCAAATTGTAAATCGCCATTTTGTTTGACTAAGGCCAGGTTGGTTTGCGAAGAAACCATGTCCCTTAATTTTTCGGTGAATTTTTGCGCTTCAACCGGACTGGCCATCGCTGAATTGTTTTGAAAAAAAGCAACAGAAATGGACTTGGCTTCTATAGGGATGCTAACGCCCTTAAAGCCGTATTTAATTTTACAGGAACTGGTTGCAAAAATTAAAAGCAGGATGTAGATCGTATTTTTCAAAGGAGCTTATTCGCTAATGTTGTATTCGTTAATTTTCCGGTACAGCGTCCGTTCACTTATTCCCAATTCCTTGGCTGCATTTTTTCTTTTGCCTTTGTATTTTTGAAGGGCTTTTTTTATCATGTCTATTTCTTTGTCCTGTAGCGACAAAGATTCTTCGATAACAATGGGCTCGTTAAATTTAGCAGAAGGAGCAGAATTTATAACAGTCGGCTGGTGTATCGTCAGTGCTGTGCTTTCGGGTTTATCACTTTCATTGTACATCCGGTCAATCAACTGCATATCATCTTTTGAAAGGTGATTAAGTTGTCCGCTGTTGAACTGAACAATATCATGAACGATTTTTTTTAAATCGTTCAGATCTTTTTTCATATCAAACAGCACCTTGTACAATAAATCCCTTTCCGAAAATTCGGAGCCTCCGGTAGCGGCATCGCTACGAACTAAGCTGGGCAATGTACTTCCGTTGTTTTGCGGAAGGTATCTTAACAAGGTAGCAGCGTTGATGTCCCTTGTTTTTTCGATGATGGAGATTTGTTCGGCTATGTTTTTTAATTGCCTTACGTTGCCCTGCCAGTAATAATTACTCAGCAGTTGTTCTGCATCTGCTTCTAATTTAATTCCCGGCATACGGTACTTCGCAGCAAAGTCAGATGAGAATTTCCGGAACAATAAATAAATATCTTCCCTTCTTTCGCGCAAAGCCGGAAGACTGATAGGCACTGTGTTTAAACGGTAATAAAGGTCTTCGCGAAACTTGCCTTTTTCAATGGCCTGCACAAAGTTAATATTGGTAGCTGCTACCACGCGTACATCTGTTTTTTGAACCTTGCTGCTTCCAACCCTTATGTATTCGCCTGTTTCCAGCACACGCAGTAAACGGGCCTGCGTAGCGAGAGGCAATTCTCCAACCTCGTCTAAAAAAATGGTGCCGCCGTTGGCCACTTCAAAGTAACCTTTGCGGGCTTCGTGCGCACCGGTAAAGGACCCTTTTTCATGCCCGAACAATTCCGAATCGATAGTTCCTTCGGGTATCGCGCCACAGTTAACAGCTATATAGGGCCCATGTTTACGGGCGCTGAACTGATGTATGATTTGCGGAAAAACTTCTTTTCCTGTCCCGCTTTCGCCGGTAATCAATACACTTAAATCGGTAGGTGCTACCTGGCGGGCAATGTCTATGGCCCTGTCCAACAAAGGCGAGCTGCCTATTATTCCGAAACGCTGTTTTATATCCTGAATGTTCATCTTTTTTAATGTGCTGATTAGCTGATTAGCCAATTAGCTGATTTTTCATATTACGGTTTAATCTAAACGCCATCCTTTTATTGTAGTATATCCATCAGCTAATAGCACCTATCAGGGTCTTATTTTCCTGTATCCTTCATCAGCTAATTAGCTAATCATCACATCAGCTAATCAACCACCCTCCCAATCAAAGTCGTCATCGTACACCTCTCCACCAGCACATTTACATAATCACCCTTTTTGTGATTCCCTTTATCAAATACCACAATAATATTTTGTGTATTTCTGCCACTTAATTGTTCTGTCGATTTTTTTGAAACACCTTCTACCAGTACCCGGTGTATTTTACCAATACCTGCTTTGGTTTTTATTGCACTGTGTTCGTGCTGAAGGCTGACCACCTCCTGTAAGCGGCGCTTTTTAACTTCTTCAGGAATATCGTCTTTAAATTTGCGTTCAGCCAGTGTCTTCGGTCTTTCGCTGTACATAAACATATAAGCAAAATCATACTGAACCAGGCGCATCAAAGACATGGTCTCCTGGTGTTCTTCTTCTGTTTCGCTGCAAAAACCTGTTATTACATCGGTTGATATTCCACAATCGGGCATAATGCGTTTGATAGCAGCAATCCGGTTTAAATACCATTCGCGGGTATAACCACGGTTCATAATATCAAGCACACGTGAACTTCCGCTTTGCACCGGTAAATGAACGTATTTACAAATATTTTCGTATTTCGCCATCACATACAACACTTCATCCGTCATGTCTTTGGGATGTGAGGTGGAAAAGCGCACCCGTAAATCAGGGTTCACTAAGGCAACCATTTCCAGTAATTTCGAAAAACTTACAGCTTTTGCTTTCTGTTCTTCGGTTAAGACTTCTTTTTTTAATCCACCACCGGCCCATAAGTACGAATCAACATTTTGTCCAAGCAGGGTCACTTCGCGGTAACCCCTGTTGAATAAATCTTTTGCTTCGGCAACAATGCTTTCGGGGTCACGGCTGCGTTCGCGGCCACGGGTAAAAGGCACCACACAAAAGCTGCACATGTTATCGCAGCCCCTGGTAATGCTAATGAAAGCGCTTATTCCATTACTGTCCAAACGAACAGGGGTGATGTCTGCGTATGTTTCTTCTTTCGATAAAATTACATTTACTGCTTTTTGTCCGCTATCGGCCTGTTCTAATAAATTGGGCAAATCGCGGTAAGCATCGGGGCCAACCACAATGTCCAATAATTTTTCCTGGTCCAAAAACTGGGACTTTAAGCGCTCGGCCATACAACCCAGCACGCCAATTACTGCATGCGGGTTTTTTTGTTTTACTTTTTTAAAGTCCTGTAACCTTTGACGTACACGCGATTCTGCGTTTTCACGGATGGCGCAGGTGTTTACAAATATAACATCAGCTTCTTCGAAATTTTTGGTAGTCGTATATCCTTTGTCGGTTAAAATTGAAGCCACAATTTCGCTATCCGAAAAATTCATCTGGCAACCATAACTCTCCAGGAATAACTTTTTGCCCTGTTCATTTTTGGTTTCCACCATCAGTGCTTCACCCTGCTTACTCTCATCAATTACTTTATTCCCTGTGTGCATGAAGAAAAATTTAAAACGCAAACTTACGAAAAAACTGCCAAATTGACATAGGTAAAATATTCTTTAATAAAATTTAACTTACGCATTTCCGCTTATTTAAGTCCCTTTGTGTAAATCAATTTGGATTTTATCAATTTTATTTTTTTTCTTTGCACGTTTTTACCTGTTCTATATTTCTGAAAGACAGAAAGCAGTTTATCATTCCAATTAAGTTTAATAAACTGATTGTCACTATTTAAAAATTAAATTTATGTCGAAAAACCTGGTTATAGTCGAGTCCCCGGCGAAAGCAAAAACAATAGAAGGATTCTTAGGGAAAGATTTTACAGTGAAATCGAGCTTCGGGCATGTGAGGGATTTAGTGAAGAAAGGATTGGGTGTAGACATTGAAAATCGATTTGAACCGACTTATGAAGTGAGCCCCGATAAAGAAAAGATAGTTGCCGAACTGAGAAAATTAGCCAAGGATGCAGAGACTGTATGGCTCGCAACCGATGAGGACCGGGAGGGAGAAGCTATTTCCTGGCATTTATACGAAACCCTGAAATTGGAATTGAGCCGTACAAAACGGATTGTTTTTCATGAAATCACCAAGCCGGCTATCTTAAAAGCTATACAAAATCCACGCAGCATCGATAAAAACTTAGTAGACGCCCAGCAGGCACGCAGGATTTTAGACCGCCTGGTAGGTTTCGAATTGTCGCCTATTTTATGGAAAAAGGTACGTCCAAGTCTTTCTGCGGGCCGTGTACAATCGGTCGCTGTTCGTTTGATTGTGGAACGTGAACGTGAAATTCAGAATTTTGTTTCTACATCGGCTTACAAAGTTGTTGCCCTGTTTAATGTTGGCTCGGCGATATTAAAAGCTGAATTGGATAAACGTTTTGCTACAAAAGAAGAAGCCGAAGCTTTTTTAAATAAATGCAACAGAGCCCTGTACACAATTGGCTC
>JAHEYF010000139.1 GCA_023251755.1 Bacteroidota bacterium
AAAAATACATTGAAATGTATGTGAACGGGCACGACCCTGAACAAACACCTGAAATGTCTGCTATACTGAAAGAGGTGCATGAAGGTTGCCTGTTTATGAATGACTGGGTAAAAAACAAAGCCCTTCATTATTTTGATAAGGGGAAAGTTATCGGCTTAATTGGTGGCGATCATTCCACCCCTTTAGGTATGATGCAGGCCCTGGCAGAACGTTTTAGCAGTTTTGCCATTTTACAAATTGATGCCCATGCCGATTTGCGGGATGCTTATGAAGGCTTTGAATTTTCACACGCTTCCATTATGTTCAACGCTTTAAAAATTAAACAGGTCGAAAAATTGGTGCAGGTGGGTATACGCGATTATTGCCAGGCCGAATACGATGTAATTGCCAATTCAAACGGAAGGGTGAAAACTTTTTTCGACCGGGATATCAAACAGGCGCAATACAATGGTGAAACGTGGAAGGCTACCTGCGACAAAATAATTAAAGAATTACCAGAACATATTTATTTAAGTTTTGATATTGACGGCCTTGACCCTAAATTATGCCCCAATACCGGAACCCCCGTTGCAGGAGGCTTTGAAGCTGAACAGGTTTTGTTTTTGATAGAGCAAATTGAAAAGTCGGGAAAAAAAATAATTGCCTTTGATATAAACGAAGTAACACCGGGGGAAGATGAATGGGATGCGAATGTGGGCGCAAGGATGCTTTACCGGATTGCGAATTTGGTGGCGATGTCGCAGATTAGCTAATGTGAGAACGATTAGCTGATGTAATGATTAGCCAATTAGCTGATGTGAGAGACAGGTAAATGAAATGAGATGGGTTGATGATTAGCTGATGTGATGATAGAAAGCAATAAGTAATAAGCCAAAAGCCAAAAAAGGGAAACAGGTAAATAAAACCGGATAGCATAGTATAAAGATATAACACACAGACTGAATACAACATACACTATACAGCGTACAATAAAAAAACTTAGTGCGCCTTTGTGCCCTGAATGCCTTAGTGGTAAAAAAACAAAAACATGAAAATTAAAACAGCCGAATTTATTAAAAGCAGCAAGGAGCATGAACAATGCCCTCCGGCAGACAAACCTGAATTTGCTTTTATCGGCAGAAGTAATGTGGGTAAATCCTCATTAATTAATATGCTCTGCGGGCAGAACGATTTGGCCAAAACATCTTCCACTCCGGGTAAAACACAACTCATTAATCACTTCATCATTAACAAAGAATGGTACTTAGTTGATTTACCGGGATATGGTTATGCAAATGTTCCAAAGGATATTCGCAAAGAGTTTGAAAAAATGATTGCCGGTTATATTACCCTCCGGAAAAATTTAATCAACCTGTTTGTGTTAATTGATTGCAGGCATGCCCCACAAAAAATAGACATAGAGTTTATGGAATGGCTGGGCGAAAACCAAATCCCTTTTTCGATGATATTTACCAAGGCAGACAAATTAACCAAAGCGGAGCTGAAAACAAGTGTTGAAAATTATAAAAATCAACTGCTTCAAACCTGGGAAGAACTTCCACCCGTATTTGTTACCTCGGTAGCCAGCAAAATAGGGAAAGAAGAAATACTGACTTATATTGAAGAGAACAAGGTTTTCCTGTAAAGAGGTAAATGTTTCAACACAGAGGCCACTGAGAAAACAGAGTAACACGGAGACTTTTAAATTTTAACTTAATTCACATAGAGTCGCAGTGGAATTAATCAGAACCGAAATCACTCTTTTGGCTCTTGGCTTTGAACTTTTGACTTATAAATTTTAACTTAGCATCCATGGAAAGTGTACGACAAAGCAAAGTAGCCAAGCTGCTTCAGAAAGAACTGGCGGAATTGTTTCGCAGCGAAGCACGCAATTTATTCGGGGGGGCCTTTATAACGGTTACCATCGTGCGTATAAGCCCCGATTTAAGTGTGGCCCGTGCCTATTTAAGTATTATGGGAACAAAAGACAAAGAGGCGGTACTCACCCTGGTTAAATCGCAACACAATGTTATCCGTAAACGCATTGGATTACTGATAGGAAAGCAAGTCCGCATCATACCTGAGTTTCATTTTTTTATAGACGACTCCTTAGATTACGCGGAGAAAATAGATCAATTACTCAAAAAATAATCCGGCTAAATGAATTTAGCGGTTTTCATAGCCAGGCGCTACATTGTTTCTAAAAAATCGAACAACGCCATTAATATTATTTCCTGGATTTCAGTGGTGGCTATTGCTGTTGGCACAGGCGCCCTGGTTATTGTCCTCTCCGGGATGAACGGCTTAACCAATTTAGTTGAAAACCTCTACAGTTCTTTCGACTCCGATATTGAAATTACGGCAGCAAAAGGAAAAGTATTTTTACCGGACAGCGCTGTAGTTGAAAAAATAAAAAAAATAAAAGGTGTCAACGCACTCTGTTATTCGGTGGAGGACAATGCCCTGTTGAAATACAACGACAAACAAGCCATTGCCACAGTGAAAGGGGTGAGCAGTGAATTTGTAAACATGACCCGTTTCGATACCCTGGTGTACGAAGGTGTTTTTACCACTAAAAAAAACAATGCATTTTATGGTGTTTTTGGAAAGGGCCTTGCTTTTCGCTTGGGAACAGGCCTTCAGGATATGTTTAGCCCGGTTGGGGTGTATTCTCCCAAACGGGGCAAGGTAGCATCCATTAACCCTGAAGATGCCTTTGAAGAAATAAAAGTTTACCCTGCGGGTTTATTCAGCATTAACGATGAGTTTGATTTCAGGTACATGATTACCGATATTTCAGCAGCCCGTCAATTATTTGGCTATGAAAAAGAAGTTTCTTCCATTGAACTGAGTTGTGATAAAGCCATTCAGATAGAAAGCATACAGGCACAGGTGCAAAATAGTGTGGGAACTAACTTCGTTGTAAAAAACAAATTTCAGCAAAACGAGGTCTTGTTTAAAACACTAAAGGCAGAAAAATTATGGACCTTTATTATCCTGGTGTTCATTTTAATTATCGGAACTTTTAATATTATCGGCGCCTTAACCATGCTGATTATTGAAAAGAAAAAAGACATTTCTATTTTACACAACATGGGCGCTGATGCCGCGCTGATCCGGAAAGTATTTATGACCGAAGGATTTTTGATAACCGTACTGGGCGCTATCATTGGTTTACTGCTGGGTTTGTTGATGTGCTGGTTGCAGCAGGTGTTTGGTTTTGTAAGGTTCGATGCCGGTTATGTGGTAGAGGCTTACCCGGTTGATGTACGGATGGGGGATTTCATCGCCATAATTTCGGTGGTGATGCTTATTGGCTTTTTTGCAGCCTGGTACCCGGTGAGGATATTTACGAATAAAAGTATACGGTAGTTGCACGTTCGTTCAATAGTTTTTTAGTTCAATAGTTTATTTGTTCACGTATTAACGAATAAACTATTAAACGAATGAACATGTAAACGAGTAAACTATTAAACGAATGAACTATGATTTACATAGAAAATAAGCAGATTATAAACTGGTTCACTGAGTTTCCTGTTATTGAAACGGAGCGGTTGGTCTTGTGCCATATAGATGTATCTTTTGTGCCGGCTGTTTATGAAATCATGAGCAATGAAAATGTTGTGAAGTATTACGATTGTTTTCCATTTACTACCTACGCAGAAGCAGAAACATTGATTCAGCATTTTGAAAACCGTTATATTAATTGTAGTGGAATCCGATGGGGAATACTCTTAAAAGAAACAGGGGCCTACATTGGTGATATTGGTTTTAATTCGTTTCAACTCGGAGGAAATGCCGTTATAGGTTATGCCCTGCACGAATATTATTGGAACAAAGGCCTGATAAGCGAAGCACTTGCTTCGGTGGTTTATTTTGGATTTACAACTTTGCAAATTCACCGGGTAGAAGCTTATGTGAGTGTAGGTAATTATGGCTCAGAAAAAGTACTGGTAAAGAATGGCTTTGCTTACGAGGGTTTTTTAAGGGATGTACAATTTTTCAGGGAGCAGTACCAGAGCCTGAATCTTTTTGCAAAAATAAATACGGGGGTATAGGACTTTTATCCTGAGCAATTAGCTCATATAAACAAATAATTAAACTTTAGGGGCTTTGTAAAGAGGAACAGTGCTGCAGGGTTCGCCGTACATGATGCTTTTTACCACCGGACGAAGTAAAGTTGTTAAAGCAATGTAGGCATTTTTAGGAACAGGCAATTTACCGCAGCCTTTTATTACAACCCGCGCATCTTTGTATAGTTGAACATTAAATGAAGAAAATTTTTCAGTGTATAAAACTGTTTCAAGTGCTTCAAGGTCTCCAAAAACAATTTTTTTTGCATAAGGTTCAAGGTTAAGACTGATCAGCATATAGGCCCAGGTAGGGACAATGGCATCAGCAGAACAAACAAGGGCCACGTATTTATCTTTGTATTTAGACCAGTCTTCATGTTTAACAAATTCCCTGAAATCTTTTTCACGCAAAATTAAACCCTGAAACAAGCAGTTCTTTATATCAAAAACAATGCGTTCACCGGCCTGGTAAAATTCTTCCAGGTCAATGGTGATTAAACCACTGTTAGCGACTTTGTTTTCTATTTCGTTTTCCATTTTTTTAGATATGAGATTTGAGTATTGAGATTTTAGACAGAGCATCATCAGCTCATCATCTACACTTATTTGGTTTTAATTTACCTGCCTCTCCAATCCTCAAATCTTCAAAATAACTCATTATCAAATCAGGTTCTCCCATCAGCTAATCATCAACACCTATAAGCTTTTCATTGACCTGTCTCTCCCATCAGCTAATTAGCTAATCATCACATCAGCTAATCCTGTTTTACTACCCTAAAAATTTATAAAGTCTTGTATTCTGAAACCTTTTGTAAAAGCCGGGTGTTTTAGTTTTAAACCTGTAGCCTAAAGTAAAAGAGCCGGAAACATATTTGTTTTTAACTTCCAATTGTCCGCTGTTAATATAAGATACATCATTTAAGGAACTCAATAACATAAAAAAGTTTTTCCCGTTAAAGCCTAAGGAGGCCCTGAAATCACCGGATACTGTAACGTAGGCTCTTTTTGCAAAATCCCCGTCAAAGTGGTGGTAATTTCTCCATTGTGGTTCAAGGCCTCCAAGCAGGGTAAGGTTAAGAAAGAGAGAATGAAACAAAACAAAATTCAGGGAACCACCTAAGCCTCCCGATATGCCTGTTACATTAAGCCCGTTAAGATCGTGGTAAGAGCCAAAATATTTTTGTAAAAGGCCAGGGGCAAAGCTGCTGTCTGTGCCCATTTTATTGTGAAACAGGTTGCTTACAAAAACCCATGAAAAAGAAGACTTGCGTTGCCTGTAATTACAGGAGTAACCCGATTGATAAGAGAAATGTTCGTGGTTAAAGAAGTACAAAAATTTTGCTTTGTAACAAACATTGTACATGCCCGGGTTTTGAAAATAAACACCCGTTCTTTTGTAGGAAGTGTCGTACACGCCTGTGTTTTTATCGTAGAAACCTCTGTAATTGCGGTAGGAGGTTTCGAGCAGCCACCTGTTATCGCCCAATGATAAATCAAAAGTCCGGTAAGTTGTTTTTCCTTTTTGAGTGGAACCTATGGGCGGGGTTGATTTGAACCCGAATGAAACAGCCAGGATATCATAATTAAATTCAAGCCCTGTTACCTCGTTGGCATCGGCTATATAATCTATTTTCGCCCTGCCGCTATCGGCACGAGTCATTAGTTGGTTCATGGCAATGTCGTAATGGTTAACAGACTGGTACCAGGCTACAATTAAACGATCGGGGTATTTTCTGTAATAATTTGTATCATAAGCCGGTAGGGGCTTTTGTTGTGGCGGGGAAATAGTGTCATTCAGCTCCTGAGCCTTCAGTGTGAAGGAGGTGCAAAGCACAAGAACAAATAAACAAAGCTGGGTAATTTTGTTCATGGTTGAGTTAAGAGGTTTTTTCTTCCCATATAGCGCAAAGATGAACAATGGTTTCAACCGCTTTTTGCATATCGTAAACCGAGACCCATTCCTGCTTGCTGTGAAAGGCATGTTCCCCTGCGTATATATTCGGACAGGGAAGCCCCATAAACGAAAACCTTGAGCCATCTGTCCCCCCGCGTATACTCGACAACACAGGTTTTACTCCTGTTCTTTTAATGGCTTCCATCGCATAGTCTACCACGTGCGGACATGTATCCAGTATGTCTTTCATATTGCGGTATTGCTCCTTTACTTCAAATGTATACGTGCATTTTGTGTAGGCCGAGATGACTTGTTCCGTTAGCTGTTTCAACTCATCCTCCAATGCGTGCAAAGTAGCCGTATCAAAAGCCCGGACAATAAATTTAATCACCACTTGTTCCAGTCCACCATTCATGGCTACGGGATGAATGAAGGGCTGTTTGCCTGCTGTTGTTTCAGGGCTTTTATCTTTTGGCAAACGGTTTACAATTTCAGCAGCAATTTTAATGGCGTGTTGCATTTTGTCTTTCGCGAAACCCGGATGCGTTGAGAAGCCCTGTATGGTGATGTTTACACCGTCGGCCGAAAAAGTTTCGTTTTCAATGTGTCCAAGGCTTTCTCCATCCATGGTGTATCCAAAGTCGGCCCCCAGTTTTTTCATATCCACTTTGTCTACCCCTCTTCCAATTTCTTCATCAGGTGTAAACAGTATTCTTATTTTACCATGTTTTATTTCAGGATGCTGAACTAAGTAATGAACAGCGTCCATGATTTCGGCAAGGCCTGCTTTGTTATCGGCGCCAAGCAAAGTAGTGCCGTCGGCGGTAACAATATCGTTCCCGGTTTGTTCAGCTAATGCAGGGTGTTCGTTAAAACGAATGACCTGCGAGGGATCATTGGGCAATACAATATCACCGCCCTGGTAATTTTTATGGATAAGCGGATTTACGTTGGTTCCGCTACAGTCAGGAGAAGTGTCCATGTGAGAACAGAAGCAGATAACCGGAACTTGTTTAGTAGTATTGGAAGGGATCGTTGCATATACATATCCGTATTGATCGGTTTTAGCATCGCTTATACCAATTTCAAGTAATTCCTCTACCAGAACTTTAGCCAGGTTTTTTTGTTTCTCTGTAGAAGGTACTGTAGGTGAAGCAGGATCAGATTGCGTGTCAATTTTTACATAACGGGTAAACCTGTCTGTAACGGTGAAATTGTATTTACTGAAATCCATAGTTATACTTCCTGTGTTTATTGTACCTTGTATATTGTACCTTGTATCAAGTCTTTGTGCACTGTTGCTGTATATCGTTTGTTCATCATCCTTCGTCAATTGTAACTTGTCAATACTCCTTCATCACTCCAACATTAGTATATTCTTACAAATTCGAATTAGTAGATTATTCGTAATCGTCAATCGTGCTTCCTATGCTGCCATCAACTTCGCTAATTTCGATTTCTCCAATTTTTCTTTGCCATAAGCCAGGTCGATCGTAAATTTCTTTTTCGGGTTTTCTTCCGAAGGAATATCGTACATGGCGTCCAGCATAATTACTTCGCAGATGGAACGCAGGCCGCGGGCACCCAGTTTAAATTCAATTGCTTTTTCCACAATCAGGCCCAGCACATCATCCGTTACTTCTAATTTAACACCTTCCATTTCAAACAAACGCTGGTACTGTTTAATTAAAGCGTTTTTGGGTTCGGTTAAAATAGAACGCAGTGTGGCAGCGTCCAATGGTTGTAAGTAAGTTAACACCGGTAAGCGGCCAATTAATTCAGGAATCAATCCAAAACTTTTTAAATCCTGGGGTGAAACATATTGCAACAGATTGGCTTTGTCAATTTCTGCAGTGCTAATGGAATTGCTAAAACCAATGGCTTGCGTATTTAAGCGGGAAGCTATTTTTTTCTCTATGCCGTCAAAAGCACCCCCACAGATAAATAAAACATTTTTTGTGTTCACCTGAATCATTTTTGCGTCCGGGTGTTTCCTTCCGCCTTGCGGTGGAACGTTTACAACGGAGCCTTCCAATAATTTCAGTAAAGCCTGTTGCACCCCTTCTCCTGAAACATCGCGGGTAATAGAGGGGTTGTCGCTTTTACGTGCAATTTTATCTATTTCGTCAATAAATACAATTCCCCGTTCGGTAGACTCTACATCGTAGTTCGCGGCCTGTAACAAACGGGTAAGCACGCTTTCCACATCCTCACCCACATAACCTGCTTCGGTAAGTACCGTTGCATCGGCTATACAAAATGGAACGTTTAATAATTTCGCAATGGTACGTGCCATCAGTGTTTTACCCGTACCGGTTTCGCCCACTAAAATCACATTCGATTTTTCAATTTCAATTTCATCTTCTGTTTTAACAGTTGATGTTATTCTTTTAAAGTGGTTGTATACAGCAACACTCAATACCTTCTTGGCATCGTCCTGCCCGATAATATAGTCGTCGAGGTACTTTTTTATAGCCGCAGGTTTAAGCAGTGTTAAGGTTTGTTTCGCACTTTCTTTTTTACTGATTTCAATATCAGCGCTTACAATTTTATAGGCTTCGGCCACACACAATTCGCAGATGTGTCCGTTTTGCCCTGCAATCAACATTTTTGCTTCACGCTTGTCCCGCCCGCAAAACGAACATTTAATATAATTTTCTTTTGCCATTTCTGATTTGAATAGAGCAGCAAAAGTACGAAAAAGAAGGCAAACCTTCAAGCTATTAAAGACCTTGAAGGTTTCGGGGGTTTAAGGAAATAAAAAGAAGGGCGGGTATCTGCATTTTCCTTAATTTTGCAGGCTATGCAATTGATTAAACGGCTTTGGCAGGACAAGCCCCTGCAATTGATTTTATTTGCGGGATTATTTTTCAGGATGCTGGCCGTTATCTTTTCTAAGGGTTTCGGTATGTTCGACGATCATTTTCTGGTCATCGAAGCGGCTCAATCCTGGGTAGACGGTGAGGATTATAATTACTGGCTGCCGAGTTTAAGCGACCCCAACAGGCAACCACAGGGCCACAGCCTTTTTTACGTGGGCATTATTTATTATATCCTGTATTTTTTTAAAGCAACAGGCTTAGATGATCCTCAGGCTAAAATGTACCTGATTCGCCTGATACACGGACTGTTTTCATTATTAGTGATTTATTACGCCTATAAAATAGCCGAAAAAAAAGGAGGGGAAAAAGTTGCGAAGCTTACCGGTATTGTTCTTTCCCTGTTTTGGATGTTGCCCTTTTTAAGTGTGCGCAATTTAGTAGAGGTGGTATGTATACCACCCCTGCTGGCCGCTACCTGGATGCTGGTAAAACATGACCAGGAAAAAGGAATAAAATCTTTTGTGTATGCAGGATTGTTATTGGGCTGTGCTTTTTCCATCCGTTTTCAAACCGTTTTGTTTACTGCGGGTTTCGGGCTGGCTTTAGTATTTATGAAGCAGTTGAAAGGCGCTCTTGTTACAGGGCTCTGTTTCGCATTGGTGGCCTGCGCCATGCAGGGCGGTATCGATTATGTGATCTGGCACAGGCCCTTCGCCGAATTTCAGGAATATGTTAGCTACAACATCAACAATGCAGCCAATTACCCGGTAGGCCCCTGGCACTTGTATCTTATGTTTCTTTCAGGTGTATTGATTCCACCGATTAGTTTATTTTTATTTTTTGGTTATTTCCGTTTGTGGCGGAAGCAGCTCCTGTTGTTTTTACCCGCTTTTGTATTTTTGGTGTTTCATTCTTATTTCCCCAATAAACAGGAACGTTTTATTTTACCTTTCCTGCCTTTCCTTGTTATCCTTGGTTTTATCGGCTGGATGGATTTTTACAACAAGTCGGCATTCTGGAAAAAAAGACCGGGTTTGTATTCTGGATTTTGGGTGTTTTTCTGGATCATGAACAGCATTGCCTTGTTGTTTATTTCTGTTTCTTATTCAAAGCGCAACCGGGTAGAGTCTATGTGTTATATTGCCGCTCAAAAAGACGTGGTCAACCTGATAGTGGAGGACGGTAACCGCGATGATTTTCAGATGCCCCCCTTGTTTTATCTACAGAAGTGGATTTCACCTTATAGTGTTACTAAGAATATTTCAGCACGGGAAGTCTGGCTAAAATACATTCATTTACCCAAATCAGAACAACCCAATTACGTAGTGTTTTACCAGGCAGAAAATATAGCCAGGCGGGTGGGCTTTATGAAATATTATTTTCCGCAAATGCATTATGAAACAACTGTTGAGCCCAGCGCCATAGACAAGCTGATGCACTTTTTAAATCCAGAGAACAACGAAAACCACACAACGTATATTTTTAAATTAAAAAGCCCCAACTAATGTTGAGGCCTTTTAAATTTTAACTTGAAAACTTTTAACTTATTAAACCTATTTAGTTTTCAATAACACTTCATCCAGCATTCCATAAGCTTTTGCTTCTTCTGCTATCATCCAGTAGTCGCGGTCGCTATCGGCCCATACTTTCTCATAAGGCTGTCCGCTGTGGTTCGCAATAATTTCATACAGTTCTTTTTTCAGTTTCTGTATTTCACGGGCTGTAATTTCAATGTCTGATGCTTGTCCTTCGGCACCACCCAATGGTTGGTGAATCATCACACGGGCATGTTTTAAAGCAGTACGTTTGCCTTTTTGTCCGGCACACATTAAAACAGCACCCATTGAAGCGGCCATACCGGTACAAATGGTAGCTACATCAGGACTGATGATCTGCATGGTGTCGTAAATACCCAGACCGGCATACACCGATCCGCCCGGAGAGTTCAGGTAAATCTGTATGTCTTTCTTAGCATCTACCGACTCTAAGAATAACAACTGTGCCTGCACGATGTTGGCCACCTGGTCGTTAATACCTGTCCCCAGAAAAATAATACGGTCCATCATCAAACGCGAGAACACATCCATTTGCGCAACATTCAGCTGGCGCTCTTCAATAATATATGGAGTAAGAGAAGATACATACCTGTCGTACGTTAAACTGTTAATGCCCCGGTGTTTGGTAGCATATTTCCGAAATTCATTGTTATCAAACATAGTTTTTAGAATTTTATTTATTAAACAAAAATATATTTTTAAACCGAAGCGCCAAACTCGTAGCAAATAAAAAATGTCGGTAATTTACCGACATTTTGACTACATGCATCCTTAATGCTCCGTTATTCCTTAATTTCAAAGAAATCGTTGTAGCTAACATCTTTGTTATTTAATTTAAAATTAGTT
>JAHEYF010000034.1 GCA_023251755.1 Bacteroidota bacterium
TGCGCAACTTAACAATATATACGTCCATGCTCCTGCCCGTAAAATAGGTATCGTCCTTCCAGATTTGTTTTAAAGCTTTGTCTCTTGGAAGGACGTCGTTTTTATACTGGCACAGCAAATGAAGCAATTCCGATTCTTTGGGCGATAGTTTCACTTCCCTGGCATCCGGATAAACAAGGGTTCTCAGCTTTGAATCAAAACGCATATTTCCGATTGTATGCAATGTATTTACAATTGGAACCGAAGGGTTCCCTCTGTTGAGAATAACTTTTATTTTATACAATAACACTTCTGTATCAAAAGGTTTAATAATATAATCATCGGCTCCTGTTTTATAACCTTTCAGCACATCATCCCGCATAGCCCTGGCGGTTAAAAAAACAACAGGGATCGTTTTATTTAGTTCCTTTATTTCGTTCACCAATGAAAAACCATCTTTTTTAGGCATCATTACATCTACAATACACAAATCAAATTCCCCATTCATAAAGGCCTGTAAGCCTGCAACACCGTCCTCGCACAGTGTGACGCTGAAGTCGTTTAAAGAAAGGTAATCCTTTAAAACCGCTCCAAAGTTTTTCTCGTCCTCTACCAATAAAATTCTATTTTTCATTTAAAGGAAGTTGAATTGTAAACACCGAACCTGTGCCGGTCTGGCTTTGAACTGCAATTTCTCCTGCGTGTGCCTCCACAATATTTTTTACATAACTTAAGCCCAGCCCAAAACCCTTTACATCATGCACATTGCCGGTTTGTGCCCTGTAAAATTTCTCAAACACATTTTTTAAAATTTCTTTACCCATACCTATTCCATTGTCTTTTACTACAATCACCAGCAGGTTTCCTTCATTAGCGGTTTGTATGTTTATCCGTGCCTGTTCGTTCGAATATTTCAGGGCATTGTCGATAAGGTTGTTCAGCACATTCAACAAGTGAAACTCATCAACCCGGATAATTGAATGTTTTGCATCAAAACCCACAAGTATTTCTGCGTTTTTATTTTTTATTAAAAGCTTGTGGTTGTCAATGGCCTGTTCAATAAGCGCATGAATGTCAATATTTGAAAGCGACAAGTGTATGTTTCCTTTATCGATTAAGGCCATTTGCAGAACCTTCTCCACATGGCTGTTCATTTTATTGTTCTCTTCTTTAATAATCGCACTGTAGTAATTAAATTTCTCATCGTCGTACCTGACTTTCGGATTGTTAACGGCATCCACAGCAATGGAAATAGTTGCAAGGGGGGTTTTAAATTCATGCGTCATATTGTTGATGAAATCGTTTTTTATTTCGGTCACTCTTTTTTGCTTTAATATAGTTTTTACGGTAAGAAAAAAAGCCGTAATAATAATCAGTGTAAATAAAACAGACATGCCCAATATGCCTTTCATTTGGGAAAAGGCATAATAATTTTCATTGGGATAGTACAACAAGAGTGTATTGTTTTCGGGGATGATATCGTCGGGGAACATTTTCTCCCCATATTGTTTGTTTGCACCAGAGAATGTAAAATTAGGGGATTTTTTCAGAACTGAGTCACGTGGGGGTGCGCTTTGTACTGCATATTCAAAACCTTGCTCAATCCCCTTTTTTGCCAATTCATTTTTTAACAAACCATTTATAGAATCAAAATTAAACCTGCTCAAAAGCAGCCGATGTTTTCCTGCACTTTCAACGGCCATTTTTTTTACAATACTGGTGATGTTTTTTATTTTCTTTCCAAGTTTGTTTTCTGTTTCCGAAGTAACAACTATTGTCTTCTTTCCACTTGGTAATACCCTCACTACTGTTTCTGTTTTTGTAGATACATTATTTTGCTTCATTTCTTTTACTAAAATGGAATCTTCATACATGAAGGAAGAATCAATATTATCAATTGATGTATAGGTGTGTGCATGATTTCCTTTATCAGAAATAAACAATTGAATATTTTTTGAAAGCACCGAATCAGGAATGAGTTCCTCAATGTGCTCCCTGACCCCGGCCAGGTCTTCATTTTTCTGAATCCGGTTAACCGTCTCCGCCAGGGCCTCTTTTGTTTTACTGTTTAATTCCTCCGTTTTTATTTTCAGTAAATTATTCAGCCATAAGCCCTGCAGAGCTATTACACACAGCAAGGCCACGCTAATTAAGATCACTATGGCTTTATAGGATTTATTCGACATTTAACAAATTTAACAAGACTTTAACCGGCTTTCTCAACTTTAACTTTTCTTTAACAGAGTTTAACCGCGCTTTAACCCTATTGCCCTCTTATCCGTTCTACTTTTGTAAGAGTTAAAATTTAAACCCATAAACAAATGAAAACAACAATCCTAACAAAAATGGCAATTGCATGTGCATTCACACTACTTTCACCGCTTGCTTTACTTTCACAAAACGCAGCCGGTTCCGGAAACCCTGTTCATGTTAAAATTATAAAAAACATTAATGGCAATGAAACGGTTATTGATACCATTATAAGCAATGGCCAATGGAACGGAGATGATGGCATTGATATACTTATTGACGAAAACCTGGATAGTTTATTGCAAACAGGTGATGGTAAAAAAGTAATTGTTAAAACCTGCGACATTACTCACAATGGAACCAATATCGATTCTATTGTAGAAAAGCACATAGGCGATATCAACGACCCTGAAATTCAAAAAATAATAAAGGAAATGGATACTAATCCTTCATCCAAAGGAGGTAAAAGGATGATTATTATTGACGATAAAAACACTTCGCCTTCCAAAGGTGCTTCCGATAAAGGAAACTCATCAACACAGGTAAAAGTAATCATTAAAAAATATGAAGTTCAAAACCTGAGCACAGAAGATAAAAAAATGTTCCAGAAAGAAGGTGGTGTTACCGACAATAAATTGAACGTTGAACGGATCAACTTCTTCCCCAACCCCAACAACGGGAGGTTTACACTAAGTTTTGATTTAGAAGGGAAAGGCGATACAGATGTAGCCATCTACAATGCAGAAGGAAAAAAAGTATACCAGGAACTTTTAAAAGGGTTTACCGGGGCTTATAAAAAAGAAATTGACATCAGCCAGAATGCAAAAGGTGTTTATTTCTTAAAAGTCGTTCAGGGGAAAAACTCGCTGTTTAAAAAGATGATCGTTGATTAGTATTGAGATGTGAGATGTGAGATATTAGATGTGAGTATTGAGATGTGAGATGTTAGAAAATCCAAAGTCTTCTGTCTTAGATCTCAATACTCACATCTCAATACTAAAATCTATCAAACGCTCCCAAACCAAACAAAGCAAAATCGTATTTAACGGGGTCCTTTTTATCGAAGCTACTGAGTATAGTTGTTATTTCTTCTACTGTTTGCCAGTCGTTTTGTTTGCGTTGAATCAGGCCTAATTTTCTGCCTACATTGCCGGTATGAACATCTAAGGGCAAACACAATTGCGAAGGTTTGATCGCATTCCAGATACCAAAATCCACTCCGCATTTATCTTTGCGCACCATCCACCTTAAGTACATACACAGGCGTTTGGCACTCGATTTTTCTGCAGGGTTCGAAACATGTTTTTTAGTACGGGAAGGGTGGTCTATTTCAAAAAATGAATTGCGAAAACCGGCTATTGCATTTTTAATATTTTTGTCTCCGGGCTGCAAACCAATAACAAATACTGTTTCCAGCGACCCATACGCAGTATAAATATGTTTTAAGGCTTTCATAAAATAAATACAATCTTCTCCGTTAAAGGTACGGTGTACGAATTTTTGAAAAGGTTTATAATCCTTTGCACCTGCATTCACAATAAAATTATGAGGGTCATCGTCCATCCACAACATAAGTTTACGAGCATTGTCCATAATAGTTTTGCGTTGCCCCCAGGCAATGGTAGCTGCAAAAAAACCGGCAATTTCTATGTCCTGTTTTTTTGAAAATAAATGCGGAATACTTATAGGATCGGTGGGGATAAATGAAGCCGAATTGTATAAATGAACTTTTTCATCAAGCAATTCTTTTACCTCTTCATACATTCTTTTTTTCATACGATACCTTTTAGAAGTTTATTTGTTTACTTGTTTATTCGTTCTTTCGTTATGAATACGGTCAGCATGAACGAATAAACGAAAGAACAGTTGAACGATTAAACGAATAAACTAATACTCCGTAAGGTCTAATTTTTTTAGTTTCGGGTTGAGTTTATTCACACCCAATACTACCAGTACAGTCATACATCCTCCAAAAGCGATGGAGCGGACAAGGCCCATTAAGGACGCGGCCAGGCCCGATTCGAAGCCGCCTATTTCGTTGGAGGAGCCTATAAAAATTCCATTTACCGCAGAAACCCTGCCCCTCATGTTTTCGGGGGTCATGAGTTGTAAGATGGAATGGCGCACCACCACACTTATATTATCAAAAGCACCGGTTAAAAACAACATCAGGAAAGCCATCCAGAAAGTAGTTGAAAATGCAAACAAAATTGTGAATAGTCCGAATGCGATAACTGCCCACAACAAAGCCACACCTGCTCTTTTGGAAGGTGGTTTGGCCACCATGATTAAAGCCATAAAAACAGCCCCTATTGCGGGTGCTGTGCGCAACCAGCCAAATGCTGCGGGATTGGCATGAAGTACCTGATCATTAAAGGCCACCAGCATAGACACCGCACCTCCAAACAACACGGCAAACAAATCGAGCGACAGGGCACTTAACAGCATTTTATTGGTGAATACAAACCGAACCCCTATTTTCAGGCTATTCCATATTGATTCTTCTTTTGTTTTTTCAGCTAAGGGTTTGGAAGAAATACGGAAAATGGCCACGAATGCTATGCACAACAAAATACAATTTACCATATAGGTTGTTTTCGCGTCCAAAGCATTGTTATAGCCATATATAAAAGCAGCCAGCACAGGGCCTAATATTGAACCGGTATGCCACACCAGGCTGTTCCATACAGCTGAGTTCGTATACTGCACGCGCGGTATTAACTGCGACATAAACGAAGGCATGGCCGCCCCCAAAAACGCACGGACAAAGCCAAACATCACCACCACAGCCAATAAAGGGTAATAAGCAAATTGTTTTAAAAAAGAAAAACTATCGAGGCAAAAGGCATATAAAAAAACGGAGCCGATCAACAATGAAAAAATTCCTGTCAGGATTATTTTTCTTCTGTCCAGAGTATCGGCCGCATGGCCTGAGTAAAAAGAAGTTATGATATAGGGTATCACTTCACACAAGCTGATTAAACCCAACACCAAAAAACTTTTGGTGTGTTCGTAATACACCTGAAGGCTGATAGCCGTCATCTGCATTTGGATAGCCAGTGTTAGAAAGAACCTTGCGAGGATGAAATTCCTGTAATCTTTAATTTCAAGTATTTCGAACGTTTTTTTGTTTCTGAATAGTTTAGTCACAACACAAAGGTAGTAAAGCTGTTGATTATGGTTCATAAATCCGCTTAATTTTTCATGGTATAATTTTTCCGGTTCCGTATATTCGTAATGCCTGAACTTATGGTTGAAACGAAAACGCCACCTGCTTACCACATCCCCATTAAAGAATGGGCCGAGGACGACCGTCCCCGCGAGAAATTAATGAACAAAGGGATCAAAACCTTGTCGGATGTGGAATTGCTGGCTATACTGCTCCGTACAGGTTCAAAAAGTGAAAGTGCTGTTCAATTGGCCCAGCGTATATTAAGCCAAAACGACAACAACCTCAACACCCTGGCCAAACTAAACGTAAATGAATTAAAAAAATACAAAGGGGTGGGGCCCACTAAGGCTGTGACAGTAAACGCCGCGCTTGAACTTGGAAGAAGGCGTAAAAGGTCGGACATCATTCATCGCAGTAAAATTAATTCGAGTAAAGATGCTTTTACTGTTTTATTACCCTTGTTAAACGATTTGCCCCACGAAGAATTCTGGTTGCTAATGCTCAACCGTTCCAACACTATTATTAAAACAGAATTGATAAGCAGAGGCGGTGTTTCGGGGACTGTGGCCGACAGCAAAGTAATTTTTAAATCTTCTTTAGAGAACTTAGCCAGCAGTATTATTGTTGCGCACAACCATCCTTCTGGAAATTTAACGCCCAGCAACGAAGACATTGTTTTAACCGAAAAATTAAAAGCGGCTGCAAAACTACTGGACATTAATTTAGTTGATCATTTGATTGTTGCTGAAAATAATTTTTTCAGTTTTGCCGATGAAGGTATATTGTAAACAAACACTTAAATAGTTTAAATCTTATAACTATCGAAGCAAAAAATTTAATCGGAAAGGGGATCATTCTTTAAATTTTGAATTTTAAACTTTTAATAACAGGCCGATGGACGAAAAAGAAAAGGATGAAAAGCTGTATTACGCCATAGGTGAAGTAGCAGAAATGTTTAATGTGAATGCTTCTTTGATCCGTTTTTGGGAAAAGGAATTTGATGTAATTAAACCTCGTAAAAACAAAAAAGGGAACCGGCTTTTCACAAAAAAAGACATTGAAAATTTTCGCACCATTTTTCACCTTGTAAAAGAAAAAGGCTTTACGCTACAGGGAGCCAAAGAAAAATTAAAAACATCCAAATACGAAGATGTTTCTAAAAATGCTGAATTGGTGGAATCGTTAAAAAAATTAAAAGAGTTTTTACTGGATATGAAAAAGGACCTGTAGATTTGGTAGTTGGTAGCAGGTAGCAAGTAGTGTTACCTTACCTGCGACTTACTACTTACTACCAGGCACTACTCCTTCACCACCTTGCTCACAAGCCCTTCAATCTTCACAAAATACATCCCTGCGGCTAAATTACTCATATCCACTTTAAGAATGTTTTCGTTTTTCATGTAAGAGTTGACCAGGCTTCCGGTTGAAGAGTACAATTCAACAGCAACACCTGTTTTTTCATTTTCAATCATCAGTGTATTTTGAACCGGATTGGGATAAGCGTTCAATTGTGCGCTGTTGTTGTTTCCTTCAATTCCTGCGGTATTGGTATAATGCAGCCGGTAACAGTTTTTTGTATCGGCACCACTTTCATTCATTCCGGTAACAACATACCCATCGTTTCCAATAGCAAACGAAACCGGGGCAAAGGTGCCTGTTCCCGGGTAACTCGCGATGGTGGTCCAGGTATTGGTGGCAATGTTGTACTGATAAAAATCGTTGTAAAAATTTTCCACCGGCTCTTCAATACCAATACCTGTAAACAACTGGTTCCCCAAAACAAAAGCTGCGCCCGCTACTTTTCCTACCTGGCCGGGCATATCGGCCAATTGTGTCCAGGTGTCGTTCAGGGTATTGTATGCATACCAGGCCTGGCTCGAATAATTAACTGAACTGCTCGAAACATGGCCTCCGCCAATGTAAATTTTATTGTTGTAGGCAGCAGATACGGGGTGGTGCATGGCCATACCCGGGTAACTTGTTTTTTGTGTCCAGGTATCCGTAGCCGGGTTGTATTCCCACCAATCCCTGTAGTTTCCTGAATTGTCATCCCCAAAACCCATATAAATTTTCCCATTTATACCATAGCTGGTAGGGTGATCGCGGCCCGGACCGGGGAAATTGCTTTTCTGTGTCCAGGTTGAATTGAGAAAATTATACTCCCACCAGGTTTTTAAATACGTTTTTACACCATTGCTCCTGTGATCGCCCAGTCCAATATAAGCCTTGTCGTTGATTACAAAGCCCACCCCGTACGAGCTTGATTGTCCGGGGTAATCGGGTAGCTGTGTCCAGGTGTTGGTAAGGCTGTTGTATTCCCAAAAATCTTTATAATCCGTTTGTCCATGCAGGCCGGTTACAACATAACCTTTGGTTCCATGACTAAAACCTATAGAATGGTTGCGGGCTGTTCCTCCAAAATTAGCCATTTGCTGCCAGACAACCTGTGCTGATAACTGAATTATACAAAAAGGAAGAATGAAAAATAATACGTACTTTTTCATGTGGTGGTAATTTTAGTGAGTTTGATGCGTAGTATTTCAGTAAATTAAATACCGAACGATACTGTCGCTAATATAGACCATAATGAAAAAAAACGGGCTTCTTCCTGCCCTGTTTTAGGAAAGAAAATGCAGGTACAATTAGCAATTGGCGTAAGATGTGTTAATTATCAGATAGAATATTCCCCTCTCTCCAGGCACCAACGGCCATGTACCAGGGGTCTTTATACTGTAACGAGCGGTTGAGAAAAAAATCGTTATCGGTAAACTTATTGCTCACCTTGTCAAATTTAAACAATACTGAGTTCGGGGTTCCTTCATTCCCGTATATCCAGGTTTCGGAAGCTGTTGTTTTATAGACTTTTTTTGGTGAGCCAAAAACAATGTAAATCATTCCCCTGTCTGTCTTCCAGCCTTCCTCTGCTGTCGAAAACAAGGTATTGGCATCTTCCACCCTTCCATAATATTTACGAATGAGTTCTCTTGCCCTGTCGCTGTTTCCCCCTGTTTCCAACCAATATTGTTCAATGGCTTTTTGTTTGTCTGCGGCCTCCATTAACTTCTTATATTCTTCCTTATTTAAGATGTACCTTGTGCAGGCAATCATTTGCTCATGTGTAACAACTTTTGGAAAATCATTGTCCGACACAAATACTGTGCAACCTGCTGCAGAAGAAGGCTCTGCTTTAAAGGTATAGACACCCGTTTGTTTTAAAGAAACCGGATAGCCATTTTTTACCGGGTAAACCTCAAAAATGCTATCGGGCCTGTATTCCGGTGCAGAATAACTTAACTCACTAAAGGGAGGGGGTGGTAATTTTAAATTGTACCTGTACCATTCAACAATTATTTTTTGACCGGCTCGCCTGTTGTGTTGTACGATCAAATTGGTTCCGGAACGGAAATGAGAATTGACGGCCACCGCGCTATCAGCCTGTAGTAGTAAAAAATTTTGTGTACTAAATGTATTTTGTTTATCAATGGGCAACTGCACCAGGTTCTCCGTTTTTCTGTTTTCATCTTTTAACTGAAGCTCTATATAGGCCGCTAATCCTGCTTTGCAATTAAAAGAAACATAGCCCCCGATACTTCCCTGTTTCAATAACACCTGTTTATCGGTGATTGTAAATGAACCTGAATCAAGTATGATCCTGGAATCGGGATCGGGAATGATCTTGTACCTTAATTTTAATGAAGCAGTAAAGGCTTGTGATGAATCTGTTTTTTTATAGATCACATTTTTATTGTCAATCACATAATAAATCCGGCTTTGTAAATCATCGTAGTGGTAAATCAGGTAATCAACTTCCAATGCCTTGTTGTCTTTTTTATATTCCTGGTCGTGGCTTTTATCAACGTATTTTTTAGGAGTGCAGCCGTAAAAAACAATGAAGGCCAAGAGTATTCCACTTAGCTTCACAAAGGGTGTCCGGTTTGTAAAATGTGATTTTGTAGTTGAATACATCGGGGCAGTTGATTTTTGCTGTACAAGCTTCAACAAAAGTCCCTGTAATTTTCGACTTCAGCTAATATTCCAGTACATTTATTTCAACACGGCGGTTTTCCTGCTGTTCCGACAATGTTCCCGTTATTGGATACAACATTTTAGAACAGCCGTATCCTATTGTTAATATCCTTGTACTTTCTATCCCATGTTCAGTTAAATAATCTTTTATTGCGTAGGCCCTTCTTTCGGATAAATTCTGAGAATAGGCCTTTCCATTCCCGCATCCATTGGTATGGCCTTCGATCTGAATTCTTAAGCCCGGGTTTTTCTTCATAAGTTTGTACAGGGCTTCAATACTCGGAATGGAAGCATCAATGTACTTTTCTGAATCACCGAAAAAGTTGATGCTGGTGATTTTATATTTATTCCCTTTTTTAAGTTTGGGCAATACCACTTTTATTTTTTGCAGCTCCGATTTTTTTGTTGCAGTACTGATGGTTTGCTGACCCAAAAACAAACTGTCTGCCGACATGGTCAAACTGTAGTTTTTATTTTCAACCAGGTTTGTTTTTATGTTGTAAGCCCCGGTTTGTTCGTCTGAAAATGTTTTTAAAATTTCTTCGCCTTTGTTGTCCGAAAGCACTATTTCTGCTTTCACGGGTTGGCCTTCGTCATTGGTAATGGTACCGGACAGCTCCATTTCTTTTTCGAAATAAAAATCTATTTTATGCCCTTCTCCTCCGGGGTATACATTGTCTAATACCAAATAATAAATTTCCCCTTTTTTCACCTCCATGCTTTTGCAATAAGCCTCCCCTACTCCTTGTTTTATGCATTCCTTACCGGCACTTAACCTCAGTCCCGTATGCCCTTTTATATCTTCTTCGTCGCGGGAAATATTTGCCCTTACAGGCATTAAATGGTGCTTGTGCAAACTATCGCAAAACAGGGAATCGCTGTAGGCCCTGAATAACATAAAATCATAATCATCGTCCGGCTTTTCGGGCATAATGTCGAAGGAGAGCTTGCCGTTTGCCCCCATCAGCAATTTATACCAAGCTGTATTGTGTTCTTTTTCGAAAGAGAAGTTTGAATTTCTTTTTCCGGAGTGTATTTCCTGTTTTTCTCCAAAACCTTTGGGAGCCACTGTTTCTCCATATAAAAAGGCTTTTGTAATGGTTAATTGCTGTGCTGATTTACAGTCGCAAAAAACAGGAAGGTTCTTTTTTACAGGGGTTTTTGATGCAGTACTTGTTTGTTGTGCGTGAACAGAAAACTTAAACGACAACAACATCCCTAAAATACAAAGTGTTTTTTTCAGCATATACTTTATATAACGAAAAGACAAGATTAAGTCACAGTGTATTAAGGAATTTACATTATCAAATCAGCTAATCACCAACACCTATCAGGTTTTTATTTACCTATCTCCAATCAGCTAATCAGCTAATCATTCATCTGTTTCCATAATACATCCTTCAGCTCTTTTACGCCTTTACCTGTTTGGGAAGAAAAGAACAGATAAGGTATTTTATTTTTTCCTTTGATGCGTTTATTTATTTCTTTAGACAATTCGAGTTCCAGTTCATCATCAACCAAATCGGCTTTCGAAATGCCCAGCACCCTTTTTTTATCAAGCAGTTCAGGGTTGTATTGTTTTAATTCATTCAGCAACACTTTGTATTCATCCACTATATCATCGGCATCAGCGCTCACCAGAAACAACAGGGTGGAGTTGCGCTCAATGTGTCTTAAAAATCTTAAACCCAATCCTTTCCCTTCGTGTGCCCCTTCAATAATCCCAGGAATATCAGCCATTACAAAGGACTTGTAATCGCGGTATTGAACAATGCCCAGATTAGGTACCAGGGTGGTAAAAGGGTAATTGGCTATTTCGGGTTTGGCTGCTGATACAACAGATAATAAAGTTGATTTGCCTGCATTGGGGAACCCAACGAGGCCCACATCGGCCAGTACTTTTAATTCCAGTACTTTCCATTCATCCCTTCCGGGTTCTCCGGGCTGTGCAAAACGCGGGGTCTGCAGAGTAGAGGTTTTAAAATGCTGATTTCCCATTCCTCCTCTTCCACCCGGAACAAGAATGTATTCCTGTCCTTCTTCTGTTATTTCACAATGCACCTCACCGGTTTCAAAATCCTTTGCAACCGTACCCAAAGGAACATCGAGGTATTCATCCTGTCCCTGTTTGCCCGAACAATTGCCACTGGAACCGTTTCCGCCGGCTTCTGCAATAACGTGTTTACGGAACTTCAGGTGCAGGAGCGTCCACATTTGTTTGTTACCACGAATAATCACATGGCCACCGCGTGCTCCATCACCTCCATCAGGCCCACCCATACGGGTATTTTTATCCCGGTGCAGGTGAATTGATCCGGCCCCTCCTTTTCCACTGCGGCAACATATTTTTACGTAATCAACAAAATTCGAGTCCATGTTATGTATATTAAACAAAAAGTACAAAGCTTAAGTGCGTACACTTATACTTTGTACTTTTTATAAATTCAGTTTAACTTATTTCTTTTTTTTCTTCGCCACTTTTTTAATGGCTTTTTTGGCAACAACTTTCTTAACTGTCTTCTTTACCTGTTTTTTGGGTGCTACTTTTTTAAGTGCTTTTTTAGGAGCAACTTTCTTAATCACTTTTTTCACCGTTTTTTTAACGGCAACTTTCTTTATAGTTTTTTTAACAGGCACCTTTTTCACAACTTTTTTCGGAGCTGCCTTTTTCACTGCTTTCTTCGCTACCACTTTTTTAACCGCTTTTTTCGGGCTTGCCTTTTTTACTATTTTCTTCGCTATGACTTTTTTAGGCGCTACCTTTTTCACCACTTTTTTAACTGCTTGTTTTTTCACCACTTTTTTAGCAACAGCTTTCTTCGCTGGTTTTGCAGGGGCTGCTTTGCTTTTTTTAGTCGGTGATTTTTTTGCCGGAGCTGCTTTTTTTACCGGTTTTTTAGCAGGTGCTTTGGCACTTGTTTTTTTAATTACCGGAACAGGTTTAGCAATAACAACTTTTTCCTTTTTGGGTTCTTCTTTCGCAATTACTTTTTCAACATTCAGTTTTTTTGCCAAAGGTTCGTCTTCAAAACTAATATCGGCAACTGTTACTGTACCATCATTTACCGGCTTTTCACGGTCTTTGGTTTTGTTTTCGATGGTGGCGCACAACAATTCAAATATTTGTTCAATACTTCCTATTCCGTATACCGAATGGAATTTCCCCTGACGGGAATAAAATTGTTTTAAGGGCGCTGTTTTAGTATTGTATTCGTTGATACGATTTTTAATAATGTCTTCGTTCTGATCGTCGGCACGTCCCGATTCCTTACCACGCAACAATAAACGGTTGGTCAACTCCTCATTACCTACTTCCAGGGCAAGCATCATGGTAATGGCCGTGTGTTTTTTCTCCAATAAATCGGACAGGGCTTCTGCCTGGGCTGTAGTACGGGGGAAACCATCAAAAATAAAACCTTTGGTTTGTGGATTGGCATCTAATTTCGCCTCTATCATTCCAATCACAATTGCATCGCTAACAAGGTCGCCCCTGTCCATAATTGCTTTTGCCTGCAAGCCTAAGTTGGTACCATGGGCTATTTCTGAGCGGAGCAAATCGCCAGTTGACAAATGAATTAATCCGTATTTTTCGATTAACTTTTGTGCCTGGGTTCCTTTTCCTGCGCCCGGAGGCCCAAATAAAACAATGTTCAGCATGGTATTTAGTTTAAGTTAAAAGTATAAAGTCAAAAGTTAAAAGCCAAAAAATGATTTCGTTTATGTAAAACCCCTTATGGCTTATTTTTTATTGCTTATGGCTTTTTTGTTCAGTCAAAAATTTAGAAGCCAAAAGTAATAAGCCAAAAGCCAAAAAACGATTTCGTTTATGTAAAACCCCTTATGGCTTATTTTTTATTGCTGATGGCTTTTTTTGTTAAGTCAAAAGTAACAAGTAACAAGTATTAAGTATCAGGTATTCAGCAAAACTATTCTGCAATAACATATACTTCTTTCAGGTTCCGCCCCAATCCATCATAATCGAGGCCATAACCCACTACAAAATCATTTGGTATTTCTATTCCTACATAATCAACAGGAATATTTTTTTTGTACGAACCGGGTTTTAACAGGAATGAAGCCACCTTTATATCCTTCGCCCCCTTCTTCTGCAACAGCCCGTATAGTTTTTCCAATGTTACACCGCTGTCTACGATATCTTCAATTATTATGACCTGCCTGTCTTTTACTTCTTCCGTCAGGCCTATCAGCTCGCTTACTGCGCCTGTGCTTTTTGTACCGGCGTATGAGGCCACTTTTATAAAACATACTTCCGATAATACATTTACTTCTTTCAATAAATCAGCAGCAAACATAAATGCGCCGTTCAGTACCACCAAAAATAATGGAAATTTTGTTTCCATATCCACATTTATGTGATTGGCGACCACACGAACAGCCTCTTCAATTTTACCGGCCTTTATATAAGGTTTAAATGTTTTATCTTTCAGCTTTATCAGCTCCATACAAGCTTTTTAGCAGGGCGAACAAATGTAAGTATTTACTGGTCAATTGCCAAGAAAATTATCGCATCGTCCATCTTTGGCAGCCGGGAAATTTCGGTAAATTTGCACATGGAATCATTTCAACCTTCGGGCTTACGCATTGGTATTTTAGGTGGTGGTCAATTAGGCCGTATGTTCATTCAAAGTGCTATCAATTACAACCTTCACATCAGCATACTCGACCCCGACGCAAATGCCCCCTGCAAGGACATTGCCAATCATTTTACAAAAGGGAAACTAACGGATTTTGATACGGTGTACAAATTCGGACAAAACTGCGATGTAATTACCATTGAGATTGAACACGTAAACACAGAGGCCCTTAAAAAGCTCGAAAAAGAAGGAAAAAAAGTGTATCCCCAGCCCCATATTATTGAACTAATTCAGGACAAAGGAGCCCAAAAGATGTTTTACCAACGCAACAACATACCCAGCCCTGATTTTTTTCTGGTGGAGGAAAAGGAACAAATAAGCAAATACAACAATTATTTCCCCTTTTTTCAAAAGCTTCGCAAAGGCGGCTACGATGGGAAAGGTGTGACTAAATTAAGTGTACCTGAGGTGCTGGACCATGCCTTTGACGCCCCAAGCGTATTGGAAATGCTGGTGGATTTTGAAAAGGAAATATCCGTAATTGTAGCGCGCAATGCAAAAGGGGAAATGAAATCTTTTCCGGTGGTGGAATGTGAATTTAACCCGGAAGCCAATTTGGTAGAATTTTTATTTTCGCCGGCTACTATTAAAAAAAGTACGGAAAAAGAAGCTTACCGTATTGCGGAAGAAGTAGCAGATAAATTAGGTATTGTGGGGCTTCTGGCGGTGGAATTGTTTTTAACCCGCGATGGGAAAATATTGGTGAACGAAGTGGCCCCCCGTCCGCACAACAGCGGACATCAAACCATTGAAGGCAACAAAACATCTCAATTTGAACAACACATCAGGGCCATTTTAAATTTACCCCTGGGTGATACTTCTATTGTGATACCCAGCGTAATGGTAAATTTATTGGGCGAAAAAGCTCACGAAGGCCCGGCCCGTTACGAAGGATTAAATGACGTATTAAAAATAAGTGGTGTAAATGTTCATTTATATGGTAAACTTACCACCAAACCCTATCGTAAAATGGGGCATGTGACCATTGTTGACGAAGACATGAACACAGCAAAGAAAAAAGCTGTTCAGGTAAAGAACACCTTAAAAGTGGTAAGCTAAATAGTATATTTGATGCTCCTAAATTTTACCGGTTTCGTTCTTTTAACTTATTTCTCGCAGAGAAGCGCTAATTAAAACGCAGAGTCCCGCAGAGGATGTAGTCGTAACCGTGATGGTTCTTTTGGCTCTTGGCTTTTAACTTTTGACTTATAAATTTTAACTTATATAAACTATGCAGGCACAAGTTGGTATTATCATGGGCAGCGCATCCGACCTCAACATTATGAAAGAGGCTGCCGATGTATTAAAAAAATTCGGAGTTCCATACGAAATAAGTATTGTTTCGGCACACCGTACCCCCGAACGGATGTTTGAATATGCCAAAGGCGCTGTTAATAAAGGCCTGAAAGTAATTATTGCCGGAGCAGGCGGTGCCGCTCATTTACCGGGCATGGTGGCTTCACTAACCCCTCTGCCGGTAATCGGGGTTCCTGTTAAAAGCAGCAACAGCATTGATGGCTGGGACTCGCTGTTATCGATTGTACAAATGCCCAATGGTGTACCCGTTGCTACTGTTGCCTTGAATGCTGCACAAAATGCAGGTATTTTAGCTGCACAAATCATAGCCACACACGATAAATCCCTGCTTGAAAAAATTCAACAGTTTAAAGAAGAATTAAAGGAAAAGGTGATGAAAAGCCTGGGGGACTTACCTAAAACAGCATAGTTCACAAGTTCATTCGTTTATACGTTCTGGTTGAACGAATAAACGAGTGAACTTGTAAACAAACGAACGATACTAAAAATTCCGGTCTATAGCGTAAAGTCTAACCTCTTTAATGCTATAGCCGGAATTTGTAACAATTGTTAATCTGCCTCCTCAACCAAAAGAGGCTGTCTGAAAACAAACGAAATTGTGCTTGTGTTGCAGACAGCTTCTGAATTTCTGATTCTTATTTCTGAATATACATTTTCTTTGTAAGGCTGTTGTTTCCAACTTTTATTGTATAAAAATAAATGCCATTCGTTAAGTTGTTTGCCTCAAAATCAATAGCGTTCATGCCAGATGTACCCTTAACTGTTTTGGTACTTACCAGTTGCCCCATTGTATTGTACACCGATAAATGAATATCTTCAGCAGTTTTTAAAGCCACTTTAATGGTTGTAGTCCTGTCGAAAGGATTGGGGTAGTTTTGACTCACCGATTCTATATTTCCTTTTGATTCGTTAATGCTTACAGCGCAACCCGAATAAGGAATATTAATTTCCGAATCACTCATTGTTGCATCATCCACATAATAATGATCTACGGTTTGCAGCGCATCAAAGGTTGCCCCGCGCGACAAGGTATAGGTGAAAGGTATTCTGAACTGACCGGCAGCCGGTTCGGCGGTGGTGGTAGACATAAACATCCAGTAGGCATCCTGTTGATTGTTGTTCATGTTTTTACGGGCCGACATAGCCATTGTGGAGGTGTTGATTCCTCTTACAAATATATCGGGAGCGATGTTGTAAATATTACCTGTAAAAGCGGGGTCTGAATCCAGCCAGCCCACAAATATCCTTGAACCATCCGGTGTTTTCGAAACCTGCAGGCGGTTGTCGTAAGGTTCTTTTCCTGTACCGTCTATCCATTGATTTTCAGCCTGTGTGGCGTCAAGGTCTTTGGTCATCAGCGAATCAACAAAATACTCTGTCCAGGTACCATTCCCACTGGTTACGAAATCCCATACATAAGGATAGTAGCTGCTGTAATTGTAGCCCCTTGTCCAGTCTAATGAATCCGCATCATCGCTGTAAGCACTGGCAACAGTACACACTAAGTGCAGGCGCCCCTGGTTGTCGACAGCTGCATCGGCACCAAAACTATTTGTGAAATAGGGTTTTGTAATGCTTGTACCGTAAATGGTTGGTTTAATGGAACTCATCAGACAAGCATGTGTAGTCCAGTCGTATGCGGCATTCACCTGCGCCCAGGTGGTTCCGCCATTGGTAGTTTTATACACGATGGGCTGGTAGGTTTTTTTTGCACCTGTAGCACCGGCTTCAATTCCGTAAAAAATCACGTAACCCGTTTGCCCGTCCTGTGAAAAAGCCAGCTGAGGAGTTCTGAAAACTTCTCCATAACCTTTGGGGTTCATTAACACATTGGGTTTTATTGAGTCTGACTTCCAGACAAAAGTAGCTCCATTATCTGTTGTACTTGCTTTTATTATTGCTGCGCCCCTGAAGCCCCATGCAGCAGCATCAGCCCCGTTGTAGTCTTTGTATATACCGCCAACACCCCATATTGTTCCGTTCGCTTCCTGCACATCCATCCGTGTTTCAAAAATAGCACCACCAATGCTGTTGCCATTATTTATATTCACTGTGCCAATGGGTACACCCAGCATGCCCGAAGTGGTAATGGCTCCGGAAGTAAGCGGGCCGCTGGAAAAATAATTGTCTGTCCAGGTACCCGTTGTAACTGAACCCATCACCACTGTTTTAGCATTGGCCGGGTTCGTATTGCTGGTCGGGTTGTAAATTGCACCACTGGGGTAACGGGCCAAACGAACAGAATCAACCCAAACGATGGTGGAATCCCAGTTGGTACCGTTATTGGAAGTCCAGGTAGACTGAATAGAACCTGAATTTGCACCTTTGGGTGTTGTAAAGGCCCAATCCTTACTTTTACGGTGCGTAAACATTACCATGTTGATGTTTTTATTGTAAGTCAAACAATTGTACCTCGAAACCAATGCTGTAAAAGCATTGTGGGATGATGATATTTTTCGGTAAGGCGGAGCCTGCACCTTGTTGGGGTTCGCAACTGTTGGTTTAAAACTCTTCTCAGGAAAATAAGCTTCAGCATCCGCCCTTTCTCTGATAAAATTATTTTGTTTTACAGGCTTCGCTTCAGGCGCAGTCTTGTTCGTTTGCGCATAAGCAGGACATCCCAGTAAGATCAGTGCATTGAGCAGTAGTAAGGCTTGTTTCATTTTTTAATAGTGGTTTTAAAATTATAGGTTTATATATGGTTTGATACCTGAACCGGTAAGGCTCCAAATGTAGAGAGCCTGTACTTTTTCCACTCAAACTTTTTTTCCCATCAGCAATACTATATTTTCTTCCGATTGTTTTTGAAGGACGGAATGTGCTTAGAAGCCCCGTAGTTTAAACAAACCATAGGTGAACCAACTTGTAAACAGGGATAGGTATTATTTTAACACAATGCAGTATTTTATTACCGTGGCCCGGAAATGGTCTATTGACGAGGTGCTTATTCGGACTTTTTACTCCTTAATTTTTTTACTTCGCCCCTTTGTTTCTTTTGTCGTATTCTTTTTTCCTTCACCCCTTTAGGAACTTTGGTTGGCTTGCGGGGCTTCACTTTTACAAAACTCCTCGCTAATAATGAATAGAATTTCTGAATGGCCAGTTCCTTGTTCTTTAACTGTGAACGGTCGCTTTCTTCTGTTACTAATAAATAACCTTCTTCATTTATACGCGCAGCCAGTTTTATTTTTATAATTTCTTTTTGCTCTTTATTCAGTATTGTGCTTTCATCCACATGAAACAACAAAAGCACCTTTGTTTCAACTTTGTTTACATTCTGTCCACCCTTGCCCCCGCTCCTGGCAGTTTTAAACCGGAACTCTTTTTCAATACCACTTGTTTGTAACTGTTTTATTGTCATTTGAATTTATAGCTGAATGTACTATAACTTTGAAAATTATGAAGACAAAGTTAATTCTTATATTTCTTTTTTTCTGTGCAGGCCATTTTTTTGCGCAACAAACGCAGGTTTCTATTTATCAGCAACGCTTCGACAATTACCTCAACTTTAAAGGAGCTCTAAGCCCCTTTGTAAAGATAGATCAAAGCGGAGTGAAAATTTTTAAAGATGCGCTTTCCAAAAAAAATGATTCGCCGGAACTACTAATATACTGGGAAGAAACAGCCACTTTTATCAACTTAGTTAAAACAGCAGGCATGGACACACTTGAGGCTGTGATGTGTCGCAAAGGAAAAAATAAATGGAAGGAAGCTGAATTAAAACGATATGGACAAAATTCAAAAAACATTCCTTCCTACACAGAACAAGCCCCATTTACCGGAAAAAAAATTGTAATTGACCCCGGGCATATTGCCGGAAATATGGACATGGCCCGCATTGAACAAAAGTTTTTACACTTCAGTAAAAAAAATTACCCGGGCTTAACTGCCGATTCAATTGATATAGCCGAAGGAATATTGACGTATCAGACCGCTTCCATTCTGAAAAAACTATTGGAAGAAAAAGGGGCTGAAGTGTTCCTTAGCCGGGGCAACAATGAAAGCACTTTTGGGATGACTTATGCAGACTGGCTGCAAAAACGAAAAAAAATTGTATTGGACAGTTTAAAAAACACAGGCGATCTAAATGCTACAAGGTATTCTTCTTTAATGAAAGACAAGGATCAACAATTTTTTTGGGACTTCTTCAGGGATTATGAACTCGCTCAACGGGTAAAAAAAATAAATTCCTTTCAACCTGATATTACTATTATTATACATTACAATGTAGACGAAAAAAACACGGATTGGGTTAAACCATCAGCGGCCAATTACACCATGGCTTTTATAGGAGGTGGTATGACGGCGGATGTTTTTAAAAATCTGAAAGGAAAAATAAACTTCCTTCGTTTATTATTAAGCGAAGATTTAGCCGGGTCTGAAAAATTATCGGCCCTTACTGTTCAGCAGTTTAATACAAGCCTTCACATTCCAATCGCAAAACAAGCGGACGCCCTTTATTTAAAAGACAATTGCCTGAGTACAGCTTCAGCCGGTGTTTTTTGCAGGAACTTGGCTTTGTGCCGGGGAATTAATTCAGTGCTGGTGTACGGCGAATGTTTGTTTCAGGACAATGTGAATGAATACCCAGTACTAAGCAAACAGGATAAAAACTACTTTGGCATTCAAACCAACGAAAGGGTGTATGCCGTTGCCCAGGCTTATTACAAAGCTTTGTTGAATTATTTTTCGAAATAAAAGTCCATACTGAAAAACAAGTCTGTGTCTTTAGAATACCAAAAATAATGTGAGCAAACTCATTTCAATTTCCTAATTTTAACCGTCGGATTTCGTTTAACCTAATAATACTTTATTTCCCATGAGTAAGATAAAAGTTAAAGACACAGAGATAACAATTTTGTCCCAGGATGGACAGGATTATATTAGTTTGACGGATATGATAAAGGCCAAAGAGGGGCATTTTTATGTAGAAAGCTGGCTTAGAAATAGAAATACCGTTGAATTTTTGGGAATATGGGAAAGTATAAATAATCCGATTTTTAATTCCCACGAATTCGAGGGAATTAAAAAAGTGGCTGGTCTTAATTCCTTCAATATCAGTGTCAAAGATTGGGTAGCAAAGACCAATGCCATAGGCTTAACTGCAAAAGCGGGCCGGTATGGAGGTACCTATGCACATAAAGACATTGCTTTTGAATTCGGTACCTGGATAAGTCCTGAATTCAAATTGTATTTGATAAAAGAGTTTCAACGGCTTAAAGAACAGGAAAGTAAATTTAAAGGCCTTGAATGGGATTATAGAAGATTCCTGTCAAAGGCCAACTACCGTATACATACAGACGCTATAAAGGAGATTGTTATACCTCAGTACAAGCTATTATCAAAAGAACAGGAAGCTTATATTTATGCAAACGAAGCCGAGATGTTAAATGTAGCCGTATTCGGCATTACTTCTAAAGAATGGAGAGAGCAGAATGTGCAAGCAGTATCAGACGGACTCAATATGAGAGATTTAGCCACCATCCCTCAGTTAAATGTTTTAGCCAATTTAGAAGGATATAATGCTATCCTCATACAGGAAGGGCTTCCTGCAAAAGGGCGATTAGAAAAATTAAAACTGGCGGCTGTACAACAATTAAAGTCGCTGGCTAAGAGTACATATAACTATTCGATAGAAAGTCCGTACGCTGAAAAGTACGGGTAGACTTATACAAAGAGGTGGATGCAACCCTTATTTAATCGGAATTGTACTTGTATTTTTTGCTTCCGATAAAACAAAAGAACTGGTTAAACGGGCAATGTTATCTAATGATCCCAGCTTATTGGTTACAAAACTCTGGTACTCTCCAATATTCGGTACAATTATTTTAATCAGGTAATCGGTGTTTCCGGCAATTTTAAAACACTCCATCACTTCTTCAAACACAGCAATTTCCCTTTCAAATTTCTGCATCCGCAAGGTGGTGTTTTCTTTTAACACTACATTGCAAAAAATCATCAGCTGTCTGCCGACTTTTTCTCGGTTTACCTGCGCCACATAGCCTTTTATATACCCTTCCCGTTCTAACTTTTTCACCCTTTCATAAACGGGGGTCGTCGTTAATTTAAGCTGGAAGGCCAATTCTTTGGTTGTAAGCCTTGCGTCCTGTTGCAGTAACCTTAAAATCTCCCGGTCTGTTTTATCTATTGTGTCCATCAATAGTGTTTTTTTCTATTTCGAATAAAAAATTTGACCACAATCAGTTACAATAATCTTTTATTTTTACAAAAATAGTATTTTATCCTATAATATTCTACTATTAATCTTAATAAATTCTTTATACTGTAATTTTACAGAAAAAATAAGAGATGAGTAGTTTGATTGTAGAGCGTGCGGTAGATTCATTAGCCGGTAAAAAACTGGAAAAGTACGGATCTTCGGTTTTTGCCCACATTGCCCAACTGGCTGTTCAGCACAAGGCCATAAACATGGCCCAGGGTTTTCCTAATTTTAATTATTCTGATAAACTATTAAGGCTCGCCAACGAGTATAGCCTGAAGGGCTTTAACCAATACGCCCCAATGCCCGGCGACCTTCAACTAAGGGAACAACTGGCCGAAAAAACGGAAAACCTTTATGGCACCACTTACCGCGCAGATACAGAAATAAATATTACTACAGGTGCGCTTCAGGCTGTTTATTCAGCCATTACGTCGATTGTGGAACAGGGCGATGAAGTAATTATTTTTGAACCGGCTTTTGATTGTTACCGGCCTGTAGTTGAACTGAACGGAGGTGTTCCGGTAACAATTGAATTGTCGTTTCCCGATTTTCACATCAACTGGCAGCAGGTTAAAAAACAAATTAGCCCTAAAACCAGGGCCATTGTTATCAATTCGCCCAACAACCCAACAGGTAAAGTATTTACCCAAAACGATTTTGAACAATTAATTGCCATCGTCAGAAACACCAATATTGTTATTATCAGTGATGAGGTATATGAACACATGGTGTTTGACGGTCAGCAACATTTGAGCGCCGCTTCGTTCCCAGAACTGAAAGAAAGAAGTTTTGTGATTTCCTCTTTTGGTAAAACCCTGCACGTTACAGGCTGGAGAATAGGTTATTGCCTTGCACCTGATTATCTGATGCGTGATTTCAGGAAGATTCATCAGTTTATGGTGTTTTCGGCCAGTTCGCACGCACAACAAAAAGCCATAGCCGATTTTATGGCGGAAGAAAAAGATTATACCACTGAAATCAATGCCATTTACCGCAAAAAACGAGATTATTTTTCGGCAGCCATACAATCATCCCGCCTAAAACAACTGCCTGTTGAAGCCTCCTTTTTTATGTTGCTCAATTATTCGCAAATAAGTATGGAAGACGACGTGGTGATGGCTGAAAAATTAATTAAAGAGAATAAAATTGCTACCATTCCTTTCTCTGCTTTTTTCAACAAGGGGAACAAGGATAAATTATTGAGAATCTGTTTTGCCAAAACCAATGATGTTTTGGAACAAGCTATTGATGTTTTAAACAAGGTTTAACTCATCCGAAATTTGTTTGTGTGTTGATTGGTAGGCTCCCGGAGGGGAGCCTTTTTTTATGAAGAATATCTTCATTGAACTTTGAATTTTAAATCTTGAACTTAATTCTCTTCCTTTGCGCTAAACAAATTAACCTTGGATTCCTGCTTTTTGAGTAATCGGTCGATATTGCGCTTGTGGGTAAGGATAAGCATAGCTGCAACGACTATGGAGAAAGAAATTAAAACGGTATTTTCTATTTTAAAAACAGCAATTACCAGTATGGGGAAAATTAAACCGGCTGTCATTGATGCCAATGATACATAACGGAAAACCAGTAACATAATTACAAAAACAACAATAGCCACACTTGCCGCCTGGGGCTGAACAGCCAACACAACACCCAATATGGTAGCCACCCCTTTTCCACCTCTTAATCCTGCAAATACCGGAAAAATATGCCCCAGCAAAGAAGCGATACCCAAAGCCAGCTGAAAGTTGATAAATGCATTGGTCTCAGGTTTATAAGTACTTAAAGAGGCCAGCATCACGGCCAGAAAGCCTTTTAACACATCAAAAATCAACACCGGCACCCCTGCCCTTTTGCCCAATACCCTGAAGGTATTTGTAGCCCCGGCATTTCCACTTCCGAATTCCCGGACATCAATTTTGTAGAACAACTTGCCAATCCATACAGCTGTAGGAATTGAACCTAATAAATAAGCAGCAAGTACTAAAAGTGTTTCGTTTATATTAACCATTGGTAACAAACATATAAAAAAAACCGGATTTATTTAACAATTTATCCGGCTAAATTTAACCTAAATTTAAACATTTTTATGTGAAAATCAAAACGCAATGAATATGTAAATCAATGTCATAGCGAAAGTAAAAGCTTAATTTTAAAGCGATTAAACAATAAAATTTAATTATTCCTGTTATTTGACTAACAATAGGCAGTACTTTTGTATTTTCATCGATGTTTTAAACTTGTTTGGTGACTAATTATTTATCCGGGATACTAAAAAAGATGCGTGGCTCTGCTGTTTTAATGCTGCTGTTAATAGTTTTTCAACAGCCCTTGGCCAGGGCTCAAAAAGTGGGGGTGGTGTTAAGCGGTGGCGGCGCCGGTGGAATGTCGCACGTGGGTGTATTAAAAGCCCTGGAAGAAAAAGGAATTCCGATTGATTATATCACCGGCACTTCAATAGGTGCATTAATAGGGGGCTTGTATGCATCCGGCTACAGTCCCGGACAAATTGAACAACTGTGCGCATCCGATAAATTTAAAAACTTCACTAAGGGGGTTATTGAAAACAAGTACCAGTATCATTTTAAAAAGTCCGACGACAACGCTTCCTGGTTCTCTTATAAATTTGCTATCGATTCTACACTGGTCAACAATATACCTACCAATTTAATTAATTCCATTCCTATTGATTTTTATTTAACCGAAATGTTAGCGGGTGCATCAGCATCTGCCGCTTACAATTTCGACAGCCTTTTTGTTCCTTTTCGTTGTGTTGCTTCTGATATTGAAAGTAAAAAATCGGTCGTGTTCCGAAATGGAAATGCATCTACGGCCATCCGTGCTTCAATGACCTATCCTTTTTATTTAAGGCCTATTTCAGTAGACGGAAAATTATTGTTTGACGGGGGCTTGTACAACAATTTCCCTTCCAACGTCATGAACACCGATTTTAACCCCGATTTTATTATCGGAAGCGTTGTTACTGATAATTCCCCGATCCCCAACGACGAGAATTTATACCTTCAATTGAGGAATATGCTCATGACCAAAACGGATTACGATCCGGCCTGCGAAAACGGGGTGTTGATTAAACCCTGGAGTGAGGTCAATATTTTTTCGTTTGATAATTCTTCCCGCCTGATCGACAGTGGTTATGTAGCTGCCTTAAGAGTAATGGAGCAAATAAGATCACACGTTTCGAGTACCCGGAACAAAACGGAGGTGGACGAAAAAAGAAAACGTTTTTTAAACAAACAAAAAGCACTTGTATTTGAAGAAATAGAAATTGAAGGTTTGAAAAAAAGCCAGGCCCAGTATGTAAGAAGGTTGTTTGAAGGTAAACACCATGAGCTTACGCTGGAGAATTTAAGGCCCCGGTATTTCAGGCTGGCCGAAGACGATAAAATAAAATCTATTTTCCCAACGGCTATTTACAACCCCTTAACGGGTAAATTCAAATTGAATTTGAAAATTAAAAAAGAAAAAAATTTCGCTTTGCAGGTGGGTGGAAATTTCTCGAACAGGCCCATCAGCGAAGGCTTTATGGGATTGCAATACAATTACCTCGGTAAATTTGGGCTTACGGTATATGGCAATGCTTATTTCGGAAAATTAAACACCTCGGCTTACGGCAAAATAAGGGTTGACTTTCCTTCCAGGTTTCCCTTTTATGTTGAACCTTCCCTTTCTTATTCCCGTTGGGATTACTTTACCAGCAGTACTTTGTTTTTCGACTTTTTACGTCCACCCTACCTTACCCAGCGCGATGGATTTGGAGACTGGAGCATTGGTTGCCCATTTGGAAACAGGGCTAAAATGGTTTTAAATTCAGGAATTGCTGAACTAACCAACATCTATTACCAGACCGATAATTTTACTGAAAAAGATACCGCCGACAGGACCTATTTTGATTTTATTTTCGGTAAAATTGAGTATGAACTCAATTCATTGAACCGTAAATTGTATGCTTCGGAAGGTACCTACATGAATTTTTCGGCCAAATATTTTAATGGTTTTGAGTTTTACACACCAGGTTCAACTACTACTGATACCATCAAAAAATACGCTCCGGTGAACCGTTCCTGGTATATGCTAAAAGGCAAAGTGGATTATTACCTTAAAACAAATAAACATTTTAAAATAGGGGTCTTAGGCGAAGGAGTTTTTTCGACCCAGGGATTTTTTCAAAATTATTACTCCTCCATCCTTTCTGCTCCCGCATTCACACCCACTCCTGAAAGTAAAACACTTTTTCTCGAAAAATTCAGGGCACATAAATACATTGCCGGTGGGATGAAACTCATCATCAATCCGATTAAAAACATGGATGTGCGTTTTGAAGGATATGTATTCCAGCCTTTTCAATCTATTTTAAAAGATGAAAATTTAAAAGCAAAATACAGCATCGATTTTTTGTACCGCTACGTAACCGGTATGGCTGCGCTGGTGTACCATACACCCTTAGGCCCGCTCAGCGTTTCTTTAAATTATTATTACAAAGAAAAACAACCTTATTCCTTCCTGTTTCACTTCGGCTACACCATTTTTAACAGGAAGTCAATCGATTAGAGATACGTTTATTCGTTCAATAGTTCTTTTGTTTATTCGTTCGGTTACTATTAAACGACTAAACTTTTAAACGAATGAACTATACTTTAATACCGGTAACACACACATCATCTATCTGTTCGTAGTTTCCTTTCCAGGTCTTAAAATAATCGTCTAATAATTTTTCCTGCTCAACCGGAGAATAAGCGGCCAGCTCAGTTACCTTCAGGGCCAGTCGTTTGTACATTAGTTTTTTTCCTTTGTCGCCTCCAAACTGGTCGGCAAAGCCATCGCTGAATAAGTAAATCATATCGTCCTTTTGCAATTGAAAAACTGATTGCGTAAAGGACTTCCTGGTTTCAAATTTCCCTATGGGTTGTTTGTCTGCTTTTAATTCTATCAGTTTAAATTCAGCGGAAGCCTCTTCTTTTCTAACAATCCAAACCGGGTTATTGGCCCCCGAAAAATGAAGTTCATTCGTATTCAAATCAATGCGGCACAAGGCAATGTCCATTCCGTCACTAATGCTGTTGTCCCCTTTTTTAAATGAACTTTCCACCAGTTCGTTTACCTTGTCTAAAATTAATGCAGGCTGGCTAAGACCAAATTCCCTTACGGCCCTGTTCAATGCATTGTTGGCCACCACACTCACCATGGCCCCCGGCACACCATGCCCGGTACAATCGGCCACCGCTATTAATATGTTGGGCTGAGTATTTTCCTGTTCATTGTTGAGTACCTCCATCCAGTAAAAATCCCCGGCCACAATATCCTTGGGTTTGTACAACACAAACGATTGTGGCAGATGCGTCTGAATGGCATCTATAGAAGGCAATATGGCCTGTTGTATCCGTTTCGCGTAATTGATACTTGCCGTTATATCGTTGTAGGCTTCCTGAATAAGGTGGTTCTTGTGCTCAACTTCTTGTTTCTGAACAACAAGGTCGTCTTTTAATTTTTTGGTTTTAAAATAGCCCCATCCCACCGAAACCAACAATACAATAAAAAACAACAAGCCCGCCCAAAGCAGTTTCTTATGAAACTTGTCCTTGTCCATTTTCAACTGGTTGGAATTTATTTTCAAATCCTTCTGCGCGATTATTTTTTCTTTCTCTACCAATTGTAATTTTTTCTCGTAGCTGTTGATGCTGTTCACCCGTTCAATGTTGTACAAGTCATTGCTTATGCCGACCTGTTGCCTTAAGGTAGCATAAGCTAATTTGTAACTTCCGCTGGTATCGTATAAACTAATCAGTTCGGTGAGGGCTTCGTTCAACTCGTGGGACAATTTATTTTCCTGTGCAACATGAATGCTTATTTTAAGGTACTCTTCGGCTTTTGCAAAATCGCCCTTCTTCTTGTATGGAATAGCAATGGTGCTAAGTATTGTAGCATAACTGTCTATCATTTGATTTTTCTCCGCTTCGTGTTTGGCTTGGCTAAATGCCTGAATGGCCTTATTGTATTTGTGCTGAAACAAGTAATACGAACCTAAATTCTGGTAATAAAAATAAAAATCTGCTTTTTTAAAATACGTTTGCATTTTCATCAAAGTATCCAAAGCCGCTTTTGATTTATTGAGCTGATTTTGCTTGTTGTAGTCCAGTAAGAGGTTAAGTAAAGAGGAAATTTGCCCCTGTTTATTACCCGACTCCTTGTACAAATGATAAGCCTTTTCGAGGTACAGCACATCTTCCTTTTCGTTCCCCACCCTTCCCATTATAATAGATTTTAAGCTGTAAGCCTTGGCCAGTAAATTTTTTTCGGGATGCCTTTCAACATAAGCAATCACTTCATTCAATTCTTCTTCTGCTTTTTCGAGGTCGGTTTTTAAAATAAGGTAACGGGCCTTCCCTATTTTAGCTTTTACAATTAAAACAGTGTCTTTGATGTTTAAGGCCGAAGCTTCAGCCAATGCACAAAGCGCCATCGACGAATCGGGATTTGAAAAATAAAGAGAATCGGATTTTTTTAAAAGCCCGGCAATTTCTTTCTGCGATTGGGCACAACAATAGCTACCGGTAAAAAGGAAGAGAAATAATAAATATAAAAAGCTGAATTTGTATTTCATAAAAGAGCCTCTAAGTAAATATAATCAAAAAGAACGAAATTGTCCGTTGACTAAAAATGGCTTTTCGATCAGGTACATGTTATAATCTACATCCCCGTTCATAAAATATTTACCTATAAATCAAATACTTGACAATTATAGTTATTTTTCAATCTTTATTTTGATTGTTTTTTAATCAAAAAGAATATACATTTGTAAAAGCTTTTTGCATTGTTGAAAAGTTACTTTGTACAACAGCTAAACTTTTTGGTACTTTGATTAGAATAAAAAAAATGTCACAAAAATCAACAACTATAAGCACTTCAAGTCCCTTAAAAGCCGGGAAAAAAGTGCCTGTTGCAAAAAGTAAACAAGCAGAACCAGCAGACATGAACTCTACATTTATCCCGCATTTAACATCTCTGAAAGTCGGGATGAAAGCCCCTGATTTTAAAGGATTAAACCAGCAGGGCCAGGAAATAAACCTGAAACAATTTGCAGGGAAAAAACTGATCCTGTATTTCTATCCCAAAGACAATACCCCCACCTGCACAGTTGAATCGTGCAACCTGCAGGAAAACAATACTTTTTTAAAAAAGGAAGGGTATGAGATTGTTGGGGTAAGTGCCGATACAGTAAAAATGCATAAAAAGTTTGCGGATAAATACAAGCTTGAATTTAACCTGCTGGCCGATACCGAACACCAGGCCATTAAAGCTTACGATGTGTGGGGTAAGAAAAAATTTATGGGTGTTGTATTTAACGGTATTGTGCGCACAACTTTTATTATTGATGAAAAAGGAACAATAGCGCATGTTATTAATGGTGTAAAATCAAAAGAACACGCCCGACAGATATTAGATTTGAATATTGAGTATTGAGAGGGAAGTAGTAAGTATCAGGTAGTAGGTACCAGGCAACTAAGAACGAATAAACGAAAGAACAAATAAACATATAAACTATAAATATCATGGCAAAGAAAAGTGAATCGGCAGAACATTCTGCAAAATCGGTGAACTCCGAAAAATTAAAAGCCTTACAGTTAACCTTAGATAAATTAGAAAAAACCTATGGCAAAGGAACAATAATGAAATTAGGCGACAATGCCATAGAGCCCATGGAATACATTTCCTCCGGTTCCCTGGGATTAGACATTGCCTTAGGCATTGGCGGTTACCCGAGAGGCCGTGTAGTTGAAATATACGGACCTGAATCATCGGGTAAAACAACCCTGGCCATACACGCCATTGCCAGCGTACAAAAAAGCGGAGGCATTGCCGCCATTATTGATGCTGAGCACGCCTTCGACCGTTTTTATGCTGAAAAATTAGGAGTAGATATTACAACCCTTTTAATATCACAACCCGATAATGGCGAACAGGCCCTCGAAATTGCTGATAACCTTATCCGTTCCGGTGCTGTAGACCTGGTGGTTATCGACTCCGTAGCTGCACTTACCCCAAAAGCTGAAATTGAAGGCGAAATGGGCGACAGCAAAATGGGCTTACAGGCCCGCTTAATGAGCCAGGCTTTGCGTAAGTTGACCGGTTCCATTAATAAAACAGGCTGCTGCTGTATGTTTATTAACCAGTTGCGCGAAAAAATAGGGGTCATGTTCGGTAACCCCGAAACCACAACAGGTGGTAATGCCCTTAAATTTTATGCTTCTGTACGTTTGGACATCCGCCGTGCCGGACAAATAAAAGACGGAGAACAGGTAAGCGGGAACCGCGTGCGTGTTAAAGTAGTGAAAAACAAAGTCGCCCCTCCTTTCCGCCAGGCCGAATTCGATATTATGTTCGGAGAAGGAATAAGTAAAGTGGGAGAAATTATTGATTTGGGTGTAGAACGCAACATCATTAAAAAAAGCGGGTCCTGGTTCAGCTACGAAGACCAAAAATTAGGTCAGGGCCGTGATGCTGTAAAACAGGTATTTGCCGACAACCCTGAATTAGCCGAAGAAATTGAACACAGAATAAGGGAAGCTATTGCAGGGACAGTAGCGGTGGCTGAAGAAGTTTAGATTGAGATGTGAGTAGTAGTGAGATTTGAGATGTTAGCTTGGGTACACCTGCCGAATTGAAGGGTGGGTGTGCTTGGCTTAATAAGAGGTGTAAATATGTTATAGGTAAGCCCTCAGGCGATGGAACAAAATAAAATGACTACGACAGCGGGGATTAAACCTCTCTCTACAATTAATTATAGTTTAATCGGTGAAATTAAACAAACAATTCTTTTATTTGACACCGTTGGGATTCCGCAACTCGATATGGCCATAAGGCTCATTCGAGAAAAACACAAACATAACTGTATTCATCATCAAGTATCAAATGAACTGGAATTTTTAAAAGAAAAAGGATTTTTATTTAATTCATGGGGGAATGAAGCCGCCACCCCTTTGAAAAAGATTCTGACTTAAATGCAATTGGTGAAGAGTTTCTTGCTTTGGAACGAATTTTAAAAAACCCTCCCAATATTAATGTAGGTATGAATGCAGCTGTCCGACTATCATGCTTACTTCTAAACAATGACAAGAGAAGAGAAAATTTCAATGCAGTTCCTTTAGTTCAAGACTTAAGTTTATCAGGTGACAAAAAAGCAACTAAAACTGATGTAATTAATCTTATTATTGAACAAATGCCAATTCCCGACGACAAGACTCCCTGGAATAATATTTTAGAGTTCAAAAGTAATCCAGATAATGTCGGTCGGTTTTCAGGTTTAAGATCTTGGGTAAACAAGGCTGCGAAGCCAGGCAATAGTGTTAATGAAATAAAGGATGAACTTGAATACCTTTTACATCAATATAGGAAGAGTTTAGAGATTCACAATATCAAATTTAATGCAGGAGTAATTCAATCTATTGTCGTTTGGTCAGCTGAGATTGCGGAAAATATTGCCAAATTTAAATTTTCGGAAATTGCAAAGGGTTTTTTCTCTACAAGTCAATCGCACGCAGAATTATTAAAAGCAGAATTAACAGCTCCAGGGCATGACCTTGCTTATATTTATCAAGCAAATAGGCAATTTGGAGATAACAAAGAAGTTTGTAACTAAACTGAGTGGTAGTCAACCCAATAACACTAAATTTGCTTCATACAGAGAAACATAAGTTTTTGTCTAAAACTTATATGTTGACTGGAATGTCTACTTTATTGCAAGCAAAATGAAGCGATGTTTCGCAACTAATAAAGGTTTATCGGCTGGGCAGTAGATGTTCCAATGCTAGCTGAACGTAAGCCCCGAAACCATTAGAGCGACCTTTTTTAAATAAAATTAGATATTTTAAAAATAATTACTTACCTTTGACGTTAGTATCGCAACATGATAGTATCTTTTGGTGATAAGATAACTCAAAAAATCTGGGAGGGTGAAAGGGTTAAAAGCTTTTCGACCGAGATACAAGAAACAGTCAGACGAAAATTAAGAATGCTAAACAACTCTGTAGATATAAAAGACCTTATGATCCCACCCTCGAATAAATTAGAAAAGTTAAAGGGCAATCTCAAAGATTTCTATTCTATCAGGGTGAATGACCAATGGCGAATAATTTTTCGCTGGGACAACGGAAATGCATCTAATGTTGAATTAATTGATTATCACTAAAGTAATGAAACAACTAAAAAATATTCATCCCGGAGAAATTCTCTCAGAAGAATTTCTCATACCTCTTGAAATAAGTGCTTACAGGCTTTCAAAAGAAATTTCCATTCCACAGACACGCATTTCCGAAATCATTAAAGGCAGAAGACGCATTACAGCCGATACAGCCTTAAGGCTTTCCAAATTTTTTGGTAATTCTGCGAAATTCTGGCTTGGACTTCAGGACGACTTCGATATTGAAGAAGAAAAAATACACAAGCAAAAAGACCTGAATTCAATCAGGCAATACGTTCGCAACGCCGCCTGACAATAATCCATATTGAAAACTTTGAAATTAAATAAATTACACGTACATTTGTAATATAAATGACACGTGCAATGACCACAAAATTAACATTAACAGTTGAAAAAAACATTATTGAACTGGCTAAAGTTTATGCAAATAAAAAAGGAAGAAGTCTTTCGGATTTAATTGAAGCTTATTTAAAAACGCTGGTTCAAAAAGACAAGAATCAGGATGAACTTTCTCCAACTGTTAAAAGACTTCTTGGTTCGGTGAAAGCACCCAAAGACTTTGATTACAAAAAGGAATTAGAAAATGCCTTGAGTAAAAAGTATTCCAGATGAAACATTTTTTGCTTGACACGAACGTTGTAATCGACTTTATAACCGACCGCAAGCCTTTTTCGCCTGTTGCGGCAAAACTTTTTGACTATTCTGAAAAAGGAAAAATAAAACTTTACCTGACAGCTGTTTCCTATAATAACACCTATTACATCCTTAAAAAACTAACTTCTCATAAGGAAACAATTAAAATATTGAAGGATATTGAAAGGATTACTGAAACAATTGATAGTACCCACGAAGTAATTAAACAGGCTTTAGAATCGGAATTCAAGGACTTTGAGGATGCAATTCAATATTATACTGCAAAAACAAACAAAAAACTTGATGCTATAATAAGCAGGGATCTTTCAGGGTTTAAATTAAGTAAAATCCCTGTTTTAAGCCCAGACGAAGCCATAGGAGTAATTGAAAGCACTTAATTACAACAAGCTTCATTCACAGGAATCAACCGAAATTAAATTATAAAGGAATTATTTACAAACATTATTCGTGCATTCGTGGCAGAATTAATACAACAAGTATATTCGTACAAATTCGTATTCGTAGCCCCATTCCTCAATCGTACCTCGTAATTCGTTAATCGTAATTCCTTTTATTTTTTTGTAAACATTAGTACCTTCACCCAAAACTTAAGCCATGCGCATTTTTCTTGTTTCGCTTGTTTCAATTGTTGGTTTGTTCATTACTTCCTGCGGAGATAAAAATAAAGACCCCAATACCGAAATCCCTCTTGTTGACAGTACCCTGAGTAAATTAAACTCGCCTGAGCTAAAAGCCATTAATGCAGAGCTGGGTAAAAACCCTTCAAACCCCGACCTGTATTACAAACGCGGGCAGCTGTACCTCAGCAACAAAGATTTTACTGCGGCCATTGGTGATGCCAAACGGGCCATTAAAATAGACAGCTCTAAAGGCGATTATTTTATTTTGTTGTGCGATGGTTATTTTTTCAGCAACCAGACCCGCCTGGCGAAAGAAACACTGGAATATTGCCTGAAACTAAACCCGGCCAGTACGGAGGCCAACCTTAAATTGGGCGAAATGTATTTTTATGTACGAAAATACCAGGAATCGATCAACTACATTAACAATGCACTGAAAGTAAATCAAACATTGTCCAAAGGGTATTACCTGAAAGGCATGTGTTACAAGGAAAGCGGCGATACAGCCAAGGCTGTGAGCAGTTTTGAAACCGCTGTTGAACAAGACAACAACTATTATGCGGCCTACATGGAACTGGGCCTGATTTTCGCCAATAAAAAAAATCCCCTGGCACTGGAATACTTTAACAACGCCCTGCGCATTGACCCCAAAAGCAGTGAAATTTATTACGACATGGGTAAATTTTACCAGGACATGAACAAACCTAAATTAGCCACCGAAACCTACAAAAAACTGCTGAGCTTTAATCCCAAAGAAAAAAATGCGATTTATAATTTAGGAGCCATTGAATTGTACTTCAATAAAAATATTGATGCCGCAAAAAAATGTTTTTCCGACGCTATATTTACCGACCCCAATTATGCTGAAGCTTACTTTGGCCGTGGGGTTTGCTACGATCAGCAAAAAGATTACAAAAATGCAAAGGCCGATTACGAAATGGCCGTTCAGTTAAAACCAAACTACGAACACGCTATTGAAAACCTGAACAGGCTGGAAGGGAAGAAGTAGATAGGTGATGAAGGGGTAAAGATAAATCCCCTGATTTTTAAACCATATAAGGCATATAAGTTCATATAAGGTTTCTACTTTATCATTTTTCACTTAATATTTAACTTATGTGAACTTATATGCCTTATGTGGTTAAATTGCTTTATTATACAATTCACAAAACACCTTCATCAAAGCCAGGGTATCTGTCTGGCAATACTCCGACAATTGCTCTTTTACTTCGGCTACCTTGAACAAATCGCTTTCCTGCTGAATATCTAAGTAAGCGTACATCGCCTGCACCCCCGAATTAATGGCTAATTTTTCAAAGCTACTGTCTTTACACAAAGCCGGGAAAATATTTTTAAGAGAAAAAGACCCTTTCATTTCGGCCCTGTAATACCATTGCTGCTGAAAAGGTACTGCAAAATCTATAATTTTTTGAGTAAGTGCTGCCAGCTCCTTTTTATATTCCGGGTAATCCTGCGCCAGGCGGTTGATTACACTTTTCTCCATTTGCTCATCGTATACAACAACCGATGGGTAATCCTTAGTTGCTGCTATCAATTGCTGAATAAATTCTACACGCGGGTCCTGGTTGACTTCTGCAATAAACAGCTTGTGCTCCGGAACTGCATCTATAGCCTTTAAACAATGAACCGAAAACAAAAAGGGTATTTGCTGAAAAGGTTGTGTTCCTTCAAAAACAGGTACTACAGGCATCATCACTTCAATGTCCATAAAACACACTGGGTATTTTATTTTTTGATAAAAACCTGCAAGTTTGTCTTTTTCAATAAATTCCTTCCCGCTTTTTTGTGCCTGGATTTGTTTCCGCACAGTTTCAGCAACATCACTGTTATCAGGTATATCCTCTATTTTCCGGTAGCCCTTTTTATACCATTCAAATTGTTTGCTTTTACTAACCCCGCTTAATTCGAACACACTGGTATTGGGCTGTTTTTTCCAACAGGTACCCATAAAATCACAATCGTAAGGAGAAAAACAATGCTCCCCTATTGCCACATCAGGCATAAGCTCCTGTGCCAGTGCATTTTTTGCCTTTGTTATCCGGTCTTCTATAAAAGGTAAATTGCGGTTTGCATCCTGCTTTACCGAAACGGTCTTAAACAACTGGTGCAAATCCAATTGTTTAGCCAGTTTATAAGAAGAATTAATGTTAATGATTGAAAAATCTTCCAGGCCGGGAAGTACATTTTTAATTACATAGTATTGCAGGCAGGCGTCCATTACATACACCGAGCTTATTTTTGCTGAGCTTTTAACTTCGTATGCATACCACTTGTTTTCCTTTTTCACCAGTATGTCCAAAGCCACCAACACCCTGTCAAACATAAAAGCGGCTTCGTATATCACCGTAGCCCCTGCTTTTATTAATTCCTGGGTTTTAACAACCGATTCATCGTACTTAAAAGGGCTTGAAGGACTAACATCCGTACCACCCGGAAACAATTGCTGCGCCAGTATACCAACCTGGGTACCACGGTTGAAAACAGCCTGTTTCTCCTTTGTTAAAGGGTCTTTTAGCCTGTAAAAATTTTTATACAGAAACAATGATTTGAGGCACTGAACACTTCGGATAAAGGAAGATTTACTTAACTGGTGTTTTTCCAAAACAAATGTTGCCCTTTTTATACTCTGCAAACAACACGCAAAGAAAACAAAATTCTTTTAGAAACCATTTAAATCCACTTCATTTCTAAATCCTTTTAGCAAAACTAAATTTTAGTCCCGGGATTTCAATTGTTCATCTAATTTTTTCTTGCTGACAGATTATTTCGTATTAAATTTGATTTATCAACCAATAAACATATAGAAAGATGAGAAAGAGTTTACTTATTGCTTTATTTATTGCATTATCGACCAATTTTACTTTTGCTACCGACGACATTGAAACCGAACAACAGGAAGTAATTGAAAGCCCCATTAGCCCCACCATTAACCGTATTGGAAACAGCGACCTCGACGTGACCCTGCCCAACTATGTATTTACAAACACCAACACCAAAATCCAGCTTCAGTTCAAAGACGCTAAAAACATTAAACTTACCGAAAACAACTACAGCCTTCGTTTTATTGTAAACGGGGAAGATATTGCCGTAAAATTTGACGAAAAAGGAACAGGTATCATTAATTACACCTTTGTAAGCAACAGCGGGCTGAGTATTTATTTTGAAGATTTTAAATACGAATCCACACTCAATGTTATTTCTATATGGTATGTAATAATACCAATAGCCCTGCTGGGTTTTTTATTAGGCTTTAAACTCATGAAAAGAAAACGTAGCAATAGCATTGAGAATATTGAAAACATTTCTACTACTACTAAAAATGATTTTGTTGAAGAAACGAAAAAACGGAACGCTGTGAAGGAAGAACTGGAAGAAGAAATCCTTTCTTAGTTTAGAGTTTAGAGTCTATAGTTGAAAGTTGATTTCTAAAGTTAAGAATATCACAACTCTAAACTCTCAACTATCTTTTGATGTATTTTTAACACCTGCGGAATAACAAGCTGGCGCTCATTATTGGAAACAATAAACTGCGCCAGCTTTTCTTTTTCAGCTTCAGGCATTTGTTTATTTATTCGTTGCAAGACCTGTTCTTCTGTAAGATGATCCCGTTTTTTTACCCTCTCAATCCTTAAATCTTTATCAGCAGAAACCAGCACAAGCGCATCCATTTCCTTGTAAATCCCTGTTTCAAACAACAAGGCCGATTCTTTTACAAGGTAGCTTGCATGTTGTTTTTCCTTCCATTCCTTAAAATCCTTTGCAACGGCAGGGTGAATAATTGAATTGAGTTGTTCTAATTTTTGATGGTCCGAAAAAACAGCAGCCGCAATAAATTCTTTGTTTAAGGAAGAATCTGTTAAGTAAGCTTCAGCCCCTATCAGTTCAATCACCTGCTTTTTTACTTCGGGTTTAAAATAAATTTTTTGCGCGCTTTTATCCGAATTGTACACCGGCACACCAAGATGCTCAAAAATCCCGGCAATTGTACTTTTCCCGCTTCCTATACCACCGGTTAAACCTATTACCTTCATTGTTTCGTTCTTTCGTTTATCCGTTCGTTCGTTTATTCGTTCGTGGTTCTACGAATGAATAAACTATTAAATGGGAAAATTATTTAAATCTTATTCGTATTCAACACCAGCGCCTCGCCACTGGTGCATACCAGCGAGGAGGCCTTGTCTTTAATCAGCGTTTCAACAACGGCCCTGTGTTTGCCTGCAATTACTTCTTTAACGGTAAACTCTGCAATATACGTGGTATCCACATACATTGGTTTTAAAAAGTTAAGCGTTTGTTTTAAATAAATCGTCCCTTCGCCGGGAAACAAGGTACCGAACACCTTTGAAAACAAAGAAGCACTTAACATACCGTGCATAATTGGGCGCTTAAACATGGTTTTGGAGGCGTATTCGGCATCTAAGTGAACCGGGTTTTTATCGCCGGTTACTTCCGCAAACTTATTTACTTCTTCCTGGCTAAAACTAAACTCATGCTTATAAACAGCTCCGTTGCTTATCATATTCTCTTCATTATTATGTTTCGTTAACAAGATACTAAATACATTTTAAATTCATTACAAGCCGACAAACTGACTAAAATAGGCGACGAACGCGTAAATTCAGCAATTATTTAACAAAAAATTAATATTTTACTTGACTTATGTTAAAAAAATGTACGACCTTTGCACCCGAAAGTATTAAAATAAATCAAAAAATTTCATTAAATGAAAACCTCAAACCCAATTTTCAACAATTTTGTTGAAGCCCAAACGCAAGCGATCAACAACTGGATGGATTCGGCGAAAAAAGTACAAAGCGCCTTTGTGAGTGGAAGTATTGCTACTGAAGGGCAAAGCATCTATAAAGAATGGATGGACAAACAAACCAGTTTGTTTAACGGGCTACAGGCAGATTCAAAAGGCAGCGAAGCTTTTAATAAACCGGAAGAATTTTTCAAAAACTGGTACACCCAACAAATGGACGGGGTTAAAAAAATGACCGATTTTAACCAAAGCATTTACAGCAGCGTTAGTAATTTTGGTAAATCGGGTAGCGATTATGCGACCAATTTCTCATCCATGAACAATGCCTGGACTAATATATACAACAGCTGGACAAGTGCATTGAATACCTCGTTTGATACCCTTGTGAAAACCATGCCGAATTCATTAAATAAAGATGCCTTTAAAAATATATTTGAAAGCAACCAGACTTATTTAAAATTACAGGAGTTTTGGCAACCGGCCTTTAATGCTTGGAAAGGTGGAGATTTTTCGGCTGAAGCCTATAAAAATTACTTCAACGCCGAAGCCTACAAAAAAGTAAGTGAACAACTTTTTGGCAACAACTTCAATTCGGCCAATACCAAAGAAGTGTTTGATGCTTCGATCAAAAATATTCAGGACTTTTTTGCCAACAACAACCATTTGGGGAAAGAGTATTATGCGCAAATGCAAAACATTGCCAAGGAATTTCCTCAATTCATCGGTGGCGATTTTGCCCGTCTTTCTTCTTTTTATCAAAACATGAACAATGTTTTCGGAAAAACATTTGAACCTATCCTTAAATTGGTGGCTCCTGGTAAAGAAAAAGAAAACGTGGAAGCCAACATCGCTTTATTGGATAAAATTTCTGAGTATTCAGTTAAACAAGCTGAATTGCAATACCAATTGTACACCACCTCTCAAAAAGCGGTTGAATCGGCTGCAAAAACTGCCTTTGAAAAATTTGGCGCACTGAAACCAACCGAAGCACAAAGCTTTACTGAGTTTTACAACGAGTGGGTAAAAATTAACGAAACCTTGTTTGCCGAATTGTTCGCAAGCGATGAATTTTCGAAAGCAAAAGGTGATGTGTTGAACATTGGAATGGATGTTAAAAAACATTTCGAAAAACAATTTGAATCGGCTTACAGTGCTTACCCGATTGTTTTCAGAAGCGAAGTGGAAGAATTAAACAAAACCATTTACGATTTAAAAAAACAAATCAAAAACCTTGAAACCCGCCTGGCAATTAACAATGCTACCGTGTTGGAATTTGAAGAAGAAGATAAATCTGCCGGAAAAGCAAAAAGAAAATAAGTTTTCATTGTGGAAAACTAAAGGCTGTCCTTACATTTGTTTAGGGCAGCCTTTTTTTATTCAATATTTTGTCCCTCTTAAAACCATTTATGGAAAATACACTATTAAAAGAACTATCGGAACTGAACAATAAATTAGTTAAGAGTTACGACACCCTTTCGAAAATTGACGGGGTTGAAATTGGCGCCAGTGCAAAAACTGAAGTATATGCTGAAGATAAACTCCGTTTGTACCACTACAACAGAAGCGACAAAGCCGAAATAAAAACACCTGTACTGATTGTCTACGCACTTGTAAACACCTACAAAATGCTGGATTTGCAACCAGACCGCAGTTATATCCAAAACCTGCTGAAACTCGGAATGGATGTGTACCTGATTGACTGGGGATATCCTACAAAAGCCGACCGCTACCTGAGCATTGATGATTATGTGAACGGGTACATCAACAACTGTGTTGATTTTATCCGTAAAAAAGACAAGGCCGATAAAGTAAACATCATCAGTATTTGCCAGGGCGGGACTTTAAGTTGTATTTACACCTCCTTGTACCCGAATAAAATTAAAAATTTAGTTACCCAGGTTACCCCCATCGACTTTGGTACCAACGATGGTTTGTTGTTTAAATGGAGCCGGGACATTGACTTTGATAAATTGGTGGAAGGTTACAATGGCCTGATACCCGGAAGTTTTTTAAACGAAGGTTTTGCCATGCTTAAACCCATGATGCAGTTTCAGAAACAGCAAACCATGGTCAACAACTTAGACGACAAGGACAAGTTGCTGAATTTTTTGCGGATGGAAAAATGGATTGCCGACAGCCCCGACCAGGCAGGCGAATGTTTCAGGCAATTTATGAAAGACCTGTACCAGCAAAACAAACTGATTAAAGGCGAACTGCTTGTTGAAGGAAAAAAAGTCAACCTCAAAAATATTATCTGCCCTTTGTTAAATATTTACGCCACCGAAGACCATTTGGTCCCCCCTGCGGCTTCTATTCCCTTAAACGATGCTGTGGGCAGTAAAGACAAGGAATTATACAGTTTTAAAGGCGGGCACATTGGTGTGTTTGTTGGCGGTAAATCGCAAAAAGAACTGGCCCCGGCTATTGCGAAGTGGCTGAAGGAGAGGGATGTTTGATTAGCTGATGTGATGATATGCTGATTAGCTGATGGGGGCGACAGGTAAATAAAACCCTTATAGGTATTAATGATTAGCTAATTGATTTTAAGAGATGTGTTGGTTTGAAAAATTGATGATGGGAAAAGAAAGAATAAAACAAACTTAGTGCCCCTTAGTGCCTTCTTTGTGTACTTAGTGGTAAAAAAGCAATCTCAATACTAAAATCTCATATCTCACTACCCTTTACAAGTCTGCCATTAACTCCAACAGTTTTTCTATTTTCGCTTTTACTTCAGATGGAGAGCAGTTGTAGTTATTAAACAACACCGAAAAACTTAAGTCTTCTCCCTTTTTTGTTTTTACAAAACCACAATAGCCCCGGGCTCTTGTAATGTAGCCGCTTTTGGCCCTCATGTTTTTTTCGGCAAAGGTACCTTTGCATAAACCGGCTAAGGAACCACTCTGCCCGGCAACTGGTAATGAAGCGTTAAAGGATTTGTAAATACTGCTGTCCCTGTATATTTTGGCGAGTATGCTTGCCTGTTGCAAAGTGCTGATAGCATTACTGCGCGAAAGGCCGCTGCCGTCGTTCATAAACAATCCGTCTACATCCACTCCCCTGCCCTTCCAGTAATTTAACACCGCATCGCAACCGGCTGATGTTGTTCCGTAACCGGCTTTTTTACAGGCCAGTGTTTTTAAAAAGCTTTCAGCGTAATGGTTGTTGCTTTTTAAATTGGTGTAATACACTAATTTTTCCAAAGCCGGCGATTTGTGAATATAAATTGTTTTACCTTTCTCCGCAGGCGTATAAGTGCTTTTAGCTGAGCCCTTAATCTCTATTCCTTTTTCAACACAGGCATCGTACAGGGCCTGGGCGCAAAAAGCAGCGGGATCAGGAATAGAACCTTCCACTTCGTAAGCCGCCTGATTCGGGGGAACCGTTCCTGTTACTTTTCTTTCGTTTTGAAAAGGGGCTCCGTAAATAAATGCATTGTCATCGTTGCCGCCTGCTTTTACTTCGCTGATGAGGTTTATGTTTTTTACAGCCGGTACTACTTTTAGCACCTGTGCTTTTTCACCTGCAGCACCTGTTTTGTAATAGATGCAATATTTATTGTCGCTGTAGGAAAGTCCGCAGGCCCCGGCGCCAAAGTAATTGCCCATATCGCTCCATATCCAGTTGGCTGGTATCTGGTCGTCAAAACAGGAAGCATCCCCAATAATATTTCCCGTAATTTTTTTTATTCCTTTTTCTTTTAATACACCGGCCCAGGTATCAGCTATTTCAAGCGTGTCCTCTTTCTTTTTAAAGTACTGCGAATTTAAACCGGGGTCACCGCTGCCTTTAATCACAAGGTTGCCCTCAATTATTCCTTTTGTGCTGTCCCAGGTACCGGTGTATTGAATTTTTGTTTCGTACCTGAAGCCATTGCCCAATGTACCCAACGCAGCCCCGGTGGTAAGCACTTTCAGTGTACTTGCGGGTGTTAAACCTATAGTACTTTTATATTCACATAAAACCTTCCCTGTTTTAGCATTCAGTACACAAAAACTATACGAAGCAGGTTTCAGATCCTTGTCGTTTTTATATTCTTCCAATAAGGCATTTACTTTTTGGAGACCGGCATGATCCTGAGCAGAAACAGCAAAAGATAAAAGAAGAAGTACAATTAACGAGGTACGAAGTACGATTAACGAAGTACGGTTAACGAAATACGGGTTACAATTGACAATTGGTGAAAGAAGGGGTATGGAAATAATCATGTTACAAATATACTAATGTTGGAATTACGAGTTACGATTAACGAATTACGAATAGCAACACTAAGAACTGCGAACTATGAACTAAAGTGTTCCCGCCCAAAAAGTAGCATCCGGAAGTATAAGCGCTCTTTTATACTCATCCGTTATAGTATTCAGTACATTGGGTTTTCGGAGGTTGGGCAAAATTTGAACATCGTATATTTCATCCACCGACGCGTTAAATTTTAGTTCCCCTATCAACGCAGCAGTCGGTTCATGTATAACAAGAACTCCTGCCAAAGGGGCACTGTTCAGCTCAAGAAATCCAAAAGAAGAGGAGTTCTTACGTAAACGCGAAACCCCAATAAACAAGTAATCCCCATAATGCGCCAGGCCCCTGTAAAAACCCTTCGATTTATAAATAGTCGTATACGTATAATTACTCCGATCAAACACCACTAATTCACTTGTTGCAGAAAAAAGAAGATACAATTTCCCTTTTATAATTCTTGGCGAATGTGGCATCTGCAGGCCTCCTGCCAGTACATCCCCTGTTTTTACATCCATTAAAACACCTGCATTGGGCAATGATTTCCTCCATTCGCCTGGCCCATTAGTAGTTCCAAGCGCAGTAACATAACGTATTTCTTCGTTTTCAACCGCCATTCCATTCAGGTGACAACGGTCCTCAGACGCTAACTGTGTAATAAAACCAGGTTTCCATACCGGGGTAAAATGGCAATTCCCCCCAAGTTTTACAATACACGAAAAAGCCGTATTCACCGCGTAAATTTCGTCCCTAATAAAAGCAATGTCATGAATAGCCACCTGACCGGTGTAATGAGTTTGTACAGGTACATACAAACTGTCGTAAACACCGGGGTTTTTTAAATAACTGATGGCCAGCCGGGGCGATTGCCCGAAAACAATTACTTCATCCTTAGTAGCCAGGGCCATTCTGTGCTCATCAGCACACAATCCCATAGGCGAATGAAACGAACGGAGCATCATCGTCATACTGTCATCGCTGCCCGGGCTTACAAATATAAGCTTGCCCGACTGAAAGGTAGTAATCGCAAGAGAACAATTGAGACGGTTGAATAATTCAGCTAAATCGGGAGAATAAGAGGTAGAAAAAGGAGGAGGAATGGCCGAATTCATTAATACATCTATTTTTGAAATTTATCCTGCCAAAAATAGTTATTGCTTTTTAATTGTAAAAAATATATTCCACCCGAAAAATGTTGCACATCAATACCTGAAACAGTAACCCCTTTAACCGCATGAATGCTGTGTTCATATAAGAGTTGTCCCGAAACAGTTGTAATACCAAGCACAAAATCAGCATCCTCATCGGAACTTATTTTGTAGTTGAGCCGGTCGCCAACAGGATTGGGGTAAATAGAAAAGGACAATCCCTTCAGTTCACATTGTACTGCATTTAAAGGTGAATAGTCGTATTTCCCGTCAAAATCAGTTTGTTTTAAGCGGTAATACAACACCTGTTCGTTGGCATCATTTGCGTCTGTATAGGAATAATAAATATCTGCATTGCTGTTTCCTGCGCCATTAACTATTGCTATTGGTATAAATACAATTCCATCCGTGCTACGTTCAATGGTGAAAAAATCATTGTTCAATTCTGCTGAAGTAATCCATTGGATCAGAACTGTAGTACCCGTACAGGTGGTTGAAAAGCTTTGCAGTTCAATGGGCAATGGGAAAAGACAGGTGTTTGTTCCTGTATAATACAGAAAAGTTCCGGCATCAGCCCCCGTCAGTACATCGGCATCTAAATCGCCATTCAGATCCGCAGCAGACGGAGCCGAACATGCACCTGTATCAAACCCGTTCAAAGGATTAGCTGCCCCGGTTCGCTCAGTAAAAACAGGGGCTGAAACCGTTCCTGTATTCTCGTAATAATGAAATTTCCCATCGTATTCACCCGCTATTACGTCCCAGTCCCCATCACAGTCCATGTCAAAAATACAGGGGTCGGACATATCCCCGCCTCCAACACTGAAACCATTCATTGGGTTAGCAGCTCCGGTCCGAACGGTGAAAGTCGGAGACGCAGCGGTTCCCGTATTTTCATAATAATTAAAAATTCCTGAGTATTCACCGGCAAACATGTCCCAATCCCCATCGTTGTCCATATCGGCTAATACCGGGGCAGAATCCTCTCCAACATCCACACCGTTTAAGGGGTTAGCGGCCCCTGTTCTTACAGTATAGACAGGAGTAGTAGTGTTTCCTGTATTCTCATAATAGTTAAAAACACCATCGTATTCACCGGCAACAATATCATAATCCCCGTCGTTATCAATATCAACAAATGCAGGCATAGAAAAATCTCCTACATCAACTCCGTTAAGAGGGTTAGCGGCGCCTGCCTGCACTGTAAAAGCGGGAACTGTTACAGAGCCTGTATTTTTATAATATACAAAAGCACCGTTATCTTTTCCGGCAATCATATCATAATCCCCATCCCCGTCCAGGTCAACAAAAGTAGGCCCTGCATCAGTTCCAAGGTCTACCCCATTCAAGGGATTGGCTGCTCCTGCCTGC
>JAHEYF010000209.1 GCA_023251755.1 Bacteroidota bacterium
AAGCAGACAGGCTATAATTAGTAGTAAAACCCTCATGGTCCTGTTTGGTTTTAAGTTCAAAAGTTTAAAAGTTAGAAAGTTGTGATAATTGTAAAAGCTATTCGGAAAGAAAATAGATGAGCAATAAACTTTCCTGACTCATTAACTTTTGAACTTTCCAACTTTCTAACTACCCTACTTTCCAACTAAATTTTAAAATTTGCTGTTCTTTTAAATATAACAATAAAATAATTAAGAAAGCAGGAACAAAATTAAATGCTTTCAAAAAAATACAATAGCTTTAGTGCTTCTTAAAATTAAAAAACATGAATACATTAGTTATCAGTATTATCGTTGTAGTTGTAGCGATTCTCTTTCTTTCATTTGTTACTGTTCAGCAGGGAACAGTTGCCGTTGTTACTGTTTTTGGTAAGTATAGCCGCCTGTTAACGCCCGGACTTAATTTTAAGATACCGGTAATTGAAACGGTGTATAAAAAAATATCCATCCAAAACCGTTCAGCCGAACTCGAATTTCAGGCAACAACGATCGATCAGGCCAATGTAAACTTTACCTCCATGGTACTTTATTCGGTCATCAACCAGCAAGAGGACACTATTAAAAATGTGGCTTTTAAGTTTGTGGATGAACGTAACTTTATGCAGGCCCTCATCCGTTCTGTTGAAGGTTCGATCCGTGCATTTGTGGCTACTAAAAAACAATCGGAGGTGCTTTCGTTGCGCCGCGATATTGTTGAAGATGTAAAAGAACACCTGGACAAAACACTGGAAGAATGGGGTTATCATTTGATCGATTTACAAATGAACGACATTACTTTTGATGAAGCGATTATGAAAAGTATGGCGCAGGTGGTGGCGAGTAATAACCTGAAAGCCGCAGCTGAAAATGAAGGCCAGGCTTTACTGATTACCAAAACCAAAGGGGCCGAAGCCGAAGGAAATGCGATTAAAATTGCTGCGCAGGCCGAAAAAGAAGCTGCACAGTTACGCGGACAAGGTATAGCACTTTTCCGCGAAGAAGTGGCAAAAGGCATGGCCGGTGCCGCACGCATGATGCAAGACGCTGATTTAGATGCTTCGATGATTTTGTTCAGTATGTGGACCGAGGCTGTGAAAAATTTTGCTGAACACGGCAAGGGCAATGTTATTTTCCTTGACGGGTCAACGGAAGGAATGCAAAAAACGATGAAGGAGATGATGGCGATTGCACAGCTGGAGAAGAAGTAGTTCTTAGTTCTTAGTGGGCTAATAATTACGAATGAGTACGAATATACTAATCTGGGTGTAGTGCTACTGTGCATAGCTACATTCGTATATTTGTATTGATTCGTATTCGTAAGTCCGTAATTCAATACTGCTACATTAGTATATTCGTACAAATTCGTATTCGTAGATTCATATTTCCAGGTCTCTACTCAAATCTCATATCTCAATACTATACATGAAACAAACCCTGCTCATTTCCCTACTCCTACTTACCACTGCTGTTTCTGCACAGGAGAAAAAACTAATCATCGCAATTTCAAAAACGGCAGCTGAAAGCAATTATACCCGCTGGCTTAAAAGCGTTCAACCGGATGTAACGATTATTAATGTGTACGATGCAAACATCGATTCGGTGGAAGCTATACTTTCGCGTTGCGGAGGATTATTGCTTACCGGCGGCGGCGATGTTATTCCGGGTATATATGGCAAAGCCGAAGAAAGTAATAAATGCAGCGACTTTGATGCAAAACGGGATTCAATGGAATTAAAGCTGATAAGAGTTGCATTGAAGAGAAAAATGCCTATACTGGGTATCTGCAGAGGCGAACAAATATTAAATGTAGCCAACGGAGGTACCTTGTACACCGACATCCCTACGGATATAGGTAAAACAGTTTGCCACCGGATTAAAGACAGCGTGGCTTACCACCATGTTAAGCTGGAAAAAGGAACACAACTTCAACAGATATGTGGTGTAACCGAAGGAAAAGTAACCAGCATACATCACCAGGCTGTGCATACACCTGCGCCGGCAGTGCTTGTTGCGGCTAAGGCCGATGATGGTGTGGTGGAGGCCATTGAATTTAAAGATAAAAACAACTACCCCTTTGTAATTGGTTTGCAATGGCACCCGGAAAGGATGGATAAAGGCAATGCCTTGTCAACACCGATTTGTAAGGAGTTTATTCAACAGGCTAAGCAGTATAGCCTTTCACCACTCAGACACTAAGGCTCACTAAGATTTTTTTTAACACAGAGTGCACAGAGGAAGAAGAGCTGCACGGAGGTTTTTATTTTTAATCTAACTCATATTTCACCACTCAGGTACTAAGTTTGATACACTATGATTTATCAGTAAACAGTAGAATTTAATCGTAACCGGAATCACCCTTTTGGCTCTTGGCTTTTAACTTTTAACTTTTGACTTTTGACTTCTAACTTTTAAATTTAATTAGTACCCAAACATCTCCTCATAAGCCGCCTCTACTTTTTCAACATTGGGCAGCATTGTTTTTTCCAATATGGAATTGAGTGGAATGGCGGGAAGGTTTTCGGCCCCCACAACTCTAACTGGTGCATCTAAATTCTCAAAACAGTTTTGCGAAATAAGTGAAGCCACTGTTTGTGCAAAACCATTGTTGCGTGGTTCTTCTGTAAGCACAATGACTTTACCATGCCTGTTAGCTGCTTCGTACATAGCTTCTTCATCCAGCGGTGATAATGTGCGAAGGTCGATGATTTCTATTTTACCGGGGTATTTTTTAGCTGCATTTTTAGCCCAGTAAACACCCATTCCGTAAGTAATAACAGCCAGCGATTTACCTGCTTTTATTTCTTCTTCTTTGGCGCTTTGTACCAGGCGGGCTTTGCCGAAAGGAATGATGTAATCCTCATCGGGTTCTATGGTTCGGGCTTCTTCGGTTCCTTTAATTTTGCTCCAGTACAGGCCTTTGTGTTCGAGCATCACAACAGGATTGGGATCGTAATAGGCGGCTTTCATCAGGCCTTTTAAATCGGCACCGGTACTTGGGTAAGCTATTTTAATGCCTTTTATGTTTACCAATACACTTTCTATACTGCTGGAATGGTAAGGGCCGCCACTACCATAAGCGCCAATGGGCACACGAATGATACAGCTTACCGGCCATTTGCCGTTGGATAAGTAACAGGAACGGGCCACTTCGGTAAACAACTGGTTAAGACCCGGCCAGATATAATCGGCAAACTGAACTTCAACTATGGGTTTTAGGCCAACCGCACTCATACCAACGGTTGAACCTATAATAAAGGCTTCCTGAATGGGTGTATT
>JAHEYF010000035.1 GCA_023251755.1 Bacteroidota bacterium
TGGTAGAAGGAAGCACCATGTTGTTGGCATCGCGTTTTAAAGACATTTTAATTGATTTGGCAAATGCTTTAAAAATGGCTTCTATTTTATGGTGTTCGTTATCCCCTTCGGCTTTGATGTTGAGGTTGCATTTGGAAGCATCGCTAAAGGATTTAAAAAAATGGAAAAACAGTTCTGTTGGCATTTCCCCAATTTTTTCGCGTTTAAATTCGGCTTCCCATACAATCCAGTTGCGTCCTCCAAAGTCAAGAGCCACCTGGGCCAGGCAATCGTCCATGGGCAGACAAAAACCATAACGCTCTATGCCTTTTTTATCGCCCAGGGCTTTTGTAAAGGCTTCGCCCAGAGCAATGCCCACGTCTTCAATTGTATGGTGTTCATCAATGTGTAAATCGCCTTTGCAGCTGATGTTTAAATCGATGTTGCCGTGCCTGGCAATTTGTTCGAGCATGTGATCGAAAAAACCAAGGCCTGTACTGATAGAAGATTTACCGTTACCATCGAGGTTGAGTTCTATTTCAATTTTAGTTTCGTTGGTGTTGCGGATGTGTGTTGTTTTACGTGCCGGAAGTTTTAAGAATTCATAAATGTCTTTCCAGCTGTTGCAAATCAGGTCTATTTTAGTTTCCCAACCATCAGGAGCATCATTGTTTTTAAGTAGGATGGCTTTGGCACCAAGGTTTTCGGCCAGCTTCACATCGGTGATCCTGTCGCCTATTACGAAAGAGTTTTTTAAATCATAATCTCCCTGCAGGTATTTTACAAGCATCGCTGTCCCCGGTTTACGACCGGGAAGGTTTTCGTGTTCAAAAGATTTGTCGATGCATACTTCCGAAAAACGAATGCCTTCTCCTTCAAGTGTGCGCATCATTAAATTGTGTACGGGCCAAAAATTTTCTTCAGGAAAAGAAGCGGTTCCAAGCCCGTCCTGGTTGGTGACCATTACCAATTCATAATCGAGCTCAGCAACAATTTTTCCGAGGTAAGTAAACAGGCCGGGGATGAAGGCCAGTTTCTCAAAACTATCTATTTGAAAATCACTGGGTGGTTCGTGAATCAGGGTTCCGTCCCGGTCGATAAAAAGAATTTTTTTCATAGGTCTATTGATCTGCATATTGTTTAATGGCTGTGATTAATTTTTCATTCTCTTCTTTGGTGCCAATGGTTATTCTCAGGCAGCCTTCGCACAACTCTACTTTGCTGCGATTGCGCACTACAAGCTGCTGCCGGCTTAAGTAAGTATACAATTCGTTGGCATCCGTTACTTTCACCAACACAAAATTGGCTTCGCTGGGGTATACTTTTATAACACAGGAAAGGAGTCCCAGCTTTTTTATAAGCAGTTCCCTTTCGGCAACAATTGTTTTAATCCATACGTTTACCTGCTCAATGTTGCTTAATGCTGCAATTGCTTTTTGTTGCGACAGGGCATTGATGTTGTAAGGGGGTTTTATTTTATTGAATACATCAATAATTTGCTGCGAGGCAAAAGCCATACCTATTCTTAAACCCGCCAGTCCCCAGGCTTTGGAAAAGGTTTGTAAAATAACTAAGTTGGGGTAGTTTAATAATTCAGGAATAAGACTGCGGTAAGAAGCAAAGTTGATGTAGGCTTCATCCAGTATCACAATGCCTTTAAATGATTCGAGGATAAGTTTTATGTCTAACCATTTTACGCCATTGCCGGTTGGGTTATTGGGGCAACAAACAAAAATAAGTTTGGTCTTGTTGTCAATGGCTTCAATAATTTTATCGCTGTTTAATTGAAAACTTTCAGGCAGGAGGTTTACTTTTTTCACTTCCACATCGTTGATGTTGGCCGATACTTCGTACATGCCATAAGTGGGAGGACAAATAATCACCTTGTCTTTACCGGGTATACAAAACGCCCGGAAGAGTATGTCGATGGCCTCATCGCTGCCGTTGCCCAAAAATATATTTTCGGTGGGCAGGCCTTTTACTTTTCCGATTTTTTCTTTTAAACCGAGTTGTAAAGGATCGGGGTAACGGTTGTAGTTTTCACTTAAAGGCGAGCCAAAGGAATTTTCATTGGCATCTAAAAATATACCTTCTTTGCCTTTAAATTCATCCCGGGCAGAAGAGTAAGGCACCAGCTGTTTTATATTGGGCCGCAGCAGGCTGTTGAGGTCAAAGAGTGTTTTTGTAATCATGTTGTTGTTTTTTATTGTACGCTGTACATTGTATGTTGTATTCAGTCTGTGTGCGTTATACCGTTCTAATAAGATATCCGGTTTTATTTACCTTTCTTCTTTTTTGGCTTTTGGCTTATTACTTTTGGCTTTTATCATCACATCTGCTAATCTAATACTCACCGCATTTTTATGCGCCTCCAATCCTTCGGCTTCGGCCATAAGCTCAATTGTTGTCCCTAAGTTAAGCATGCCTTCTTTACTGAGTTGCTGGAAAGTAATTTTTTTTACAAAACTATCCACTGAAACACCGCTGTAAGCTTTTGCATTGCCGTTGGTGGGTAAGGTGTGATTGGTGCCGGAGGCATAATCGCCGGCACTTTCGCAGGAATAATTGCCTAAAAACACCGAGCCTGCATTGATTACTTTATCGGCTAACTCAGTATAGTTATTGCAGGCGATAATTAAATGCTCGGGAGCGTATTCATTTAACAGCTCCATGCCTTCGTTTTTATTGTTCACCAATAGGAATAAACTATTGCTTAATGCCCGAAGGGCTATTTCTTTTCTGGGTAATGCCTGTACTTGTTTTTGGAGCTCTGCCTGTACTTCCAGTATTACTGTTTCTTTATCGCTGACCAACAGCACCTGCGAATCTGTTCCGTGTTCGGCCTGTGATAAGAGATCGGCTGCAACATAGGCAGGAATACAGGTTTCATCGGCTATCACCGCTAACTCCGATGGGCCGGCAGGCATGTCTATTGCGGTACCTTCTTTGTTGACTAATTGTTTGGCGCAGGTAACGTATTGGTTGCCGGGCCCGAATATTTTATACACCTGTGGAACGGTTTCGGTGCCATAAGCCATAGCCCCAATGGCTTGTACGCCGCCAAGTTTGAATACAGTTGTGATGCCCACCAGTTGTGCTGTGTATAAAATAGCGGGGTTAATTTTCCCGTCCTTGCCCGGCGGGGTGCACAGCACGATGTTTTTACAAGCTGCAATTTTTGCAGGGATGGCCAGCATAAGGATGGTTGAAAACAAAGGGGCTGTTCCGCCGGGAATATACAAGCCCACTTTTTCGATGGCGATTGATTTCCTCCAACACTGAACACCCTTGCTGGTTTCAATTATTTTTACCTCTTCCTGTTGCGCAAGGTGAAATTTTTCGATGTTTTGCCTGGCCTGTGCAATAGCGGTTTTTAATTCGTTGCTGAGTAGTTGTGCTGCTTCCTGTATTTCTTTTTCTTCAACGATGAATGAATCAAGCTTTACCTTATCAAATAGCTCAGTGTATTTTTTTACCGCGGTATCGCCCCCGGTTTTAATTTCCTGCAATACTTTAGTTACCTGTTGTTCCAGGTCTTTGGTTTCTATCACCGGCCGTTTTAGTAATTGTTTCCATTCGGCAGGTTGGGGATATTTAATTGTTTTCATTTTTAGTTTTTTTGTCTACGAATTCGTATTCGTAGGTTCGTAATTCGTCAATCGTAATTCGTAACTCAAAGAACCATTTTCTCTATAGGCACCACCAAAATTCCCTGTGCGCCGTTTTCTTTTAGTTTTTCAATAATGTCCCAAAACTCGTTTTCGTTTAATACACTGTGTACCGAGCTCCATCCTTTTTCGGCGAGGGGCAATACGGTCGGGCTTTTCATACCGGGTAAAATACTGATGATGGCTTCTAATTTTTCGTTGGGTGCATTCAGTAAAATGTATTTGTTGTTTTTGGCTTTACGAACGGCGTTGATCCTGAACAATAATTTTTCAATAATTTTTTGTTGCTCGAAAGCTATGTTTTTATTGCTCACCAATACGGCTTCGGATTTTAGTACGACTTCCACTTCTTTTAAACCGTTGGTGAACAAGGTACTTCCGGAGCTTACCAGGTCGCAGATAGCATCGGCAAGCCCAATGCCCGGAGCTATTTCAACCGAGCCGCTTATCTCGTGTATATCGGCAGTGACATTGTTTTTTTGCAAAAAGGTGTTTAAGATACCGGCATAAGAAGTAGCTATGCGTTGTCCCTGCAGGTCTTGCAGGCTGGTGAATTTTTTTTCTTTTGGGATAGCAATGGACAAGCGGCACTTGCCAAAGCCTAATTTTTCGATGATGTTGAGCTCTTTGTTTTTTTCGAGGACTACATTTTCGCCTACAATGCCTATGTCGGCTACGCCGTCTTCCACGTATTGGGGAATATCATCGTCGCGGAGGAAAAACACCTCGAGCGGAAAATTGTAGGCTTCGGCTTTTAGTTTGTTGATACCGTTGTTGAATTCAATACCGGCTTCTTTCAGTATTTTAATGGAGTCTTCGTAAAGTCTCCCGGATTTTTGAATGGCTATTTTTAAATTTCTCATGTTACTATTTTTAAAAAATTGAAAATAAAAAAGGCTTACCGTGTTGGTAAGCCTTGTAAAATGTGGGTGTTATGAGTTCACATAATATCATCAGTGCTTACCGCGAGGCAAGGTATGGTGATGATGGTTATGTGTGAAATTTATCATTGCTGGGACAAATGTATAAAATAAATTATTCAGTTTAACAAAAGGCTGAATTTTTTAATTCTCAAATCAGTTCATCTTCAAATCCTCAAATCAATTATATCCTGCTGAGTATCGCCATCTCCACTTCTTCGCTGTCCCATACCTGATCAATGTTAGGGATGGCCATTACCTGCTGCATAATGCCTTCCTGCCTCCGGCCTTCGCGCAGGGCGGTGCTGTAACGAATGTGGGGGCTATAGGTAACCATGGAATAAAGCGGGATCCATTTATCCGGGTGTTTTTCGCTAAAGCGGCCTTCTATTTTTTTCTGTAATAAAAATTTGGCGTCAGCGGTTTTGTCGCGCATCTCCACAAAGTTGGCAATGGCCAGGTCGGCAATGGCATCAGCATCGGGCTTGCGCAGGCTTTCGTATTCTTTAAAAATAAGGGGCCAGTTTTCGCTGTGTTTATCAATCAGTTCGTTCAGTACCACGCAGTCTTCAAAACCACAGTTCATGCCTTGTCCGTAAAAGGGTACAATGGCGTGTGCGGCATCGCCGATGAGGGCAATTTTATCTTCAAAGGTCCAGGGTTTGCATTTAACGGTTACCAGCGATGCTACGGGGTTATTCATAAAATCATCAACTAAGGTTGGCATCAATGGAATGGCATCGGGAAATTCTTCGTTAAAAAATTTCAATACCTCTTCTTTTGTTTTGATGCTGGCAAATGATTTCGAACCTTCCATTTCAAAAAACAGGGTACAGGTAAAACTGCCGTCCATGTTGGGCAGGGCTATCATCATAAAACTTCCACGGGGCCATATATGCAGGGCATTTTTTTCAATTAAAAAAGTTCCGTCAGGGCCGGCAGGGATGCATAATTCTTTATAACCGGCTTCAATGTAAAACTGTTGGTAATCAAAGCGGTCGTTCTGTAACTGCATTTGTAAACGGGCTGCGCTAAAAGCACCGTCGGCACCAAACACCAGGTCGGAATCAACCTGTGAAGGGGTATTGGTTTCGGTATTGTATAAAGTAAGGCGGTTGGTTTTTTTGTCGAGGGCATCGCAACGTTCGTCAAAGTGTAATTTAACATTGCTTTGTTGTTCGGCCAGGTCCATCAGGCTCATGTTAATTCCACCGCGGGAAACAGAATAAATGGCTTGTTCTTTTTTTCCGTAAGGCTGAAAAGCTGTTGAGCCGTCTTTGTGGTGAATAAAACGCCCGTACATGGGGATGGCTATTTTTTTTATTTCATCGGCTATGCCAACTCCCTGTAGGCCCCTCCAGCCCCGGTCGCTCAGGGCCAGGTTAATTGATTTGCCGGCTGATATTTTTGCTTTGCGCATATCGGGGCGGCGTTCATAAATATCTATTTTGTGTCCGCGTTTAGCCAGGTAGATCGAAAGCAGGGAGCCTACCAGGCCGGCACCTACTATACTTATTTTTTTGGAACCCATAGTGTTGTTTTATGCAGGTCAAAACTAAGCATTTATCGGGGTTAAAAAAACTGATTTTAGACACATTTCAGTTAAGTTCAGACGTTCTTTCGTTTATTAGTTCAAAAGTTGTAACCAACCGGTGAACGAATAAACTGGTAAACGAATAAACGGCATATCTCGTCTTTTATTTCTAATTTTAGGCTGTGCTACAAGCCTTTCAACAATACAATCGTAAACACCAGCTTTTAACTCAACAGCATCGCTTACTTGTTGCGGTAAGCGGTGGGGCCGATTCAATGGTATTGTGCGATGTGTTGTTAAAAAGCGGCTATACCTTTAGCGTGGCCCATTGTAATTTTCAATTACGGGGTAAAGAAGCCGATGAGGATGAAAACCTGGTGAAGGAATTTTGTAAACGCAATGCCCTTGTTTTTTTTAAACGGGGCTTTAACACCGCTGAGTACGCTGTTCAAAAAAGCATCTCTGTACAAATGGCTGCGCGGGAATTGCGCTACAATTGGTTTGCGGAACTGATGCGTGAGCATGGGTTTGATAAACTACTTACGGCGCATCACCTGAACGATAACATCGAAACTTTTTTTATTAACCTTATCCGCGGTTCGGGCATTAATGGGTTAAAAGGAATATTGCCCGAAAGTAAAGGAATTATACGGCCTTTGTTGTTTGCCAAAAGAAGCGACATTGAAACCTACGCTGCCGAAAACAAAATTGAATACCGGAACGACAGCAGCAATGCCAGTGATAAATATTTGAGGAATTACCTGCGCCTGAACATTATACCAAAGTTTAAGGAATTAAACCCTTCGTTTGAAGATACGATGGAGGCTGAATTGGCCCGTTTAAGGGATGTTCAGGCTTTATTAAACGGAATAGTTAAACAGGAAAAGCAAAACTGTGTGAGGGAAGAACAGGGCTTTGTGAAACTTGAGATTGAAAAAATAAAGGCATCGGCCATACCTTCTTTGTTATTGTTTGAATTGTTGAAGGAGTACGGTTTTTCTTCGGTGCAGGTGCAAACGATTGAAAGCTGCCTGGATGGTGAAGCGGGCAGGGTGTTTTACAGCACTGCTTTTCAGTTAACCAAAGACCGGCAGTTTTTAATACTAAGTCAATTAAAGAAGGAGCAGGAGGCCGGAAGAAACTATTTTATTGAAGAAACGGATACCTCCATAAGCATTCCGGTGAAATTAAAACTAATCCGGAAAACAGATTTTGAAATCACCAGCAATAAAAATAAAATAGGACTGGATGCCGCCAAATTGGTTTTTCCTTTAAGTATAGCGCACTGGCAACAGGGCGATAAATTTAAACCACTGGGTATGAATGGTTTTAAAAAATTAAGTGATTTTTTTACTAATGAAAAAATGGCTTTGCCCGAAAAGGAACAGCAGTGGTTGTTGAAAAACAAAGAAGAGATCGTGTGGGTAATTGGCCGGAGAATAGACGAACGGTATAAAATTACCGAAGAAACAAAACAGGTGCTGGAAATAGAATATTTTCCGGAATAAACGAACTCGTTTGCATGTCTGAAAATACATTATACACTGAAAAACAATACCTGGGGCACAACAAGGTGTCGATCATGATAAGGATGATGCTGGCTTTGTTTTGTTTTGTAGGGTATTACTGGAGCGAAAACCCTAAAGCCATTGAGGTTTCGGGTATACAAATCAGGGCTTACCCTATACAACACATTCCGAATTCGGGGCAGGTTTTTTTTGTACTGGGTATACTTGTTCTTTTAATATCCGCATCGCTGGTGCATGTATTGCATATTCAAACGCGGGTGTATACTGACCACATTATTTTAGACGGATTCTGGAGCTCGCGCAAAGTTAAAATTGATTTAAGGAACATTCATACGGTTAAGAAATTACGGTATAAAAAAAACACCCTGCGCCGCCCGGTGTATAACTTACATGTAAAGGGGGTTATAAAATTTTTTACCTCGGGCGATGAGTTTGTGGAGTTGAAAGACAAGGACGGATTGATCTATCGCATTGGTTCCCAGCATCCAAATGAGCTCTTTAAAATCATTAACCACCAGGTAAATAATAGTTGATTTTTTTTGTAACTTTATAAGTGAAAATAAGTACAATGTATTTATAAACCCCACGTCATTATGAATATAGCAGCTAATTGTGAAAAAATTGAAAAGGAAGCCGTAGCGCAGCTTAACTTCCCTAATGCTGAAGTACTAAAAAGTAAAGAAGCGATTAAAGAACGAGACATGGAATTGAACAGGGCCCTTACTTTAGGGAACCTTGAACACAGCAAAATTAAAATTTATTTTGAAGACGATAAATCGGTGAAGGTAGTGGATACGACGGTGTGGGGCTTAACGGATAAACGGATTATTTTGAAGCAGGGTTTGGTGATACCAATTAACAGGATACATCAGATTAAGTATTAGAGTTCAATCGTTTATTCGTTTATAAGTTCATTCGTTAGTCAACTATTAAACGAGTAAACAAAAGAACGAATGAACTAATTTTAAGATTTTTTAAGAAAGCATTCCCAAAAGGAGTGCTTTTTGTTTTATATCTTGCAGTATAAATTAATTACAGATGGTTTTTTCTAAACATATTCTTTTAGTACTGTTTGTATGTGCAGGTTTTTCCACTGCTGTTTTTTCGCAAACCCTGAACCCGGTTAAATGGGAAATGACCTACAATAAAATTTCTGAAACAGAAGGCGAAATTATAGTGAAAGCCACTATTGAAGATAAATGGCACATATACTCGCTTAAGCAAAATGGAGATGGCCCCATACCCACCAGTTTTAAATTTATTATCAGCCCAGATTTTGAACCCATTGGCGAAGTAACAGAACAGGAACCTGAAAACAATTATTCGGAAGTGTTTCAGAGCAATGTCTTGTCTTTTAGTAAGCAGGCTGTATTTAAACAAAAAATTAAACGCAAAAACAAAAAACAATTCTTTATATACGGCGACCTTGAGTTTATGAGTTGCAATGATGTCATGTGCCTTCCTCCCAGAACTATAAAAATTGACGTTAAAATTCCTGAGTATAAAAGCAGTGTTAAGTTAAAGGAAGCGAAATAAACGATTAGCTGATGTGATGATATGCTGATTAGCTGATTGATTTGAGGATGTGTTGATTTGAGAATTTGAGGATGGGGAGTAATTAACTGATGATTGGCAGAGGTATTCAGGATGCTTAAGTATAGATCGAAGATTGGGGTAAACAAATAAACGAATCTGTTATGTCATAGCGAAAGCTAATTATAAAAATAAAGTATTGCCCGTATTGCAAGGTTTCTATTCTCAATTTACTATTTTTACGAACATATAAAACTAGCCTATGAAAATGTTATTCCGATTATTTTTGGTTGCCTTTGTCTTTAGTGGATTGAGCGGTGTTGCACAACCAAAACAGTATGTGACCTGGTCTTTTTCACAGAAAAAACTTGCGGACGATGAATATGAACTGAGTTTTAAAGCTAAAATAGAACCTGGTTTTCATTTGTATTCTCAAATTGAAGTGCCGGACGGACCCTTACCAACTATTTTTGAATTTGAAAAATCAAAAGACTATAAGTTAGTTGGAAAAACTTCAGAGCCCAAACCAATTGAACACGCCGAACCTGTTTTTGATAATGCAGTGCTTCGTTTTTTTGAGAACAGCGCTGTGTTTAAACAGAAAGTAAAAATCTTAACGAAGAAAACTTTCTCTATTAAAGGTTATGTGGATGGGATGGCTTGTAATGAAGTGATGTGCCAGAAATTTAACCCCCCATTTGATTTTGACTTTAAAATTGTAGGGACAGAAGAAGGAACAAGCACTACGGTTGCACCTGCCAATGCTATTGATACAACTAAAAAAGATACTGCTATTGCAAGTACCCCTTCAACTGATACAACTTCAGCTAAACCGCTTGTTGCCGCCAATACCGAAAATAAAACTCCTGCTAAAGGAGAAGATAAGTCGTCCTGGATAGGGATTTTTATAGCCGGCTTTGTAGGTGGACTGGCCGCTTTGTTAACTCCCTGCGTATTTCCGATGATACCTATGACTGTTAGTTTTTTCACCAAGCGCAGTAAAAATAAAGCAGAAGGCATCAGCAATGCATTGATCTATTCGGTTTCCATTATTGTTATATATGTAGTGCTTGGCCTGGCTGTTACGTTTATATTTGGAGCCGATGCCCTCAATCGATTGTCCACCAATGTCTGGTTCAACCTTTTCTTCTTTGTGTTGTTGGTTGTTTTTGCAATGTCGTTTTTAGGGGCCTTTGAAATTGTATTGCCTTCTTCCTTTGTAAATAAAATTGATTCTCAATCGTCTAAAGGAGGTTTAATCGGAATTTTCTTTATGGCCTTTACCCTTGGTTTGGTTTCATTCAGTTGTACCGGGCCTATTATTGGAACCCTGCTTGTACAGGCGGCCTCAACCGGTGCAATAGCAGGGCCTTTCTGGGGCATGTTTGGTTTCTCACTGGCGCTTGCACTTCCATTCGGTTTATTTGCAGCCTTCCCGGGTTGGTTGAATTCATTACCCAAATCGGGCGGCTGGTTGAACTCAGTAAAAGTTGTTTTAGGTTTCCTGGAGCTGGCCCTGGCCATGAAATTTGCTTCAAACGCTGATCTTGTTGTACAAGCCGGCATTATCACCCGCGAATTGTTCTTAGTTATCTGGATCGTTATTTTTGCTTTAATGGGAGCCTACTTAATGGGTTGGTTTAAACTTTCGCATGATAGTGATTTGCCTTATGTATCGGTTACGCGACTGATGGTTGCTATCTTATCCTTTTCATTTACCATGTATTTGATCCCCGGTTTATGGGGAGCACCGTTAAAATTAATCAGCGGATTCCCCCCTCCGGATTTTTATAGTGAGGCACCGGATGGTTTTGGCGGAAGAAAAGCCGAAGTAAGTTCTTCAAAAGGAAATGAATCAGCTTTTCCTGAACACGCGCACAAAGGCCCGAACGGGATACCTGCCTTTGATGATTATTACCATGCACTGGAATATTCGAAAAAGGTAAACAAACCTGTAATGATTGATTTTACCGGATGGGCCTGTGTTAATTGCAGGAAGATGGAAGGCCAGGTGTGGAGCGACCCCGAAGTGAAAAGAAAATTGAGCGAAGATTTTGTATTGGTTTCATTGTATGTTGACGATAAAAAGGACCTTCCTGAAGAATTGAAAAAAGAAGTGGAATGGAGTGGTACAAAACGTATGTTAAAAAAAGTAGGAGACAGGTGGAGCCATTTACAAATTACCACGTATATGTCGAGTACACAACCTCAGTACTGGATTGTGGATGGTGATGGAAAACATTATAGCGATTCCACCAGCTATGATCCCGATATTAAAAAATACATTGGCTGGTTAGACAGAGGATTAGAGAAGTACAACAAAGAACATAAAAAATAAAAACAAAAAAACGCCTGAAACCCTCAGGCGTTTTTTGTTGACATAAACCTGCTGTTGTTTATTTTTCTTAAAAAAAACTCTTAAGAACAACTACCATTCCTGAACATAACCAGGCAGTTCTGCCAGATAAATTCAATTCTGAATTAAATTGTCTCTTATAACAGACTAAATTTGTCTTTTTTCATTAAGTTTAAGTTAAATACTTAAAAAATGCTTGCTTAAACAGGTTTTTAGTATACATTTGATTTTGTTAATTAACATTTACAATACTAAATAAAATTTGTTTAACATTTAAAAACAACAATCTATGTCAACAGCAACAGCATCTAAAAAAAGTACAGATCAGGCAGTGGGCTTGTTTCCTGTAAGTTATCGTATTGGTACAAACCTTCCCGGTGCACCTACGTTTATTGTTCATTTTTTGGTTAACACACCCCAACAGCATGTAAGCGGTTTGGGTGAAATTACACAAACCACGAACCCACCATTGGATATTCAAACGCATTTAACGGGAACTTATGTGAAAATGGCAATACCAATGCCCCCCAACCCTGAGTTCTTTATCAGTGTATCGGCAATCGGTTATGCAGCTTCGGTTCCTCCGAACAGCACCATCGTTCTGCCTCCAAATGTACAATTACACATGATATTAACCCCGGATTGGCAAAAGGGACATGCCAGTTACAGGTATGTTGATAATAAAGGTCAGTGGCATGATGTAACAAATGCTCCTGTGAGTATTATTCACAACCCTTCAACGAACTAAGACTAAATAATAATACAAAGCCTGCCCTCTTTATAAGTGGCAGGCTTTGTTTTGAAATAGTTAGCAGACTCATAAAAATAAATATGAAGTTGGTAAAGACAAACATTTTAGCAATAGAATTTTCCATAAACTACTAAGCCCTTTGGGGGTTTTGCAAGGAATAAAAAAATTGTGTTAGGTCTGCAAATAAACGGAAAAAGATGCCAGAGGCATCTAAGGTTTATAGAAACATTTAACATAAGAGTTCCCGACTCCGGAGGAGTCGAAGAAGCAACATAAATTACGTATAACGATAATCTTTGTTAATTAAAAACAATGGGAAATACCTTTACACAAATGTATATTCAGGTTGTTTTTGCTGTAAGAAACAGAAACGCTCTAATACAGCAAAGTTGGGAGGAACGCCTCTTTCAATACATTACTGCTATTGTTCAAGCCAATGGACAAAAGATGTTGGCCATTAATGGTATGCCCGACCACATACACTTTTTTATCGGGATGAAACCCACCTGTTGCCTTTCCGATTTAGTTCGTGAAATTAAAAAATCATCAACTGCTTTAATTAAGGATAAAAAAATTGTTTCCTATCCATTTAACTGGCAGGAAGGTTTTGGCGCTTTTTCATACAGTCATTCTCAGCTCGATAATGTAATTGCATATATCATGAATCAAAAGCAGCATCACAAAAAGAAAACATTCAAAGAGGAGTATATAGGTTTTCTCGAAAAATTTAATGTAGAATTTAAGGATGAATATCTTTTTGAATGGATAGGAACGGAAGGATAAAATGTAAAGGAAAAAGAGGCATGGGTATAATAATCTTCGACTCCTCCGGAGTCGTGGAACAGGTGCTGTGATTTGTCTATAAACCTTAGAACCCTCCGGGTTCTTTTCAGGATTAAAAAAGATTTCTTAATGTCAATAAAAACAAATAGAACATAGATGCCAGAGGCATCTAAGGTTTATAAACACATTCAGCAATGGAACCACCGACTCCGGAGGAGTCGAAGAACACAATCCGGAAAATTTTGGATCAACTTTAATATTGATGATTTTTATTTTGAGAGACATTGTATCACTGCACAATACAAGCCCCAACGGTTACATAACTGGTTTCGTCAATTAATATAACTGCTCCGTTTGCACGGTTTTTATGATGGCTGTCGATGACTAATGGGGAAGCCGTTTTAAGCATCACCCTGCAAATATCATTTAATTGCGCACTGTTTGCACCACTTTCTTTTTCGAGGCTGTTAACGTTGAGCTTGTATTCAATCTCTTTTACCACGCAACGTACTTGTTTGGAATTGTGTTGCAATAAATATTTTGAACCTGGTTCCAGTGCCTTGGTATCCATCCAGCACAATACCACTTCAAGGTCTTGTGTTATGTTGGGCAAATGGGCATCTGCTTTTACAATCATATCGCCACGGCTTACATCAATATCATCGGCCAGGTGAAGCACGATGCTTTGTGGTGCAAAAGCTTCCTCTACTTCCTGCCCTGCTATTTCAAGCGCTTTAATGGTACTGCTGATGCCCGCAGGTTGAACAATTACCTTGTCGCCTTTTTGATAAATGCCCGAGGTAATTTTTCCGGCATAGCCCCTGTAATCGTGCAGTTCTTCGGTTTGCGGACGTATCACCCATTGCACCGGAAAACGGGCTTCGCTTAGGTTAATGTCGTTGGTGAGTTGTATGTTTTCTAAAAAGTGTAATAAGGACTCGCCTTTGTACCAGGAAAAATTATCAGACTTCTCTACAATATTGTCTCCGTTTAAAGCAGAAACAGGAATGAAGGTCACATCCCTCAGGTTAAGCTGGGGCATTATGCGTTGGTAATCGGCAACGATGTTGTTGAATACATCTTCAGAATAATCTACCAGGTCCATTTTATTAATGGCCACTACTACATGCGGCAATGCCAGCAAGGATGCAATCAATGAATGACGCTTGGTTTGTTCGATCACGCCTTTGCGCGCATCAATCAGTATTACCACCAGGTCGGAGTTGGAAGCTCCTGTAACCATGTTGCGGGTGTATTGTATATGCCCCGGGGCATCAGCAATAATAAACTTACGTTTTGTGGTAGAGAAATATTTGTAAGCTACATCAATGGTAATTCCCTGTTCGCGCTCTGCCCTTAGGCCATCGGTTAAAATAGCCAGGTCAATTTCCCCGTTCTCTTTGTTTTTACTGTGCTTTTCAATAGCCGCTAACTGGTCTACCAAAATAGACTTGCTGTCGTACAACAGACGACCTATTAAAGTACTCTTTCCATCATCTACACTTCCTGCGGTTATAAATCTTAAAATGTCCATTTTTAATTATTAGATTTTAGATATTAGATTTGAGTATTGAGACATAAGACATCGCCTTTCAAATTCTTACTCTCTCACTCTCTTACATTCTCACTTTCTCACCCTTTAAAAATACCCTCCTTTTTTCCGGTCTTCCATGGCCGCCTCCGAAACCTGGTCATCGATGCGGGTTTCGCCGCGTTCGCTGATGCGGGAAATGGAAATTTCATGAATGATATCATCGATGGTTGAAGCGGTGCTTTCTACAGCGGCCGTACAGGTCATATCGCCCACGGTACGGTAACGTACTTTCTTTTTTACAAGAGTATCGCTGGCATCTATCTGCACAAAATCTGAAACGGCTACGAGTTGATTTTCATTGGTTACTACACATTCGCGTTCGTGTGAAAAATAAATGGATGGCAGACTTATTTTTTCTTTTTTAATGTAGTTCCATACATCTAATTCTGTCCAGTTGCTGATAGGGAACACACGCACGTTTTCGCCTTTGTGTATTTTACCGTTGTAGGTATTCCACAGTTCCGGCCGCTGGCGTTTTGGGTCCCATTGACCGAATTCATCGCGCACCGAAAATATTCTTTCTTTGGCCCTCGCTTTTTCTTCGTCCCTGCGGGCACCGCCAATACAGGCATCGAAGCCAAACTCTTCGATGGTGTCTAATAAAGTAAAAGTCTGTAAGGCATTTCGGCTGGCGAATTTACCTTTGGCTTCGGTTAATTTTTTGGCTTTGATGGTATCACCAACATAACGCACAATTAATTTTTCGCCCAGGTCTTTTGCCAGTTGATCGCGGTAAGCCAGTGCTTCCGGAAAATTATGCCCCGTATCAATATGCACCAGTGGAAAAGGAAACTTTCCGGGCCGGAATGCTTTTTCAGCCAGTCGTACAAGGGTAATGGAATCTTTTCCTCCTGAAAATAATAAGGCAGGTTTTTCAAATTGTGCAGCCACTTCACGCATAATGTGAATGGCTTCTGATTCTAATTGTTCGAGGTAATTTAAGTAGTACTTGCTCATCCTATCTTGTAAATAAATTCTAAATTCTAATCTCTAAATTCTAAAAGCACGATACTCATATCTAAGGTCTCAATACTCAAATCTAATATCTCACATCTTAATATGTAATCCACATTCCTTCTTACTGCTATCTTCCCACCACCAACGGCCTGCCCTGAAATCTTCTCCTTCGCGGATAGCCCTTGTACAAGGGGCACAGCCTATGCTTACAAAGCCTTTGTCGTGTAAGGGGTTGTAAGGGATGTTGTATTTGCTGATGTAAGCCTTCACTTCATCAAATGTCCAGTGGAGCAGGGGGTGGTACTTCACAATGTTATTGGCTTCATCCCATTCCACCTGTGGCATGTCCTGCCGGTTGCCCGATTGTTCTGCCCGTATTCCTGTAATCCATATTTTATTCCCTTTTAATGCACGTTTCAGGGGTTCTACTTTACGTATGTAACAGCATTCTTTCCTGTTCTCCACCGACTCATAAAAACTAATGGGGCCTTTTTCGCTGATTAATTTTTCTATCGCAGTTGTTTCAGGATAATACGTTTTAATAGTCTGTTTATACCTTTCTAAGGTGCTGTTCCAAACAGAATACGTTTCACTGAACAATCTTCCTGTATCTAATGTAAATACTTCAACAGGGATAGTATTTGAAAAAATGAAATGTGTAATCACCTGGTCTTCGTAACCGAGGCTGGTTGAAAACGCTACTTCTCCGGGGTAAGCAGCCGCCAAAGCAGCGAGTGCCTGCTCCGGGGATTTTTTTTCAGTGACTTGCTGTGTATTGTTTAAAACGGTGTTCATTAATTCAGGGCCTGTAAAATATCGTTCAATATATCGTCTTTGTGCTCCAGCCCGATGGATAACCGGACCAAGCCCGGTAAAATGCCTACGGCTAAACGTTCCTCTTCGGTTAACTTGCAATGGGTTGATGAAGCAGGATGCGTGGCAATTGTACGTGAATCACCAAGGTTGGGAGAAATTTTAATCATCTGTAATTTATCCATAAAGTTTTTGGTGACCTCGTAGCCTCCTTTTACCACAATGGTAATAATGCCTCCGCCTGCTTTCATTTGTTTTTTAGCAATAGCATATTGAGGGTGCGAAGGCAGGAAAGGGTATTTCACCAATTCAATTTTGTTGCTCTTTTCCAATTCGGTAGCCACATACAAAGCATTCTCGCTGTGTCGCTCCATGCGTATGGCCAATGTTTCCAGACTTTTAGAAAGTGACCAGGCATTAAAGGCAGACAGACTTGGCCCGGTAATGCGTCCGAACAAATAAATCTCATTGATCAGGTCTTTTTTACCTACCACTACACCACCTAATACGCGGCCCTGTCCGTCGATGTATTTGGTGGCCGAATGAATCACCAGGTCTGTACCGTATTGAATGGGTTGTTGTATATAGGGGGTAGCAAAACAATTGTCTACGATCAGCAATACATTGTATTTTTTCGCAATCTTGCCTATCACTTCCAGGTCAATTACCTCAATCGCCGGATTGGTAGGCGTTTCGAGGTAAATGAATTTTGTATTGGGTTGAATCAGTTTCTCGGCTTCTTCCGGGTTATTGGCATCAAAATAACTGTAGCCAATGTTCCATTTCGGGAAATACTTGTTAAATATAGTATGTGTAGCCCCGAATACGGAAGAACAGGAAACCACGTGGTCGCCCGATTTAAGCAAAGCCATAAAGGTGGTAAAAATAGCAGCCATGCCCGAAGCCAATACCACACCAGCTTCCGCACCTTCGAGCAGGCTCATTTTAGCAGCCAGTTCGTTGGTGTTGGGATTGGTGTAGCGCGAATAAATAAAAGCTTCTTTTTCATCAGCAAAAGCAGCACGCATATCATCGGCTGTGTCGAATATAAAACCAGATGTTAAGTATATAGGTGCCGAATGTTCGTTGTTCTGGCTGCGCTCCTGTTGGGCGCGTATGGCCTGTGTTTCGAAGTGTTTGTCTTTCATTTTAAATTAGTATTGAGTAGTGAGATTTGAGTATTGAGATTTTACCCAATCCGTTTTTTGTATTCCTTTTAATTTAACCGTCATCATCAAATTGTTATCAGCTAATCATCACATCAGCTAATTGAAACCTTATAGTTAATCTTAGCCGTTGGTTCCAGTGTTTTGGCTACCGAACAATATTTTTCAACCGATAGTTTTACTGCACGTTCTGCTTTGTCTTTGTCCACTTTGCCTTTAAATTTAAAATGAAGGGTGATGTCTCTGAACAAAGAGTACTCTTCTATTTTTTCGCGCTCAGCTTCTACTTCAATTTCAAAAGAATCAATTTCCTGTTTTTGTTTTTTCAGGATAAGAACAATGTCGATGCCGCTGCAACCGCCCAATGCGGCAAGCAGCATTTGCATAGGGCGCATACCTTTGTTGTTTCCACCGATTTCCGGTGAAGCATCCATTAATATTTTATTTCCCTCTTCGTTCGAAGCTTCAAAATTAAAAGCATCATCGAGGCGTTTTATGTTGATTTTCATGTAGGATATATTTAGGGCAAAGGTAATTATAGTTTTGGTATCAGGTATCAGGTCACAAGGATCTGGTTTTGGAGTCAGGACACCTGCTACCAGATACTTACGACCCGCTACTTAAAAAGCATTCACCCCATTCACCGTTGTATACTTCATCGTGTATTTCACCCCAGGATTAATGTATTTATAAGCACTATGGCTCATCAAGGCCGCTTCGTGAAACCCACATAAGATCAGCTTTAATTTATTTTTATACGTGTTGATATCGCCGATGGCATATACACCGGGTATATTGGTGGAATAATCTTCGGTGTTTACTTCAATCGCATTTTTGTCAATGTTTAAACCCCAGTTTTCAATGGGCCCTAATTTAGGGCTTAAACCAAATAATGGGATCAGGTTGTCCGCTACAATTTCCTGCGCTTCGCTGGTTTTAAGGTTTTGAACTTTCACGGTTTTTAAAACACCGTTCCCGTTTACTTCGGTTAAATTGGAATTGAGCAATAAATTTATTTTCCCTTCTTCTGCCAGCTTCATTACTTTGTTTACACTGTCGGGTGCACCACGAAAAGACTCACTACGGTGGATGAGGGTAACTTCTTCGGCTACTTCAGAAAGAAAAATAGTCCAGTCCAATGCCGAGTCGCCACCACCGGCCAGCACCAATTTTTTACCACGGTATTTTTCAGGGTCAAGCACCATGTAGCTTACACCTTTTCCATTTTCAAAGCGTTCCAACCCAATTACCTCTGGTTTGCGGGGCTCAAAACAACCCAACCCACCGGCTATTACCACTACTTTTGAATGTATTTGTGTACCCATGTTGGTGCTTAATACAAAGTCACCTTCACCTCGCTTATCCAGTGACTCAATGCGTTCTCCCAAAGTAAATCCAGGGTTAAAGGGCTCTGCCTGTTTCAATAAGTTGTCCACTAATTCCTGTGCCAATACGGTGGGGTAACCGGGTATATCATAAATAGGTTTTTTAGGATAAATTTCTGAAAGCTGTCCGCCTGCCTGCGGTAAATAATCAATCAGGTGGCAACGCAGTTTTAATAAACCGGCTTCAAATATGGCGAATAATGCTACGGGTCCTGCTCCTACAATGGCGATGTCTGTTGTGATCATAATTTTATTTCACTTGTTTATTAGTTTATACGTTCTTTAGTTTGTGTATAGATATTGATAGATATTTATTGAGATTGGTTGGGGTGTGAAATTGTTTGTTTTATGCATTAAAAGAAAATTCGTTTTAAACTTACAATGATGACTACTACCCCCACTAAAATCATAATAGTTTTAGTAGGGATACGGTTCGATAAATACGCGGCAATGGGCGCGGCAATTATTCCGCCTATAATTAAACCAATAATAATGGTCCAATGTGTTAAGCCGATGATGGTGAAAAAAGTTAAGGAACTGGCCAGCGATACAAAAAATTCGGTGAGGTTCACTGAACCTATAGTATACCGCGCATTCCTTCCTCCGGCAATTAAGGTGGAGGAAACAATAGGCCCCCAACCACCGCCACCCAATGAATCCAAAAAGCCACCCACTAAGGCTAAAGGAAAAATACGTTTGATTTTTTCACGGATCTTGTCTTTTTTAAGGGCTTTAAAAATAATGATAAGCCCAAGAAATAAACAATAAACAGAGACCAATGGTTTGATGATGTAATTGTATTCTTCGAGTGAGGTTAAAACATACGCACCGAGTATAGCGCCAATAACACCTGGAATAAGCAAGGTACGGAAGAGTTTGGTGTTTACATTCCCAAAGCGTAAGTGCATAAGTCCCGACACACCACTGGTGAAAATTTCGGAGGCGTGAATACTTGCACTGGAAGCAGCGGGAGGTACACCCACAGACAATAAAAAGGTGGATGCCGTAACACCATAAGCCATACCCAGTGCACCGTCTATCATTTGTGCGGTAAAACCAGCGAGTATATAAAATAAAATAGTTTCATCAATACTGGAAGCCAGTTGCTGTGCATACCCTCCAATAATATGAGGAGGTAAATACATGGAGAACAAATAGCCTGCAATGATTAAAGCCGGAGCAGTTACACTGTATGTAATGATTCTTTTATTACTGATACTAAAAAAAGTTTTTTTCTTTTTGACTTCAGGTTCATTGGCCAATACAGAAGTGATCTCGTTCAGTTTTTTTACTTTGTCTGTAAAATCGCCACTCAATTTGTTTCTTACTTTTGAAAGGTGGTCAATAGATTCATTGATCTCTGAAGGAAAAGCATCTTCCAATGTTTCACGGATTCGTTTTGCAAGGGTAGGGGACTTCCCATTGGTTGATACTGCAATCTTTACATTGCCTTTTTGTACAATAGAGCCTAAATAAAAATCACATTGTTCGGGTGTGTCGGCCACATTGGCAATAATTTTTCTTTTCTCTGCCAGTTGTTTAATAGCAATGCTGGTTGTTTTGTTGTTGACAGCAACAATAACAAAGTCGATACCTTCGAGGTCGTTTTCAATAAATGAACGTTCGTGAATAAGCAGGTTTGAAAATTGTTCACTGTACTTTTTTATTTCAGGCAGAATGGTTTCAGCTACCAGGTTTATTTGTGTAGCAGGACTGTTATTCAGCACAGCAGACACTTTCTCGAGGCCTATTTTTCCCCCACCTACAATCAATATTCTGAAGTTTTCTAATTTCAAAAAAACCGGAAAAAGTTTATTTTGCACTACTATCATCTTTATGTTTTAGTTTTATTGTATGGTACAGGTTAAGTCTAATTACAAATGTTTGATTAATGGGCGAATTGTTTGTTGTTTTTTGCTGAACCAGCATTAGCTGCAGCTGCAACATTAATTTATCATTCAGTTTAGTATTGATTCCGGCATAAACACGGTTCTGGTCAAAGAAAAAGAGGACGAAATCAGGTTTTGTATTTAACATGAATTCGTTTCCGCCGACAAGTGTTAGTTTTTCCTTCATGGGAATTTGCAGTTCAATTTTATAACGAAACCTGTAAAATTCAGTAACTGCGCCCGATTCTTTCCCGTTTTCAATGTTTTTAAAAAACCGCTGTTCTGTTCTTAAACGGTTGTTGAACTTCAATTTTGGAAAAGCCTGCGTGAAACTGATTTCTTCCCATATCCTTTTTTCATTGCGTTCAGGAAGATTGTTTTTTCCAAAGAACAGAAAATCTGCGAGGCCTGCCGTCACCGACAAGCGATCGTTTATTTTATAATTCAAACCTGTTCTCACTAAAACCTGTGACCATTGTTTATACCAGTCCTTTGTTCTTTCCTGTAAATCACTGTTCAGACTCAGTTTTGTGTTGAAGGAAATAGAATTGTAATACCCACCCCAAAGCATTTGGTCGTTGATAAGGCCCTTGTTTTGTGCCTGTATAGTGAAAGCTCCGAAAAAAAACAGAAGGATAAAATAGCGCATTGTTCAATTGTTTAGCGATTGCAGCCTTAATTTAATAAATATTTCCAGTCGGATAAACTTAGAGGAAAATCATTGTGTTCTTTTACCACGTCGCCTATTACAATAACAGCAGGAGCTTTTATATTTTCTTCTTTGGCAATGTCTACAATCGTATCAATTGTGCCGAGTGCAATATTTTCGGTAGGTAATGAACCGTTCTGGATAAGTGCAATGGCCAGGTCTTCTTTGCCTTCCTGTTTATAGATCTCCGTGATTTCCTGTAGTTTATTCAGGCCCATTAATATTACCACTGTTGCATTGGTTTTAGCGGCCAGTTCAATGTCTTTTGATATTTCTCCCGAAGAGGTTGTTCCGGTAATAACCCAAAAGCTTTCACTCACGCCGCGCTGTGTAACAGGTATTCCACTTAACGCAGGCACTGCGATGGAGCTTGATATTCCCGGGACAACAGCTGTTTCAATGTTAAATGTTTCGGCGTATTTTATTTCTTCCTGCCCGCGTCCAAATACAAAAGGATCACCGCCTTTCAATCTTACTACATGCCCATGTGTAAAGGCCATGTCAACAATAAGTGTATTGATCTGATCCTGGGTAAGCGTGTGTTTTTTGTTGCGTTTACCCACATATATTTTGAGTGAATCAATGGGTGCATACTTTAATATTTCGGGGTTCACCAATGCATCGTATAGTATTACATCGGCTTCGCCTAAGGCTTTAATGGCTTTAACGGTTATTAAATCAACGTCTCCAGGACCGGCACCTACTAAAGTCAGTTTGGGGTATTTTTCTTGTTCCATGATAATATCTTATTTAAAATTTGTATTGTTTTTCTTACTTTCTCTCACTTTTACTCTCACTCACACACTCTCTCCCACTTCTTTCAGTATTTTTTCGCGGTAAGTACTTACCTCTTTTACGAAGTGGCTTGCTTTATTAAAATAACTTTCTGCAAAATCCTGATCAGGTTCCTGTTTGTTGATTTGTAAAACAGTTTCTTTGAAGCCGTCTTTCAGAGGAAATATTCCTGTTTCGATGTAATGTTTTTCGAAATCATTAATCAGGCTGTGCTGCGTATTTACATGTACCTGTTTGTCCAACAACAAAGCTTTTGCCGAATGAATAAAGGCTGCGTAACTGTAATACAAACTATCGCCCCAGGCCTGGTTCGCTAATGCTTCTGCGCTCCAGGCTAATTTCTCTTCTGCTTCTAACAACAAGGTGGCCACCAAATCAATTACTACTCCGGCACATTCACCTACACCAATTGCAGTTTGGAATTTTTCATCCTGCCCCCAGTCAATAAAATCATTTCCGGTCAGTGTGCTATTGTCGCCCAATGGTTTTAACAACTGGTAGAAATAATCTTTTCCTTTTTTATCGTAATAGCTGTTAAAGTATTCGCCTTCTACTGCGTGTTGCGCAAAATCATTTAAGATGCTCCGCAATAAATCAGGCCCGCGTTTGCTGGCTACTTTAATTATTTTATCTCCGGTTCTTCCTGCGCCATCACCAAGTGTCCCTCCACCCAGTAAAAGTTGCAGGGCCGGCACTACATTGTTCCCCACTTTAAATGAACTCCCGTGAAAGCCTATCTGGGCCAGGCCGTGTTGCCCGCAGGAATTCATACAACCACTGATTTTTATTTTTATGTCGTGGTTGTATATTAATTCAGGGTACTCTTTGTAAATCACATTTTCTAATTCTACTGAAATGTGTGTGCTGTTTGAAATGGCCAGGTTGCAGGTGTCTGTTCCGGGACAGGCTGTAATGTCTGCAACAGAATCAAACCCGGTATCTGCGAGGCCAATACTTTTTAATTCATTGTACAGGGCAAGTAAAGCCTGTGGTGCAACATGACGCAACAAGAAACCCTGGTTAACCGTAATGCGGATATCATCTGCTGCGTACAGGTTTACTATTTTGGCCAATGCACGCGCGTTGTCTGTACTGATGTTGCCCAATTGCACTTTAATATAGACTCCGTAATAGCCCTCTTGTTTCTGCTGAAAGGTATTTGTTTTTAACCAGGCAGAATAAACGTTTTCATCGGCAGGGCGGAAGGTTGTGTAAACTGTCTGCCCCTGGGGAATGGTTGTTTGTACTGCGTTTCGATTGATCACCACTTCCTGGTTCAACAGGGCTTTTTCTTCTTCTGCAATCAGTTTTAAAAATTCAGGCAGACCTATTTTAGCCACTAAATATTTTAACCTCGCTTTGTGCCTGTTGGCCCGTTCGCCGTGCCGGTCGAACACACGCAGAGCTGCTTCCACAAAGGGAATGATTTTATCTTCGTGCAAAAATTCAAATGCTGTTTGCGCTAAAAAAGGCTGTGCGCCAAGCCCACCGGCCACTACTACTTTAAAGCCCCTTATTTCAACTCCGTTTTCTGTTTTTACTTTCGGAATAAAACCAACATCGTGTATATATGTAAAAGCTGTATCCGCTTCGGTGTTAGAGAAGGCAATTTTTATTTTCCTTCCCAACTCCTGGCAAAAAGGTTTGCGCAGGAAATAACGGAATAATGCGTAGGCATAAGGCGAAACATCAAACAATTCTTTAGGATCAATTCCTGCTTCAGCCGATGCGGTAATGTTACGCACAGTATTTCCACAAGCTTCCCTTAAAGTAATGTCGTCCTGTTCTAACTTTGCCCACAAGTCAGGAGTCCTGTCCAAACTCACATGGTGTATCTGAATATCCTGGCGGGTGGTTAAATGCAGGTTCCCGTTCGAATATTCATCGCTGATATCGGCAATGCGCAACAATTGTTTTGCAGTGATACGACCAAAGGGAAGCTTAATCCTTATCATTTGAACACCCTGCTGGCGCTGTCCGTAAACACCCCGCGCCAGACGAAGGCTGCGGAATTTTTCTTCGTGGATTTTTCCCTCTCGGAATTCGCGTATCTTTTTTTCCAGGTCGATGATGTCTTTTTCAACCAATGGATTTTCTAATTCTGTTCTGAAACTTTGCATGCTTTATGAGTTAAGAGTTTAGAGTCAAAAGTTTAAAGTCTTGAAGCCGGTTCATGAATGGCTTAATCTTTTTGATGTTTAATTAAGATAAATTTCGGGGTTTACATTTGTTATGCTTACTACATTCGTTTCAATGTTAAACGCATCGATGTAGCTTAAGGACTGGGCCGGGTGCTGAAACAAAGCTTGTTCTATACCCTGTATGTGTACTACGTGTCCGAATGAATAAGTCAATTCAAGAATCAATTCATTCAGGTAAGCTGCCCGTTGCGACCTGTTGCCGGTAAAATGGCCGGTGTAATAAAGCGGAACACCTTTAGGGGCGTATTTAAATAAATCGGTATTGGCCAATTGATCGTATACAATAGCGTTGGCGCTTCTTAATACCTGTATGGCGTCAAGGTTGATGAGTTCCGGAGCACTGAATGTTCCGGGGATAAGAGAGTATTTTGGTTGTATTTTATGTAAGATGTTCATGATTGCTGTGTTTAATTTTTTTATTCATTTTGTTTTTATTTCGTTTGGGTTTAAGCATAAAAAAACCCTTCACGTGTTGGCGGAAGGGTTTTTTATTGTTTAACCTGTTAACTTAATAAACAAAACAAGTCGTATAAAATCCTTTCCGCAATCGCATTCGCTTGCAGCAACACATATACATGCGGCACATATTGTTTTTATTGATTGAAATCCGGTTCTTCATCTGAAGATGATTTTTTAATTAATTGTCAGGATAATCTTTTGTGCTGTTTTCATTTTTTTCTTTTCTGTAAACACCATTATTTTATTTTGACGGTACAAAGTAAAGCAATGATTTTGTCCTGTGCAAGAAAAAAATAAAAAAAACACTAATCTCCTATGGGAATAGTATAATATAAATGCACGAAATTATTGATTTTATTGAATTTTTAATTTTGTTAAACCTTAAATTTTTTTATTAATTTATTTTCCCGTTTTATAATATCGGCCAGACTTGTCTTGGAAAGTATCTTTATGCTGGCTTCTCTTACCTCAAGTACCACATCGCGCAGGCCACAGGTTTCTTCGTTCACACACTCGGCACAGGACTCATAAAAATTGAGACTCACACAGGGTAGTAGCGCTATTGGCCCGCCGGTAGAGCGGATGATGGTACTGAGCATGATCTCTTCGGGGTGCTTGCTTAAGTAATAACCTCCGGTAGCGCCCATGCGGCTTCCAACAATTCCCTGGTTGCGTAATTCTAATAAAATTGCTTCAAGAAATTTGCGGGGAATTTTTTCGGTTTCGGCAATCTTCGAAATCTGTATAGGCTTCTGCTCCTTGTATTCCTTTGCAAGTGTTAATAAAGCCTTAATGGCGTACTTGGTTTTTTTCTGCAGCATGGTGGATAATTTGAATAATTACCCAAATATACTATTAAATTAGTAGGAATTAAAAATTAAACGACATTTGCAGGAATAACACTTTATTGTTTCAGCACTTTTGCTGTATGTGTTTTTTCGCCTGCCTGAATGTAAACCATATATACTCCTGGCATCCAGCCACTGGTAGCAATCTCTTTTTTTCCGCTCAGGTTTTTTTCTGCATATACGAGCTTGCCCAATACATCAGTTATTCTAAGAGAATAAGCAGTTGTTGCAGCATTAATGATCAGTTTATCAGTTGCCGGGTTGGGGTAAATTTCGAATTTTATTTCGCTTAATTGTTGTACACTGTTTGTATGCAGCCTGTAAACGTTGGATGATAACAAAGGGCTGCGTTGCGGTGAAGTGTGAAGGGCTTGTCGCATTGCATTTCCCTGGCAGGTGGTGAACATGTATATGTCGGTATCGGAGCAAATGTAGGTGTTCATAAAATTCATAAACATGGTGCCATTGGTGTCTAAGGGGCAGGAATGGGCTGTATCGGGAAAAGTACTGTTACAGGCCATGTAGCTGGAAGTTGTGCCGGATCGGATGTGTGGAAGATCGGCGCAATAGCTCGAATCGGTGGGGCAGCCAATAACAGGGTGCATCAGGCCCAGCCAGTGTCCTGTTTCGTGTGTTGCAGTCCGCCCTAAGTTGTATGGATTGGAAGTAGATCCAGTATTTCCCACTACATTGTTCCAGATCCAGATGCCACTGCTGAGTGTATCTGCATTGTTCCAGGCCGGTGTTGCCCAGGGCAGACCTGAGTTGGAGGGCAGGGAGCCCCAGCCCATTAAGTTGACAGAAGAACCTGCATCAGTAACCCAAATATTGCAATACAAAGAGGGAGGCCAGTTGCCCTGGTGTTTTAAAGTATTGTCGATGTAATTCATAAACATACTCGTATTTGAAAAGCTGCCCGGGTTTTGCCAGCCTTTTGAAACATAATTGATCCGGTCGATTCCGGGTTCGACCAACAGGTTCCCCTGTGGATCGTAAAGAGCGGGCATAAATACAATCTGTGTATTGGCCGGATGCCATACAGAAGGGGCATTAACACTACCATACCCGGTGCCGGCATAATCGGCGTTTAAAATCTGAAGCTGCGAAACAAGCCTGGCTTGTGCTAAATTGGAGCCGGTCCCAACTGACTGACCGCTGTGCACGATATGAAATATCACGGGAATTGTATCCTGTGCTTTTGCTGTGAATTGAATGAATAAAAACTGGAGAAGGAGAAAAGTAAATTTTTTCATACTAATTTTTTTAATTCATAAAAAGGGAGGAGGTACAAACATAAAAACTTTGGAGGAGAAATCTTTTAAGAAACCTATAAACGGTTGAAAAAAGGAAAAAACCGGTCGGTTTTGGGGCAAAAGCGGTTTTTCCAGCTGTTGGAAAATTATGTTGGAAGAGCAGAAGGCATATCAAAAGAGTAGCAGGATTTATACTTTCTTAGTACTTTTGGGCATAATTTTTTTTATGAAGGTATTTAAGTTTGGAGGGGCATCGGTTAAAGATGCTGCTGCGGTAAAAAATGTAGCGGAAATTATAAAACGATTTCCTTCTGATGAGCTAATTGTGGTGGTATCGGCCATGGGGAAAATTACCAATCACCTGGAACGTTTGACGGATGCTTTTTTCTATAAAAAGGAAAATGCTGAAGCGGTGCTGAACGAAATAAAGACTTATCACCTGAATATTGTCAATCAGCTGTTCGAAGATAAAAACCACCCCTTTTACCAGGATATTGAAAATACTTTTGTGGAGCTTTACTGGGCCATTGAAGATGAACCTACGAATGAATACAACCACGAATACGATCAGATTGTAAGCATGGGTGAAGTTATTTCCAGCAAAATTGTTTCGGCTTATCTGAATTGTGCAGGAATAAAAAATCAGTGGGTGGACGCACGGGGCCTTATTCAAACGGACAATACCTACCGCGAAGGAAAAGTGAATTTTGAATTGACGGAGGAATTAGTGAAGACTGATTTGTTTCCGGTCGTTCATGCCAATAAGATTGTTATTACACAAGGCTTTTTAGGAGGCACTTCCGAAAACTTTACCACTACGCTGGGCCGCGAAGGCTCTGATTATACGGCGGCTATTCTGGCTTATTGTGCGAATGCCGAAAGTGTAACGATATGGAAAGATGTACCCGGCGTGTTGAATGCCGATCCGAAGTGGTTCGACAATACGGTAAAAATAAATGAACTCACTTACCAGGATGCTATTGAGCTTACTTATTACGGCGCAACGGTTATACATCCCAAAACCATAAAACCTTTACAAAACAAAAACATTCCTCTGTATGTAAGGTCTTTTATTAAGCCGGAAGATGAAGGGACTGTGGTGAAGGATACCAAAAAAAGACTACCCATTCCTTCATTTATTTTTAAGGTCGATCAGTTACTGATCTCCATGCAGCCCAAAGATTTTTCATTTATAGCCGAAGACAACCTCAGTAGTATATTCGATACATTTTTCCGCCACCATGTTAAAATTCATGTAATGCAATTATCGGCCATTAATTTTTCAGTGTGTACGGACAATGATCCGCGCAAAATTCCTGCCCTGCTGAAAGAGCTACAGGAGAACTACAAGGTGTTATACAATGAGGGCGTGGAGTTGTGTACCATCCGTTATTACGACCAGGCTACCATCGAGCGTGTTGTTATTGACAAACAGGTGTTGCTGGAACAAAAAAGCCGCTATACGGTACAATTGGTGCTGAAGAATGCTGGCGTGCTTAGGTAAAAGTTTATACGTTTAATTGTTTACATGTTGCATTAACGGATAAACGAATAAACAAAAGAACTGGTGAACCAATTAAAAGATTTCCAAGCGCTTTACCAAAAAGGTTTTTTCACCCTGCACCTTTATAAAATAAATTCCAGGGTTCAGGTGATGGTCATTAATGTTTAATACAGAAGGAATTTGTTCAAGTTGTTTACTATAACTCAACTGTCCATTAATAGTGTATATACTAATGCATAGATGATCTACATGCCCCAGGCTACTTAAATCAAGATTTATAGTGCTGCTTGTAGGGTTGGGATAAACAGAAAAATGAGCCTCCTGTTGTAGTTCTTTTGTGTTGGTGAGCGCCCCTAATAAAAAACCTTTTGTGCCCCCTGTAATTTCGTAAGTAACATCATTTTGTATGTATGCGAGTACCCTTGCTTTTTGCAGATTTACATTTGCAGGAACGATTAAAGAAACCGAATCGCTTAAGTTTGCGCAGGTCTTTACCCTTGCTGCCCTCGCTACATTGTTCATGTTATAAGTAGTGCCGGGTACTTCACCACCGGTAGAAGTTACGCTAAGCCCACTTTCCACCACATAAAAATAAACACGGTCATGAGGTCCCAGTTTACCGCTTAAAGTATAGTCGATAATTAAATTGGAATTGCTGAATGAATTGTATTGAAGGTTGATGAAGGATATTCCGGTTTTTTCCTGTGGCTTGCAACTGTTCCATACATCGGGGGTGTAGCGGATACCATTTTTAGCCACAGCCGAAAGCCCGGCCAGTATTCCCATGTTCCAGGAATAATTATCGTAACGTTGGTCATTTATAGGCAAGGTATATACATCGGTCCAGTTGCCATAGGTCTGGCTTACGTGCAGCTCGATTAAAACCTGGTTTAATCCATTCGTTTCGGCAGTTGCGGCGTAGGAATACATGCTTGAAACAGCAGGTGGTGCCCCATAACAACCGGTGTTGCAAAACATTTCGACCACCGAAAATTTATTGGATGCTGTTGTGATGTAAGGTTGTAAAACAAAGCCCCTTGTCCCTCCCACTATGGCGCAGGTATTATCGTCCTGTATATAAGCCACCACAGTTGTTTGGGAAAGGTTTGTTCCGACTGGTATTCGTAAATGAACAGTATCTGAATAAATAGTTGCGGGCATCACCCGCACTGCCCTTGCTACGTTATTCATGGTAAATGTTTGCCCGTTGTTATCGCCCCCGCTAACATTAACGGTGATACCACTTTCGAGTACATATATGTGTATGGATTTAGCATCTGTAGCGGTATACTTTCGGGCCAGAACGAATTTAACGGCTAAAGTCGAATCCGTATTATTAAAGGACTCGAACCAAAGGCTTACTTTTTTTGCCCCACTGGTATACACATCGATATCTGCCGGATCACAATTGTACCAGGGAGTAGAAGTGGATACGGCTCCGTTTTTTGCCACATCGGCCAACGAATCAATAAGTCCCAAACTTTTATATTGGTTGTACTTTTGGGTTCCGCTTGTCAAGGCGTATTGATCTGTCCAGTTGCTATACGTTTTAGCAACCTCGTGCTGTATATAGATGTGGTTCAGGTCGTCTGCATCAGCCAGCATAGCTTTGGTACGTAATTCGGGAATGGCCAGCCTTGAATCGTAATCGCCGGTATTGCAAAACAATTCAACAACGCTTACGTTTTTTTGTGCGTTTAATGAAGCGGTACTTATGGCCAATAAAAAATAGAATAAGAATTTTTTCATGTTTGTATAGTGGTTTATATACTTGCAATATTAGCTCATCTCCGCTGTAAGTTCATTCCTTACAGGGTTTCATTTTATAAATCCATACACGCAGGCAGGGTTTAAAATAAAAAAAAGCCCCGTTTCCAGGGCTTCAACTATAGTTATTTAAACGGATTTATAAACCGTCCAAATAAGTTGTAAGGTTAGGATCGGTAGTAGGCGTAAGTGTTACCGGGTAAGTGGTATTGGTATTAATGAGTTGGTTGTTGTATTTAAAATCAAAAAGCTGGTTGCTGGCATCGATACCAATACCAACTATTTTTACATTGGAGTTGGCCGGAACCAAACCAGAACTCATGTTGTACACCTGCATCAGGCTTTTTGTAGCCGGGAAGTATACAAATATTCCCACATTTTGTAAATCATCTGTAGTGGAAGTGAAAGACAGGGTGCTGCCTGCATTGTTTCCAACCTGGTAACCGCAATTGATCCAACCCAATTTTTTAACCAAGGCCTGGTAACCGTTGGCGGTGGTATCGAAAATGGTTACACCAATGGAAGCAGGATTATCGGTCCAGTCCACATAAGTAGAAGTGTTTACACCATAATACACATGCATGTGGTTGTACTGGGGCGCTGCATTGGGCATTTCTATCTGAACCCCGCATCCTCCGGGTTTTATTTCCAACTCGGTCCCATTTTTGAATGCCCTTAATCTGATTTCACCGGCTGTTTCAAGTATATTGCCCGCAGCAACAGTCGGCATCTGGTAATAGATCATATCTTTCGGTGTATACAATTCTACCAACCTTATTTCAAAAGGCCAGGTAACGCTATCCCCATTAGGGAACTGCAAACATTGTTTGGCCGTCCATATTTTGGTTCCCTGGTTTCCTACAATAGGACCATTACCTGTGGAATCAATAATAAAAACCTGTTCCTGTTGTTTTTTGGTATCTAAGTAAGTATTTACCGGGTTGTATTGGTTCATGGTGGTTTTTTCAGTTTCAATCCTGTCTTTGGAACAACTGAAAAATATAAAAGAAAGTAAGGTAAGGGTGGTGGTAAATAAAAGGGTGTTTGTTTTGTTTTTTTTCATGGTTCTTGGTTAAGTTTTGTATTAGATGCAATTGATTACTCAAGGTTTAATTATTAAACGGCTAAAAACACATTTTATTGCGAGTGTTTTTTTAATAGGCCGGGCATTGGCTGTTTTTATCCACAAAATAACCCTTACAACCAAATATATATAAAATACCCAATTGCAGGTGCGTTTCCAGGAATTTAATGTTGTACCTGTATTCTAAAAAAGGCCGCAGGCAGCGGTTGGTAGAAACACCAATGCCCCCTTCTAAATTCCAGTTGTTCGGTTTAGCATCTTTCATTACGGAAGAGGCGTAATTGAGCCAACGGTCGTAAGCCCCGTGAAGTATACCATAAAAGTTGAGGTTATTGGTACGGAGAAATTTGTACTCCAATCCCAGGCCAATGTTAAATTCATTTACTTTATTAAAAGCAAAGTAATAAGAAAACTGTGGGGTGAAACTTAAACGGTTGTCGGGGTAAAAACTGGCTCTCACACCGGCACCAAGGCTTTCTGTCTGGAAGTTGTATAGTACCGAAGCACCTGCTCCAATGTTTTGCGAATGCCCGCTTAATGAAAGCAACAACACAACTTGTATTAAAATAAATTTACTGCCCTTCATAGTTTCGGGGCAAATTTATTAATTCTGTGGCTTTACACGAATTTATTTTGTTAAAAAGCGCCGTGGCGTTATTTTAATTCGATTAAAAGCAATAATGCCCCGGATCAGAAATACCCAACAGCTCATTGTTAATACTATTTTTTTTATCCTCACGCGGTTTGCCCTTGCTGTACTACTTTTATGCTCAATAAAAATCATTTCGTGTCAGATAATACAACAAAGCGCCGTTTGCAAACATCTTCGGTAACCGTGGTGGTTAGCCTTTCACTGGTATTGTTTATGCTGGCCCTGGTAGGATGGGTGTTGCTGAACGCGAAAAAATTATCGGAATACTACAAAGAAAACATAGGCTTTCAGGTGTATTTAAAAGAAAGCGCCAGCAATGCAGATGTGGAAAAGTTGCGGAAAGAATTAGATGCAGCGGCTTATGTAAAAAGTGCGGTCTACAAGTCGAAGGAAGAAGCCGCTGAAGAAATGAAAAAAGAAACCGGGGATGATTTTATTGCTTTTTTGGGCTACAACCCTTTACCGGTTTCCATCAATGTAAACCTGCGTTCGGAATATGCCAATGCGGATAGCGTGGCCTGGATAGAAAAAGAAATTACAGCCGACCGGAATGTAAGAGAGGTGGTGTATCAAAAGGTGCTGGTGGACAATGTAAACGACAATGCCCGTAAAATAGGCCTGATAGTGGGTTTTTTCGCATTCCTCTTGATTTTTATTTCGCTGGCTTTAATTAACAATACCATTCGTTTGTCCATATACTCCAAACGCTTTTTAATACGCACCATGTACCTGGTTGGTGCTACGCAGGCCTTTATACGAAAACCTTTTATTATACGAGGAGTGAAGATTGGTGTGGTGGCGGCCATCGTTGCCTTTGCCATGCTGGCCGGATTTATATTTATTGTTACCCGCTATGTGCCCGAATTATTGGTGATACAGGAAGAAAACTGGTTGTTGTTATTGTTTTTGGGAATCTTAATTCTGGGCGTAATTATTTCGGGCTTCAGCTCAGGGCTTGCCGTACGAAGGTATTTGCGGCTGAAAGCCGAAGACCTGTATTTTTAACCGGTAGAACTTAACAAAAGCTAACATTTTAGGAAACGGCTTATCGGGCAAAAATACTATATTTGTCCCGCTTAAAATTTATACAATGAGTTCAGACAACAAAGGTTTTGCTATTCCACGTGAAAATTATAAAATTTTATTGATAGGCCTTGGGCTTATTGTTTTAGGTTATATATTAATGATAGGTGGCGGTTCCGATGACCCGAATAAATTTAACCCCGAAATATTCAGCGCCCAACGCATTACTGTTGCCCCTGTAGTTTGCCTGGCCGGTTTTGTAACCATTATTGTTGCCATTATGCGTAAACCCAAAGCAAACGAGGCCAACAAAGAATAAGTATGTCGACACCTGAGGCAATTATTTTAGCCATTATTGAAGGCCTGACGGAGTATTTACCTGTTTCCTCAACAGGGCACATGATTATCGGTTCCTCTATGATGGGGATTGCTTCCAATAATTTCGTGAAACTATTTACTATTTGTATCCAGTTCGGCGCTATACTTTCTGTGGTAGTATTGTATTTCAAACGTTTTTTTCGTTCCCTTGATTTTTATTATAAACTTATTATAGCCTTTATACCCGCTGCTATTTTTGGAAAATTATTCAGCGATGCCATTGACCAGTTACTGGAAACCCCGCTGGGTGTTGCCATTTCCCTGTTCCTGGGCGGAATTGTTTTATTGTTTGCCGACAAGTGGTTCAATAAAGCGGAGGTGGATGATGTCGACGCCATTAGTATTCCCACGGCTTTAAAAATTGGCCTTTTTCAATGTATTGCGATGATACCCGGTGTATCGAGAAGCGGGGCTACCATAGTGGGTGGAATGAGCCAGAAGCTGAGCCGGAAAGCAGCAGCCGAATTTTCATTTTTTCTGGCTGTGCCAACTATGTTTGCAGCTACTGTTTATAAATTGTACAAGTATTGTAAAGAGTTTGGCGCCCCAACAGCAGAAGAAATAAAACTATTGGCCATTGGGAATGCCGTTGCTTTTGTTGTGGCTTTATTGGCCATTAAAAGCTTTATCGGTTACCTGAACAAACACGGCTTCAGGGTATTCGGCTGGTACAGGATTATTGCCGGCTTTGTGATTATTCTTCTTTACTTTACAGGGCATCAATTGCAGGTGATTTAATTTCAAAAAAATCAGGTGTCAACTAACTTATCCAATCAACAATTCAATTTTTATTCTGGCGAAGTTATTTTAATGAACAAGCCTTTAACCTGGACTTCTTTTCAAGTGGTGAATAAATTGAAATGGCTCATTAAACAACACCCTTCATTAATTGTTGAAGGGCAAAAAATAAAACCAAAGATAGGTCATGCAGGAACGCTTGATCCACTGGCAACAGGTTTATTGATTATTTGCACCGGCAAAAAAACAAAGGAAATTGAACAATACCAGGCCAGGGAAAAAGAATACACCGGAACATTTTACATCGGGGCCACTACACCCTGCTTTGATCTGGAGAAAGAAATAGATGTGCGTTACCCCACAGAACACATCACCAAAGAATTGATTTTGCAAACAGCTAAAAGTTTTGAAGGAATTCAACAACAAACACCACCCATTTATTCTGCCGTAAGAATAAATGGGAAAAGGGCTTACGACCTGGCACGAAGCGGTGAAGAACCGGAAATCAAAGCAAGGGAAGTTGAATTAAAAGAAGTTGAAATTACGCGCATTGAATTGCCTTATGTAGATTTCAGGGTAGTGTGCAGTAAAGGGACTTATATCCGTTCGCTGGCCCGCGATTTTGGACTTGCATTAAACAGTGGTGCGCACCTTACTGCCTTGTGTCGTACCAGAATAGGGGAGTTCCGGCTCGAAGACGCTTCCACCATCGAGGGCTTTCAAAGTCAGGTTCAATAATAGTGACAGGTTTAACTTCAACAGAATTCATAAACCGTAACAAGGTTGACCACAGCTGCAATTAAAAATTACCTGTGAATCAACCCTGGTTTTTTTGATACTTCTTTGCAATATAAAATCTATGCTATTTTCGAAAATAATTTTTTCCGGTTGATAAATTTAACCAGGTAATAAACCAGTCCACCCAAAAGAAAGAAAGGCCAGATGGCTACAAAAAACAGGGCAATGGTTTGCAGTACTTCGAGCCCTTTTAAAGAAGCTACTTGTAGTTTATCAGTAAAAGAAGGTGTATAAGGTTCAATAAAAGGAACAAGCGCCATTTTCCTGTATTCCTTTTTTTCATCCTGGTAAATTGACAGCTTTACGGTGCTGTAATTCACCTGGTCGTTGAGCGATAGGAGGTTGATGGTTTGCATATCGTTCGTGCTTTTTTCCTGTGCAAGGTTTTCTAAAGCCTCCATTGTTTCAGGTAATTTTTTGCCCTGTTGTTCAATAGCGGCGTTCATTTTTTTAATATGGGTATCGTTGCGTTTGGTGCTGAGTTGTGCCGAAAGAATTTGTAGCTTAACATCATCTGCTTTAATCAGGCGGTTGTCTAAAAAATCAACGAGGCCATTAATTTCCATGAGCGTGCTGTCTAACTTTTCATTGGGAACACGCAGGGTAATTTCATTTACAACCGAAACAGTGCTTATTTGCACAAGCGAATCGCTGGTAATTTGAACTGCGCCTTCATTTACTTTTGTACCGCTCAGGTTGGTATAGGTAATAAACCCGTTTTGTTTGCGTACAATACGTTCAATATCCGCTGTGGCTTTCCTTACATCTTTTACACTGCAGCGGATATCGGCAGTCCGTAAAAATACCCGTGCTTCTGTTGTAATCTTATCTGTAGTTACCGGATCCAAGGCTTTGGCAATGGAATCGCTCAATACGTATTCTTTACTTTCAGCTTCGCGTCGTGAAGCGCCAGGCCCGCAAGCCACAACTAATAAACAAACCGGTAAGGCGGCAATGATTGCTTTTTTACCAATAACCTGAAATGATGTTTTCATATTGTTTGATTTTATTGTTGATCCGCTAAAAGGAAAAATTGTAACCTTTAAAAAATGTTAAATGAATTACGAGTACAGAATTAGCTGATGTGATGATTAGCAGATTAGCTAATGAAACAATTAAACTATGAACTTAGATTATCTACTTTGAATATTGAATTTTAAATTTTGAACTTTAGCGAAGAACTTCTACTAAATCAACACCCGAATGTTAATAATCAAAATGCAGTTGCCTGAAATCATTGAACTGAAAAGATAAATTTGTAGGGCAAGAAGCCTATGCAAAGACTTTTTTTGATACTTGTTTTAATTTTTACACTTTCCATCCAGGGTGTACTTGCACAACCCTCCGAAAAAAAGTTCACGGCCGAAGATTATGTGCTGAAGTTTAAAGAAGAAGCCATACAGGAAATGTTGAAGCACGGTATACCTGCAAGCGTTATACTGGCGCAGGGAATGCTTGAAAGTGCCAATGGAAACAGCCCTTTGGCGGTATATGCCAACAATCATTTCGGTATAAAATGCCATGTGGGCTGGGAAGGCTCTACGTTTACACACGACGACGATGAGAAGAATGAATGTTTCCGCCGTTACGAAAACCCTTTCGAATCCTTTGAAGACCATTCTTTGTTTTTAAAAAGCCGCCCCCGTTATGCCTTCTTATTTATCCTTCCCAAAAACGATTACCGTTCCTGGGCCAAAGGTTTAAAAGAAGCGGGTTATGCCACCAACCCGGAGTACGGCGATTTACTGATTGATTTAATAGAACGGTTTGAACTGAACCAGTACGATAAATTAGATTATATGCCCACTATAAAAGTGGACATCAATGCAAGTGCTTTGGCGCAACCAAAAATGGAGCTTCGGCAAATACACCATTTTAACCACACTCAGTTTGTAAGCAGCAAAGCCGGTGATACCTATACTAAAATAGCCGCGGAGTTTAATTTGAATGCAGAGCATATTTTAAAATACAACGACGCCGTACAGGATGAAGAACTGAAAGAGGGGCAAAAAGTATACCTGCAGCCTAAGCGAAGCAAAGCAAGCGAAACATACCATGTGGTTAGCCAGGGCGAGACCATGCAAGCCATAGCACAGTATTACGGAGTTAAGTTGCACGCGCTTTACAAACGAAATAAAATGAAAGAAGGGCAGGAGCCCCTTCCCGGAGAAATTGTTTGTTTGTCGGGAAAAAAAACAGACAAGCCCGAAGAGGTATTGAGCCGGAAATAAAATGCTTAACTTCCTTCTTTACAAATCCTGCGAAATTGAACCAGCTCAAAACCACGGCTAAATATTTAAGGTATCGCTTTCGTTCACAAACCAAACACGGTATTCACTCTCCTTTTGTTTACAATCTGCTTACTGAGGTAATTGAAGACAACAGCAATTATTATGCGTACCAGCAATTAACAAGTTTACGCCACGAGCTTCTTCAATCGAAAGAAGTAATTGAAATACAGGATTTCGGGGCGGGTTCGCGTTATTTTAAAAGCAATAAAAGAAAGGTAAGTGATATCACCAGGCACGGTATCAGCCGGGAAAAATATGCGCGCCTTTTGTTTCGTTTAGTCAATTATTTTAACCCGAAAACAATTGTTGAACTGGGTACATCCATTGGTTTAACAAGCATGCACCTGGCTGCTGCAAAAAAAACAAGCCTTGTGTATACCATCGAAGGTTGTAAAAATACAGCGGCATTTGCACAGGCCCTTTTTAAAAAACAAGGGGCAGAAAATATTCAACTGATCAATGCAGTTTTTGAGGAGGCCTTGCCCGCTTTATTGCTCACCCTTCCCGAAATTGATTTTTTGTATGTAGATGGGAATCACCGGAAGCAGGCTACGATTGACTATTTTGAAAAAGCCTTGCTCAAATCAAATAACTACAGTGTGTTTGTGTTTGACGACATACACTGGAACAGCGGGATGGAAGAGGCCTGGGAGTATATCCGCAATCATACGCAAGTACGCATCAGCATCGATTTGTTTTTTATAGGGCTGGTGTTTTTCCGTTCGGAACAAAAACAGAAAGAGCATTTTGTTATCCGCTTTTAAAACGGTCTACTCTTTTTTCTTTGTGGCAACAAGTGCATACACCATAGGTATTTTATTGTCTAAGTGTTTAATGCGGTACTTTTTCTTTTCCACTTCAATGGTTTCCTTAAAACAATTGTAAGGCGAATAATCAAATTCATCCAATGAATTCATCTCCAGTCCGTTTTTAATTAAACTGTTCACCACCTCGCTCATGCCGTGGTTCCAGCATACGAATTCCGCTTTTATCGGAGCATTCCTATCGGCGTAGGTTCCGCTTTCAGTTTCTATGATGGGGCCTGTATTAAAATAATTGTAACCGATCTTGTCAAAATTATCATCAAACATCCACACCACCGGGTGAAATTCAACAAACACAAATTTACCACCGGGTTTTAAAAACCGTGAAATAAGTGCGCCCCATTTGTTGAGGTCAGGAAGCCAGCCAATGGTGCCGTAACTGGTATATACGATATCGAACTGTTGATTCAAATGTTGTGGTAAGTCATACACATCGCAGCAAATAAAACCGGCTTTAACATTCGTTTTTTCAGAAAGGCTGTTTGCCTGCTTAATCGCCTTGTCTGATAAATCAACACCGGTAACATCTGCTCCAAGCCTTCCCAAAGAAATGGTATCCTGTCCGAAATGGCATTGAAGGTGTAAAATACTTTTTTCTTTTACATCGCCTAATAAATTAAGTTCAATATCGTTCAATGAAGTATTGCCTTTTAAAAAACCTTCCAGGTCGTAAAAGTCTGACTTTATGTGATAATCGGTTCTGTTGTTCCAGGAAACTTTGTTTTTCTCTATATAATTAATGTCGTTCATTTTTTTAAATTAAATTCTCAAATCTCCTGTCTCAATACTAATGCCTCACATCTATTTTCGGTTCTTTTTTTCTTTCGCTTCTAATGCAGGCAATTCCTTTTTGTATTTTGTTACGTCCCAGTTTATCTGCCAGCGCTTCACGTAATCGGCTAGGGGTGGAAGTCCAACACCTGCGCGTCTTTTGTCAACATTGTCCGGATCTTCCAAAGGTAAAACATAATACAATTGTGTTTCCGTATCCCGTCCGATCTGGCTTCCATATAGTTGTTTTTTTCCTTCTCCTAAAGCAACGCGGTCTTCCAGTAAAGCCAGGCTACTACCCTGGGCCTTGTTATTTTTTACAGCTTCCCGCATCATGGGTAAATATTTTTCCTGGGTGGCCAAATTCGAATGTTGAATAACAAGAAACAAGGTAGCATTTCCCTTGCCGCTAATAACATCATCGCCCAACCAACCGTATTTGTCTAAAATTGCTTTTATTTTCAACAGGTTTAGCGAATCCTTTTCATTAATTATTTTCCAATGCGCTTTCATTTCTTTCGAATCCCAGCCAAATTTTTTTTCGATAGCGTCTATTTGCAACCTGTATTTCTGGTCGTCGTCAAAAATACTGTCTAATTGCTGAACCAAAGGTTTGTTGTAATTAATTTCAAGTTTATCTTTATTGGCCTTTACCATTTCTAACAAAGGTTTCCACCTTTTGTCGTTGTATAGGGAAATTAAATCACTGTCCTTAGTTATGTGATCATAATTTGTATACCCCATTAAACTGGCAATACGGTTTAAATTAAAAAAAGCACTATCGGGATAATTTGCCAGTGCCCAGCAACAAGCTGCGTTGTACCGGTCGTTCATTGTGCCTTTCCAGCCGTTTGCTTTAAAAGCTGCTGAGTAGGCAAAAGAAGAATTTTTAAAATCTTTTGCGGTATACAGCGAATCTGCTTTTTTCACCAGGTCGTAATATTGTTGGGGAAGGCTTTGCGCAAAGGATAAATTTATTGAAACAATAAAAACGAAGAGGAATTTTAATTTTTGCATAATTGGTATTTAGGAAAATAAAGACATAAATAAATAAGTGTTGCTGTTCTTGGAATTTTTTAACCTGCGCGAAGGTAAAATTTATTAATGGCCAAACAAAAAAATACAGGGCTGCTTTATCCTGTCAGCATGCCTTGTAAAGCCTCCGCACTTTCTTAATTTTTTTATTTGGATGTTTTCAGGATCAGGTAGCCTGATCATCAATACACTCTTGACTGAGTTTGAACAGGCAAGAGGCTTGAACTGTTTTTAATAGAAATTATAGTTGTGAATAATAAGTGTTGCCTGTATGCAAACACCCCTCAACAATCCCATCATAAATAGAAGGGATAAAAACAAAAAACCAGTAAACTTATGGTTTACTGGTTTTTGATTGATTAACAAATTGTCGGGGCGGCCAGATTCGAACTGACGACCTCCTGCTCCCAAAGCAGGCGCGATACCGGGCTACGCTACGCCCCGAAAGGCAATTGTTGTTAAAGAACTTTTAAAGACGGTGCAAAAGTATAAAAATCCTGCCTTTCTGCAAACGTTTTAAGGGGATTTCACGAATTTTATTTCCGAAATAATTTTAAATCAGTTAAAGCAACTGATTTGCAAGCACTTAATTTTTATATAGTTCACAAGTTCTTTTGTTCGATTGTTTATAAGTTCAGCCAAACTATTGAACTTATAAACGAATAAACCATTGTGCGTTTAAACAAATGAACTATCAAACATTTAAACGGATAAACGTATTTTTGTTACCTTTGCGCACCTTTTTTGTGTGGAGAACAATACCCAAATAGCAATTGAACAAAAAACCGGGTATTCAAAAATATCGGGTTTTATAAAACTTACCAAACTCAAGCTTTCTTTATTGGTGGTGTTTTCGGCTGTTATCAGTTATTATACTATACATTATTCTAAAGCTAATGCCCCACAGCCTTCAGCAAGCATAGTCATGGCCTTAGCCATTGGCGGTTTTTTGGTGACGGCTTCGGCCAATGCCTTTAACCAGGTTATTGAACGCGACCTCGATAAACTGATGAAACGTACCCAAAACCGCCCTATCCCTACTCAAATTCTAAGCCCTGGCGAATCTATTTTGTTTGCAATGCTTTGTGGTATAAGCGGAACGGCTCTTCTTTATATTTTTACGAATCCTTTAGTGGGTATACTCAGTTTATTGTCTATTGTATTGTATGCTTTGGCGTATACTCCATTAAAACGTGTCACTCCCTTCTCTGTATTTATTGGTGCTATACCGGGGGCTTTGCCAACACTGATCGGCGCCATAGCCGACTCACCTGGTTTTGGGACCATCAACACTTACCCTTTGTTTTTATACACCATTCAGTTTTTCTGGCAATTCCCTCATTTCTGGGCCATTGCCTGGGTAAGCCACGATGATTATCAACGCGCTGGTTTTTTTATGCTCCCTTCTATGGGTGGCCGCGATTACAGCAGCCGTTTTCAGATATTGATTTACACCCTCTTCTTAATCCCAATCAGCCTGATACCTTGTATATTTGGCTTATCGGGAATAATATCGGCAGTTGTTATTTTTACCTGCGGAATTCTTTTCTTTTTGCAGGCCTATAAATTATACAAGGATGGAACCATCGAGTCGGCCCGCAAGCTGATGTTCGGCTCCTTTATTTATTTGCCTGTGGTACAAATTGCTTTAATGATCGGAAAATAATGGAACAGTTAACACTTAGTGAAGAACAATTGATTCACGAAAAAAGCCGCAAAGCCCTTTTATATTGGGCTATAGCGAGTATGGTTATATTTTTTGGGGCCTTTGCCAGTTATTACATGGTAATGATGGGCAATGGCAAATGGCTGATTTTTCAACTGCCCGAAATATTTTTTATCAGCACGGCTGTTATTATTGGTAGCAGTGTTACTTTAATGCTGGCCCAACAAGCTATAAAAGTAAACAACTATAAAAAGGTTTCGCTGGCTCTTTTACTGACTTTAATATTAGGTTTATTTTTTTGCTGGTTTCAGTTTAAAGCCTGGGGTGAACTCCTCTCCAACCACATTGTATTTGCAGGGAAAACAAGCAATGTATCGGGTTCCATCCTCTACGTGATTACGGCCATGCACTTTGTACACATAGTGGCCGGCCTTATGGCTTTATCGGTTACATTTTTCCGTTCGGTAAAAAATAAATACAGCGCCCAAAATCATTTGGGGCTTAGCCTCTGTTCAATATTCTGGCATTTTCTTGATATTTTATGGGTGATATTATTTCTTTTTTTGTATTTTAATCGTTAAACTTGTACCCGGATTAAAACATAACATTTTTTAACATTTTAATTTAATTTATGGCTCACGCAGTAGCAGAATTCGATCAAAAAGAAGCATGGAATGGCGGCCAGTCACCTTTCCGTATGAGTTACGGTAAAGTAATGATGTGGTTCTTCCTCGTATCCGATGCTTTAACTTTTTCAGGTTTACTTTGTGCTTATGGTTTTGCACGACACAAAGCAATGGCTGAATGGCCTTTGGCTGAAAATGTGTTTACGCATTTCCCTTTTGTTGAAAAGCATATTCCGCTGGCTTATGTAGGCTTAATGACTTTTATCCTGATTATGAGTTCGGTTACCATGGTACTGGCGGTTGAAGCCGGCCACCGCAACGACCGTAAAGGAGTAACCACCTGGTTGTTGTTGACCATCATTGGTGGTTTAATGTTCGTAGGTTCTCAGGCCTGGGAGTGGTTCCATTTTATAGTAGGTACCGAACACGGTGCTGCTCGTATGCTGTGGGATGTTGACCAGGGAAAATATGTACAGGGAACTTTTCACGGAGCCAACATGGTGGTGAATGAATACGGTGTGCCGCAGTTCGCCAACTTCTTCTTCTTTATTACAGGTTTCCACGGTTTCCACGTATTCAGCGGGGTTATCATCAATATTATTATATTTATTAATGTACTGGCCGGAACTTATGAAAGACGCGGGCATTACGAGATGATTGAAAAGGTAGGTTTGTACTGGCACTTTGTGGATTTGGTTTGGGTATTTGTATTTACCTTTTTCTATCTGCTGTAAAAAATTGTTTAATAAATTAAGATCATTCATTTATGGAATTTCACGATAATTATCCTTCTTACGAAACAATGTACCAGCATACTGATGCTGAAGGCGCTCCGAAACGTAAAAAATTATGGAAAGTGTTCTGGATTATGCTTACCATTACTATTGTTGAATTAATAATAGGAACTTATGCAGGCGATTGGGGTTTGTTACAGGCCACCAGAAAATCAGGACTTTCTTTAAAAGTTATTTTCGTTGTTTTAACTTTGGTAAAAGACGGTTATATTGTAATTGAGTTTATGCACCTTGGGCACGAAACCAAGTTTTTTAAATACACCATTATAATGCCTTATGCCATATTTATAGGTTACCTTATATTTATAGTATTGGTTGAAGG
>JAHEYF010000140.1 GCA_023251755.1 Bacteroidota bacterium
CTGCTGCCTGGAAAGCACATAAAAAAGGAGCTTTCTTCGGAAACCCTTGCTACACACAAATTCACCCGACCTGTATTCCTGTTAGCGGTGATCATCAATCGAAATTAACCCTGATGTCGGAGTCCTTAAGAAACGATGGACGTATATGGGTACCTAAAAAGGCAGGCGATACTCGCAAACCAACGGATATACCTGAAGAAGAAAGAGATTATTACTTAGAACGTCGTTACCCTGCCTTTGGTAACTTAGTACCCCGCGACGTTGCCTCACGCGCTGCTAAAGAACGCTGCGATGCAGGCTTTGGTGTAGGCGCAAGTAAAATGGCGGTATACCTTGATTTTGCAGCCAATACAGAACGTTATGGAAAAATAGAAGCGAATAAAAAGGGTATACACAATCCGGGAAAAGAAGAAATTATCCGCTTAGGAAAAGAAGTGGTAAAAGAAAAATACGGTAACCTGTTTGATATGTACAAACAAATTACCGGCGAAGATCCTTATGAATTCCCTATGCGTATTTACCCGGCCGTTCACTACACCATGGGTGGCTTGTGGGTAGATTATAATTTAATGACTACCGTACCGGGCTTATATGCTTTAGGTGAAGCCAACTTCTCTGACCACGGAGCCAACCGCCTTGGGGCATCCGCTTTGATGCAGGGTCTGGCTGATGGTTATTTTGTTATACCTTATACCATTGGAGATTATTTATCGGAAGAAATACGTACCAAATCCATTCCAACCGATCACGAAGCATTTGTGAAAGCGGAGGCAGAAGTACAGGAACGCATCAACAAACTGATGTCCATCAAAGGAACGAAGTCCGTTGACCATTTCCACAAACGCCTGGGTAAAATTATGTGGGACAAATGTGGAATGGCGCGTAATGCGGAAGGATTAAAATCGGCCATTGAAGAAATTAAAAAATTACGCGAAGAGTTCTGGAAAGACGTTCGTGTTACCGGAGCAGCCAATGAGTTTAACCCCGAGCTGGAAAAAGCAGGCCGTGTGGCAGACTTTTTAGAATTAGGTGAACTGATGTGTATGGATGCCCTTAACCGCAACGAAAGCTGTGGAGGCCACTTCCGCGAAGAATACCAAACCGAAGAAGGGGAAGCAAAACGCGACGACGACAACTTTGCTTATGTTGCTGCCTGGGAAAATAAAGGAAACAACAGCTGGGAGCTTCACAAGGAAGAATTGAAGTACGAGAATATTAAGATTGCTCAAAGGAGCTACAAATAATGTGATGATTTGAGGATGTGACAATTTGAAAATTGTTACAGGCATTCAAATGAATTATAAATAGATGAACAAGGAAAGACTGATCATAAAGAATTTTGGACCTATTGCAGACGTTGATATAGAACTGCGTAGGTTCAATTTTATTATCGGTAACCAAGCTACTGGGAAGAGTACAATTTGCAAAACTCTTGCAATTGTGAGAAGTATCTGGACTTTTTTAATGCCTGAGGATATGGTGTTCAGAGAGTTTGAAAAATATGAGCTATCAGATTATTTTGGTGAGAATTCAAAAATAGAATATGTCTGTAAAGATTTTTCATTCACTCTTAATTTATCCGAAAAAAAGGGAAAAAGGCTCATAAGGCAAACACAGGATAAACATCTACAAGAAGTTCAAAAGAGATTCAATCAACCTCTTCTTCCATCGATTGAATACGATGCCTTAGTTTTTGAAACTGAAAAGCGAGGGTATCAATCGAAATATATCCCTGCTGAAAGAATACTCATTTCTTTAATCCTCAGCTACTCTTATAATGAAATTAAATTCCCTCATTATATAAAAGTTTTTTGGGAAGAATTTTTAGAGGCTACCAAGGTCAGGCAACCTGTTGATTACGACTGTTTAAAGGTTACATATTTAAATGAAGATGGCGGACACTTTATTACGCATAAAGGCATAACATTACCTTTATCTAAAAGTGCCAGTGGGTTTAAAAGTACTGTTCCCCTGTTGTTAGTTGTAGACAATGATAAAAACAGGGTTTACACTACTTTAATGTATCTCATTGAAGAACCAGAAATTTCTTTATTCCCCGAAACTCAGTATAATCTGGTAAAACACCTTGTTGAAAAATCAAACGAAAAAGGTTTTTCTCTTGTTGTCTCTACCCATAGCCCTTATATTTTATCGGCAGTAAATAATTTAATTTATGCGCATACAGTTGGAGCAAAGGAAAGTAAAATTATTGACGAAAAATATTGGATTGACCCCAAAGATGTAACAGCCATTATGCTCACAGCTGATGGTAAAAAAGAAGACCTGATGGATTATGAACTGAAGCAGTTAAAAGCAGAAAAAATAGATGAGGTTTCAAATAAAATAAATGATGAGTATGATCAATTAAGTGATTTATTTTGGAGTAAAAAATGATCGATATATCTCAACATACAAATTGCATTTGCTATAAGGATAAAAGAAATTCTGTAGTATGTGAAGAAAACAATAGCAGATATGTATTACATAATAATTCGGGATTTGAAATTGAAAAAATAAAGGTGGATACGTGTCTACCCTATATGCAAAATGAAAGAAAATGTGATTTTCTATTAAGGGCTATTAAGAGTAATGATAAACGTCTTTATTTAATTGAATTAAAAGGAAAAGCAGTTTTAAAAGCAGTCTCACAGTTAGATAATTCATTATCGATATTAGAAATAACTGGCAAATCTGCTAATCAGGTAAATGGGAGAATTGTACCAACAAGGGTTCATCCCCCAGATCTAAGATCAACTTCATATTTAAAGTTGAAAAATAGATTCAAGGCGCTTAATGGAGATTTAAATCAGAAAAATTCAGATACAATTTAAACAACATATTATGAGTGGAACAATGAACTTAACGCTGAAGGTTTGGAAACAAAAAAACAAAGACACGAATGGCGCTTTGGAAACTTACCAGGTAAAAGGAATTTCGCCTGATATGAGTTTTTTGGAAATGTTTGATGTGCTGAACGAGCAGCTGATTAGCGAAGGCAAAGACCCTATCGCTTTCGATCACGATTGCCGCGAAGGTATTTGCGGGATGTGCAGCATGTTTATTAACGGACGTGCACACGGCCCTAAAGAAGGCATTACCACCTGCCAGTTGCATATGCGCAGCTTTAAAGACGGCGATACAATTGTTGTAGAACCATGGCGCAGCAAGGCTTTTCCGGTGATTAAAGATTTAGCGGTCGACCGTTCCTCTTTCGACCGTGTAATTGCAGCCGGAGGATTCGTATCGGTAAACACCGGTAATGCAAAAGATGCCAATAATATTTTAGTTCCTAAGGACGATGCGGACGATGCCTTTAACGCGGCTGCCTGTATAGGTTGTGGTGCCTGTGTGGCCACCTGCAAAAACTCTTCGGCTATGCTGTTTGTTTCGGCTAAGGTTTCGCAATTGGCTTTATTACCACAGGGACAGGTGGAGCGCGAAGCCCGTGTATTAAACATGGTGGCTCAAATGGACGAAGAAGGTTTTGGTAACTGTACCAACACCGGTGCCTGCGAAGTGGAATGCCCCAAAGGGATTTCCTTAGAGAACATTGCCCGTATGAACCGTGAATATTACGGGGCTACACTTAAATCGAAAAAATAATTTTCTTACAAAAGATAAATTATCCGCGGCAAAAGAAATATCTTTTGCCGCGTTTTTTTTGAGGCTCATTTCACAACTGTTACCGTTCCGGCCTTTTCATGCCTTCCTCCAAATACATCTCTGAATTTAACTTTCCATACATACACATCTTCCTGCACAATTTCTCCGCTCTTAGCCTGCACTTTGCCATCCCAGTACTGATCCAGGTCCTCCGAATAAAAAATCATATTTCCCCAGCGGTCAAATATCCAAAGGTTATAGGTGTTGATGTTAATGCCTGTGCCCCTGAATCCCTCGTTGTGTCCGTCGCTGTTGGGAGTAAAGGCATTGGGAATATAAAAGGTCCATATAGGTATAATCTCCACCGGATGAACAACAGAATCCTTACAGCCATATTTGTTGCTTACCCACTGGCTTACTAAGTATGTATAAGGCATTTCGTTTTCATAATAATGTGAAGGTTCAAAAGCTGAGGAACTATTTTGCTGTGGGTTTGCTACAAACACATCCCCAAAATTCCAGAACCAGGAAGTGGCTCCCAAAGATTGATTGCTAAAATAAAACTGCGGTGAGATATCAGAGGAGGACACGCTAAAACCTGCCACCGGCACAGGAAACACCGTAATGAATGTGCCCGCCGTACTTACTTTTCCCACACATCCACTATCGCTTGTAACTGTTAATGTAATTCCATAATACTTCGGAACATCGTATTGTGTATTGTTGTAATTGTAACTTGCAGCGTCGGTATCTTTACCCGGTAAATAGGTATGCGAAAACTCGTTTGTACCGTTGCTGTCCATGTCCCATTGCCATTTTACAATACTATTGGCATGGCTTACACTTGCGGGTGTTACACTTCCCGAAAAAGCCGCAAGGTGAACCGGGCATCCATCCGGATCATCCACCGCAATAAGCGGAACAGGATTGGGATTGATGAAAACAGGCAGCACCGTATCGGCAGCGCAACCCTTGTCGGATGTTGCCGTTAACTGCACCTGCTGCTGACCTGTTACCGGGAAAAGCACAGCCGGCGATTGAAGGGTAGAATTGGGAACCAGTACATTGTTAAAATTCCAGGCCCACGCAACAATGGTACCGGAACTTATTGTGGAGAGGTTGTTCAATTGTGAAGAAGTACCTGCACATACAGCCGGGCAGGAGAAATCAGCCACCGGAAAAGGGAACACAGTAACAGTTTGTACAATTGTATCGGAGCATCCACCGGAAGAGCTAATGGTAAGTGTTACATTTTGTGCAATTGTTGTTGGAAGTACCACCTGAAAAGGCCCCGGAGAATTGGGCAACTCGCAGGTGGCCGGGTTCCCGTCCAGGTCCCAGCACCAGGAATTTATGTTACCGGAAGATACGGAAGACAAATCGGTAAAAACAGTATTGCTACCGTAACACACCGGCGGTGCTGAAAAATTTGCCGTCGGGCCACAATTCACCGTTATAGTATCGGTAAAGGTACTGGTGCAGTTGTTATTGGACACTACTACCAAACTTACCGGGTATGTGCCGCAATTTGTATAGGTATAGTGTGGGTCCGACCCATTAATGGTTTGATTGTTACCCATGGTCCAGTTGTAAAATACTATATTATCAGGCGGAGCAATGGAACAAAGGGAATTGTTGAAAATGGTAGAACTTCCTTCACATACAATGTTGGCACTAAAATTCGCTACCGGGATGGGATGTATGGTAACTGTATGGATAGCCGTGTCGGCGCAACCACCAGGAGCCGTAACAATTAACGAAACATTATAACTGCCCGGGTTTTGATAAGTATGAACAGGGTCTTGATTGACAAGATCAGAGCCCCCGTCGCCAAAATTCCAGTTCCACCCGGCCTGCGTAGCCGAAGAGGTACTTGTAAAATTAATCGGCGGGCCAAAACATATATTGTTGGTATTTATAAAGTCTACCGTGGGCTGACAATTAACGATTACATTATTGGTAGCACTGCTGCTGCAATTGTGATTGGAGGTTGCTGTTAAGGTAACGGGGTAAGTTCCGCAGGGGCTAAAAACATGTTGAGGGTTGGCTCCTGTATATGTCTGGCTGTTTCCAAAATCCCAATTGAGCGATACAATATTATCCGGTGCTGCAATAGTAGTGGCCGTATTGTCAAATACAATGGGATTCCCTTCACAAACAAGCGAAGATGTAAATGAAACCACCGGCATGGGATAGACTTCCACTACCTGCGTGGCGGTGTCGCTGCAACCCCCTGCATCTGTAGCCAGCAGTGTAATTGTGTAGGTGCCTGGTGCAGTGTAGGTGTGCACCGGATTCAGGTTTTGATTGTCCGTCTGCCCGTCTCCAAAAGCCCAGTTCCATGAAACGGGTGCGCCGGTAGAAGTGTTTGAAAATGAAGTAGGGGCGGAAAGACAGGCGTTGGGTGACGTTGTAAAGTTGGCAAAGGGCGAAGATGTTTGCGAGGTAATCAGGGTGTCCAGTGTAAAGCTACATACGGCGCCCTGGCTTCCGAAAGTAGTCATGGTTACCGCATAGTTACCGGCGCTGTTGATGGTAACAGCAGGAGTGTTACTGGCTCCCACTATTCCCGGTCCTGTCCATTGGTAAGTGGCGGCACCGGCAGGTGCTGTAAGTGTTGCAGTTCCACCGGCACAGGGGAAGGGGGTTGACATAATCAACTGGTAAGGGGCGCAATCAACCGCCAGGTAAGCGTAGCCAAAATGCCGTGCAGCATTGCAATCGCTGGTTTCAAAGGTAATGGTAACGGTTTGTCCCACATAATTGAGCAAAGGAATCAACACCGGCGTCCAGTCTTTGTACACCGCTTCGTAACCCAGTGTGGGGCTGTAGGTATACGGTGCGGAATTTTGAAACCCGCCAATTGTAGCCGCGGAGGTACAATTTACATCGTATTGCGCACAAATGATCTCGGTGTTTCCGGTAAACATCCTTATTTTAAAATAGGGCTGTTCATTTATTAAATGCGGGCTACCCTGGGTTTGATCGAATACCACAGCGTACCAATAAGTGAGATTGTTATTTTGTGGAGTAACCACAAAAGCATTGGATATGGTTTGATGATTGTAAGAACCGGCGGCAGAATAACTGGCCGAATCGTTCCCAAGCCTCAGCGAATAAGTATGATTGGGGGGCGTCCGGTTAATCGGTGCATTCCGGTCCATTCCGGCCGTACAAAGCTGGTGAACAGCATTGATGTCATTAAAAGTTGCAGAAGAGTTTAAGCCCACTGTGCTGTTCAATCCATACCAGTTGTTGTTCGGGTCCTGGCTTCCATCGCTGTTCCAGGTGCCTGTCCAGCCCGCAGTAGTGCCGGTCGAAAAATCAAGGTTGTTGCAGCTGGCTCCGCCTGTATAAGGAATGGGCGGGGTGTTCAGCGTTTTTTGGTTTGTGATAAAATTATTGTACTCAGCACTGTTGTGCAGCTGATTGTACAGCTGGCTGTAGGTAGTTGTTTTAGTTGCCCAGTATTGCTGTGAATTGTTTTCGCTGATTTCGCCGGAAGACACCTGCTTTAAAAATTCCGCTTTGTCATACAACTTATTTGTTGCAGAAAGGTATTTAATAAAGGACCGGGCTTCCTCCGGGCTTGTCCCGGTTTGCCGCATCAGTTCAAGTTGTACTTCGTCCCAGTGGTAATACTTCCCGGCTGCTGATGCATCTTCATGCAAAGGCCTGTTAAGCCTGGTTTGTGCCTGAAGGCAAATAGTTGTAATGATGCTGAAAAGAAAAAACATACACTTCCTTAAATACTTGTATTTATGGGAGGCAGAACAGTTGGGGAGCACTGGTTTCATTGGTTGAAATATAAGGTAGAAATGAAAAAAACAGGAAGCGAAAAATGATGCTTAAATTAAATTGGTTGATTAAAATCAAATTAATAACAATAAGCGCCTGCTCTCCGGTAAAATATTAGCTGATTGTTTGCATAATTTCTCTTTCACAGGTATTTTGATATTGTTGCAAACAAAAACTGAGAGCAGCTAATAAATAAAAAAGAATAGTGTTATTGTCAGGAAGAGGAAATTCCAGTTTGAATGAGAGGTATAAATGCTTATTTTTTTGCCGGGCCAGGCCGAAAAAATTAATATTCCTGCCGTTTATAAGAATTTTACTGCCATTTATAAGAAGGGACTGGCCATGCGTATGAAATGAGTTATTTTCAGGGAAATTACTGAAGTATGCAGTAGAAAGAATTAAGGGCATGAAGAAATTTTTGAGTCTAATATACATTTTGCCGTACTTTTCTTTGTTCTCACAGCAAACAGACACGACTACTTTTTCGAGACAGGTAAGGTTGAGATACGGCTTGCAACAATCATTAAGTAACCATGTTTATGGCAACTTTGCTACTCCATCAATACCGGGTACACTTTATTTTTCCAGTGGTTTTTGCTTCGATGCAGATATTTACAAAAAAATAAAACAGCAACCTGAGCTTCTGGTGGGCCTGAACCTGCATCTGGGTAAGAGAAGCGGTGAAATATATAAAAGCACAAGTACCGGTACTCCGGGAATGTATGAACACGAACACAGTAAATTTACATACAGAGCGCCAGAAGCGGGAGTTTCTTTATTGTATACACCGGGTATATTTCAGCAATGGCTGACATTCGGTTCTTCGGTTTACGCAGGAACAGCCCTTCCTGTTCAGGCCAGCACGATGGTTTGGTATTCCGGCACAAATGCACCTTCAAACAGTGTAACAAAATCGTTTAATCAAATTAATCCTTTTCATGTTGGATGTTCATTTAACTTATCGTGTGATATACCGGTTTCCCACAACACTTCATTGATATTTGGAAGCGAGGTGAAATTACAAACAAATGATATTTCCGGGTTTAAACCTTTCACCTCTCAGGTTAATTTTTTTATTGGGACTACTTTCGCAAATGGTACAAAAAATAAACCGAGGTCGAACGATAGCATTAGCGAAAAACATTTCCCAAAACATGTAAAATGGACGCACAATATTGGTGGGGGCCTTCATATACCTAAAGATATATCAAATAATGGGCACGATGGCGGAGGTATTAATTACCAGGCCACAGGGCAGGTTTTTTATCAGCTGAATCAACCATTAAAAAAATACAATACCTTCGGGATCAGATTCAGCCTGCTATACAGGAAAGGGGATTTCTTTATCTCTTTTATCTCTCCGGGTAGCTATTCTTATTTATCGGGTTCTTTTAGCACCACACGCGGGAACATTGAAATTACCAGGAACAAATTTTTAGGGAAAAGAAAGGGTTTTTCTGTTGGAGCCGGAGTATATGCAGGGTTTTTGTTAAACTCCACAGTTAAAGTTGATCAGGCTTCATCTCATTCAGGAGCTACATCTTATGCGGTTCCTTTAAGTTACGATAATATTGCGGGAATGTCTGCGGGGATTGTACTGGACGTAAATAAGCGGGTTGTTTGTGGCCCGGGTTCAGCTTTATTAGTAGGTGTAAAATGTATGCTGGAAAGCAGAGAATTGAATGACGCTGTACCAGCCGGTAAAATAATGGATGTTTATATTGCTTATAAATTCTGGAAAAAACAAACGCAATAATTATTTACTGCTGATAGGTTTTCTCTTGCTGGTTCATGTTTTGTTCGCCCCAAACGGCGCGGCGGTAGGCGCCGGAAAAATAAAGTTCCAATCGTATTCCAAATAAACTCTGCGCCCTGTTAAAATCGGCAAAAAAGGCAAGGCCCAAACCTAAATCGTATTTGTATTTATAAGTGGTTTGCACACAGGCGTACAAGCCGGGTGCGCTCACAAATTTAACATGAACAATGCTGTCTTCGTAGCTTTGGTTCATGGATGAGTAAGAGCCTCCGAGGTAGCCTGCCAGGTTGAATTTATTCTGTTCAAACCTTTTCCCAATACACAAATGGCCCTGTACATGGTTGTAACTTCCGAAATGATCGCCGGCCAGCAGCATCCCCGTTTGAAAATAATATTGTTTTAAATGAAAATTAAAATCGGCTGCACCGGCAAACTGTAGTCCTGCTATATTGTCGTTGTGAGCCTTGCCGGCCCCTATGGTGAGGTAATTGTTATATACACGGTAACGCTTACCATCGTAAGTAATTTCTTTATCCGCCTTAAAATCATCACTTTTTTGAGCAAGTGCAATTACCTGAAAGGCCAATAGGATAGATATAAAAAAGTTCCTTTTTAACACGGCACGAAGATAAATAAAAATAGCGGGAACAATTCCCGCTATTTTGTAAGTGGTTTTTTAATTTAAAAGTTTGAAGTCAAAAATTAAAAGCACAGCTTCATGAAACAAGAACGCTGCCTATACGATAAAACTTAGTGCGCCTTTGTGTCCTTTGTGCCTGCGTGGTAAAAAACTACTTCATCGCCCCAATCATATCTTCAGGTCGTACCCACTGGTCGAATTGCTCGTTGGTTAACAGGCCCAGTTCAAGTGCGGCTTCTCTTAATGTTTTATTTTCTTTGTGTGCTTTCTTCGCAATTTTGGCTGAGTTTTCGTAACCGATATGGGTGTTTAAAGCCGTTACCAGCATCAGTGAATTTTCGAGGTGCTGTTTAATAATACTGTGATTGGCTTCAATACCAATGGCGCATTTTTCGGTAAACGATACGCAGGCATCGCCAATTAAACGGGCCGATTGCAATACATTGGCCGCTATTAAAGGCTTAAACACATTCAGTTCAAAATGCCCGTTTGAGCCGCCTATTGATACGGCCACATCATTTCCAATCACCTGGGCGCATACCATCGTCAGGGCTTCGGGTTGAGTAGGATTTACTTTGCCCGGCATAATGGATGAACCTGGTTCGTTATCAGGAATAACAATTTCGCCTATTCCACAACGGGGGCCGGAGCTTAACATACGAACATCGTTGGCAATTTTCATTAAAGCCACAGCTGATCTTTTGAGTGCTCCCGAAAGCTCAACCATTGCATCGTGTGCGGCCAGTGCTTCAAATTTATTCGGTGCAGTAACAAAAGGCAAGCCGGTGAGTTCAGCTATTTTTTTAGCCACCAACACATCGTAACCTTTTGGGGTATTTAAACCGGTACCTACCGCGGTTCCTCCCAATGCCAGTTCTTTCACAGCTTCCAGGGCATTTTTCAAGGTGCGTATGCTCATGGTGATTTGCTGCACATAACCCGAAAACTCCTGGCCCAATGTTAAAGGTGTAGCGTCCATAAAATGGGTACGGCCTGTTTTAACAATGGTTTTAAATTCTTCCGATTTTTTAGCCAGGGCATCGCGTAATTTTTCCATACCCGGTATGGTAATGTTTACCACCTGCTTGTAAGCCGCAATGTGCATAGCGG
>JAHEYF010000141.1 GCA_023251755.1 Bacteroidota bacterium
TTTTATTGCCGAAAAAATAGTGGTGGTGCCTGGCCCTTATATCAACAGCATACTGAACCTCCTGCATTTTAAAATTGAAGCCACCTACTGGAACATGGCTTCGGCTTATTTCAAAAAAACCGACCCTTCTATACAATACCCCACCTGGTTTGTGTTTCAAAATGCAGAAGGGAATAATGGCAATCAGTTTTATGGTTTTCCGGAAGTAGACTGGAACTACCCAGGTTATATAAGGGTAGCCCCCGATTTTGTAATCAACCCGCTTACTGATCCCAGCCAGCGCAGTTTAATACCAAATAAACAGGAACTGGCTTACACTTCGGAATGGGTAAAAAACCACATGAAAGGGCTTGACCCCACCCCGCATTACCTTTCGACCTGCTTAATAGCCCTGAGTAAAATACCAAACAAGGAATTGTTGATTGACTTTGCCCCCGACTTTGTACCGAACCATAAAAACATTGTGATTTATGCTACGGGCTGGGCCGCCAAGTTTATTCCTTTCTTAGGTAAAATACTGAGTGATTTGGCATTAGACGGGCATACCAGATTTGACATTAGCCCTTTTGCCTTAGGTGAAACATATTTTAAATCAATTAAAAAAACCGCTGCTATTTATGAATAAAAACACACCCCTTAATTCAGGTATGTCGCCTGATTTGAAAGTTGAAGTCGCCATTGTTGGCGCAGGTACTTCGGGCTTGTACACAGCTTACCGCTTAACAACCGATAAAAAATATACCGGAAAAAAAGTACAGATTTTTGATATGAACAGCAGGCTGGGAGGAAGGCTTGAATCGGTAGTGATGCCCGGTATGGATGTAGTGGGGGAGCTTGGAGGGATGCGGTATTTAACTTCGCAGGAGATCGTAACAACCCTGATTGAACAGGTGTTTAAAAAGGAAATGACCCCTGTTGATTTCCCGATGGGCAACCCCAATGATTTGCTGATGTATTTACGCAAGGAACGTTTTAAACAAAGCGCCTGGAATGAGGCGCAGAAGAAAGGTAAAAAACTGACGACCCGTTATTATTTAAACGATGATGATGTTGGTTTTAGTTCCGATCAGTTGTTTAACAAAGTAATTTACGATGTGTTAATGGCCGATCCCTGGTTTAAAAAAAATTATGGAAAAAAAGTCAGTCAGGGCCCGGGCCAGTATGATTATGCATTTATGCTTACCAGTAGGGACTGGGACGATGTGAAGCCGAAACTCATTTATTGTTTTAAGGGTTCCCCCTACGATAAACGCAAGGTAAACGATATTGGTTTCTGGAACCTGATTAAGGACCAATGTTCGGAAGAAGGTTATAGCTTTTTAGCCAATGCCGGAGGTTATTATTCCAATACCATTAACTGGAATTCGGCGGAAGCCTTCCCGTATATGGTGGGTGATTTTTCGAATGCAGACACTTCTTATAAAACAATTAAGGAAGGCTACGACAGCATTGCTTATGCGTTGGCCAATGCCTATATGAAGTTTGAAGGAGCCTGTATATGGTCGGAAAACAAATTGCTGACCTTTACAAAAAAACACAAGAACAAAGATAAGTACAAGTACGAGCTTACTTTTTTGAATATTAAAAAAAATAAAAAATGGATGGTGTATGCCAACACCATAGTGCTGGCCATGCCCAGGAAATCGCTGGAGTTGCTGGACCAGGAAAATTTCTTTTTCGACATCAATGAGCGGAGTGAACTGAACCTGAATATCCGCTCAGTAATTATGGAACCGGCCTTTAAAATATTAATGGGCTTTGAATACCCCTGGTGGAAAAAACTGAACATCGATTCGGGGCATTCGATTACTGATTTACCCATGCGGCAATGTTATTATTTTGGTACCGATCCCAGAAACGATCACTCACTTTTATTGGGAAGTTATGGCGATATGGAAACGGAAACATTCTGGAAAGCATTGTCAGATGATAAAGTATTGTTTACAGTAAGGCCAACAAAAAACGCTTCTTCAAAGGAGTTAAAAGCTTTACAGGATGTGCAGGCTACACAAATGATGGTGGACGAACTGGTGAACCAGTTAAGAGAACTACACGGGCCCAAGGTGGAAATACCAATGCCTTATGTTACCTGGTTCCGCGACTGGACGGAAGACCCCTTTGGAGCAGGTTACCACGCCTGGAAAGCAGGCTATTCGGTGAAACATGTGATGCCCTATATGCGCAAACCACTTCCGAAGGAAAGCATCCATATTTGCGGCGAAGCTTATTCCGATCAGCAGGGATGGGTTGAAGGGGCTTTTTGTGAAGCAGAAAAAATGTTGCAGGAATATTTTGGATTAAAACGCCCGGTATGGCTGAACAAGGATTATTATTTGAGATGGTAGGGAAGGGAGAGAGTGAGAAAGTTAGAAAGTGAGAGAGTGAGAAGGAATTTTAAACGAGATGTAATAAGGGACTGCTGCGCTGTGCAAGCAGTCCCTTGTTGTTTGTAGGGTTTTGTTTAGAGAGTATTGTACACCGAAGGAAAATTTAAAGGTGTTTGATTTTTTTTGTATATTTGTTGTATAAAACCAACATTAAATACTTAAAAGACTATTAATGATGGAAAAAACCAACATAAATTGGGCTGCGATGAGCGGCACGGCAATAGTTGAAGCCATAGGGGCTTTTATTAAACACCATCGTTTAGAGCAAAACAAAACCCAGGGGCAACTGGCTATAGATGCCGGTATAAACCGTTCAACACTTATTGAATTTGAACAGGGGATGCGTTGTAATTTTATTACGCTTATTCAATTGCTCAGGGCTTTAAACCTGTTGTATGTATTGCAGAACTTTGAAGTGCAGCGGCAACTGAGTCCCATTCAATTGGCCAGCCTGGAACAAGCCAAACGAAAAAGGGCTTCGGGTATAAAAAAGGAGGGTAAAAGCCGTCCTAAATCCGACTGGTAATGATAACCACAGCCTTTATTAATATATGGAATACAAGGGTGGGGGCCATTGCCTGGAACCCCGAAACAGACTTGGTTTCTTTTGAATACGATGCCGCTTTTTTAAACAACAACTGGGACCTGTCGCCTATAAAAATGCCCATAAGCGGGGCAGCAAAAAAGATTTTTTCTTTTCCGGAACTCAGGGGCTTAAACACGTTTAAAGGTATGCCCGGATTACTGGCAGATGTTTTGCCCGATAGATATGGTAATACCTTAATTAACACATGGCTTACACAGCATGGAAGACCGGCAGACAGTTTAAATCCAATTGAAAAACTCTGTTTTATCGGAAACAGAGGAATGGGGGCGCTTGAATTTGAACCGCTTCAGCCCAGGATCAATAAATCTGCCTCTAAAATTGAAATAAGCAGCCTGATTGAAATGGCAGAAGGTATACTTTCGGGGCGAAAAGACTTTAGCGCGAACCTGAGTCTGGATGATAAAAAAGCCCTGGTGGATATTCTAAAAGTGGGTACTTCAGCTGGTGGTGCCCGGGCAAAAGCGGTGATAGCTTACAATCCTGAAAATGGTGAAGTGCGAAGCGGACAGGCTGAAGTGTCAAAGGGCTTTACACATTGGATCATTAAATTTGACGGAGTTACCGACACACAGTTTGGCGCGTCCAGCGGTTATGGCAGGGTTGAAATGGCCTATTACCTGATGGCATTGGATGCGGGCATTGAAATGACGGAATGCCGGTTGCTGGAAGAAAATAAACGGGCGCATTTTATGACAAAGAGGTTTGACAGGGATACGGAAACAGGCAAACTACATGTTCAGAGTTTTTGCGCCATGAGGCATTATGATTTTAACGAAGTGAATTCTTACAGCTACGAACAGCTTTTTGAAACCATGCGTATACTTGGTTTGCCTTATCCACAAGCCGAACAATTGTACCGTAGAATGGTGTTTAATGTAATGGGGCGCAATTGCGATGACCATACTAAAAACTTTGCTTTTGTTATGGATAAAACAGGGAAATGGAGACTGTCGCCGGCTTTTGATGTCTGCCACGCCTACCGGCCCGGCAGCGACTGGGTGAGCCAGCATGCCTTAAGTGTGAATGGTAAAAGAACAAACATTACAAGGTTCGATGTATTAGAAGTAGCAAGGCAAATGAATATTAAAAAAGCAGAAACAATTGTGCAGCAAATTGCAGCTGTTATTACGAATTGGCTTGTATATGCAGAGCAGGTAAAAGTAGAAAAACCTTTGAAAGAAGCAATAGGAAAGACATTGCTTGTACTTTAAAGATCAGAAGTGACTAAGCAGGCGAAAGCTAATTGTAAGACCTTTCTTTATTTTGATGTCGCAGCAAAAATTCCCAATTTTGTAGTGTTTACAGCTAATTTGGATTTAGTTGCCAATTAGCTTATATTTAATTTAGAATCTTTAAGAGAATAACGTATGAAAGTTTATTTGGATAATGCAGCTACCACAAGATTAGACGATGAAGTGTTTGATGCGATGCTGCCCTTTATGAAAGAGGAATTTGGAAACCCTTCATCCATTCATTCATTCGGAAGAAGGACACGGTCTGCGATAGAATCGGCACGTAAAACTGCCGCTAAATTATTAAATGTAAGCCCCGCCGAAATATTTTTCACATCGGGCGGTACTGAAGCCGATAACATGGCTATTTGCCAGAGTATAGCTACACACGGCATTACCCACGCCATATCTTCTAAAATAGAACACCATGCCGTAGAACACACCTTGCAGGTACTGGAAAAAGAAGGAAAAATAAAATTAAGCTGGGTGAATTTAGACAGCAAAGGCAATGTTGATTTAAAACACCTCGAAGAATTATTGGCGAACAACGAACGTTCGTTTGTATCTTTAATGCACGCCAATAACGAAATAGGGACTTTATTGCCCATTAAAAAAGCAGGTGAACTCTGCGAAAAATACAATGCAATTTTCCACAGCGATACGGTTCAAACAATGGGGCATTTTGCTATGAATTTACCGGAGTTAAAAGTTCACTTAGTTACCTGTGCAGCACATAAATTCCACGGCCCTAAAGGTGTTGGTTTTTTATACATCAGCCACAGTTTAAAAATAAAACCATTTATACACGGAGGGGCGCAGGAACGCAATATGCGTGGTGGTACCGAAAATGTTCACGGAATTGTAGGCCTGGCCAAAGCTATGGAAATAGCGTTCAGGGACATGGACGAGCACCAGCAACACATCCGTGGCTTAAAAAATTACATGATAGATCAGCTGAATGAAAATATTCCCGGTATTGGGTTCAATGGCGAAACAGGGGACAGCAGTTTGTACACAGTTTTAAATTGTTTATTCCCCGCTTCGGAAGATGCAGAAATGTTGTTGTTTAACTTAGACATTGCAGGCATAGCTGCTTCGGGTGGGAGTGCCTGCTCATCGGGAAGCAACCAGGGTTCGCACGTGCTGCGTGGTTTGGGTGTGGATATGACAAGGCCTGCGGTTCGTTTTTCATTTAGTAAATACACTACCAAAGAAGAAATTGATTTTACGATCAATAAATTAAAGGAGTTGTTTCCGGTAAAGGTTACAGCTTAGTTTAGTAGTGAGATATGAGATATGAGTCCTGAGAGCCTGGAGCTGAGCTTATATCTTTACCAGCAAGGACTATGGAAAAAATTAAGGCTTGAACCCTTCTTAAAAACCAAGCATATCATTCATAGTAAACACTCCTTTTTTACCTTTCAAAAATTCGGCAGCCAATACGGCACCCAATGCAAAACCCTTGCGGTTGTGCGCCTTGTGCATAATTTCAATATCATCAACAGCAGAAGTGTATTTTACAATATGTGTGCCGGGAACTTCCCCTTCACGAACATCCTTAATAAAAAGAGTGTCCGTAGAATGATTGTTTTCCAGGGCCCATTTCTCTTTTCTGCCCACCTGCTCAATTATTTGACTGGCTAAGGAGATAGCCGTTCCGCTTGGTTTATCTAATTTATGGATGTGGTGAATTTCCTCCATGCTTATTTCATAACCGGGGAAATTATTCATGATTTTAGCGAGGTAGCTGTTTACTTTAAAGAAAATATTTACACCTAAACTAAAATTGGTGGCGTGAAACAAGCTTTGTTTTTGATCCCCGCAATCTTTTGTTATCGCATCAAACTTATCGTACCAGCCTGTAGTTCCAACAACCACGGGCAAACTGGCTTCAAAACATTTATAAATATTCCCCACAACTGTATGCGGTGTACTGAATTCAATAGCAACATCAGCCGGTTGAAGGTCTTTTGCTGTAACGGAAGCAGAGTTGTGCTCGTCCACTTTCAATACAATTTCATGTTGGCGCTCAAGGGCAATGGCTTCAATTTCTTTGCCCATTTTACCGTATCCCAATAGAACTATTTTCATTTTATATCGTGCTTAATTAATCAAAAAATACTGCGTGTTTGTTTTCGTTGAATGTAAATTTCGGTTTAGCACAAAAATTAAGCTGAACCGTAAATCCATTGTAGACCTGCCAATGATTAGCTGTTGAAAAAATAGTACTGTAAGGTTTTACACCAAAACTTAAATCATCGTCAATTTTTTTTTCGAAATGACTTAAATGCGCTCCAACAGTGGCATCCACCACATTCAGAATATATACCACACCAATTCCTATCATGGATAAATCACTCCTTTTTTTATACAGGTCTTTCAGGGTGATCAGGTTCGCTTCTGTATACTTCTTGAGCAGGGTATCGTTTGTCGGATCATCATCATAACGGCCAATCAGGGCTTCACGGTAGGTTTGATACTGACTGTTGTTTTTTAAGTACAAATAACCCATGCCGGTAAAGGCCCCATAAATAAGGGGTACTTTCCAGTATTGCTTGTTGTATACCTGTCCGAGCCCCGGCACACAGGCCGACATAATTGTTGCAATTTTTGCGGCTCTGTTTTCCTTTTTTTTCAGGGCTTTGGATGTGGAATCGTTCAGCAATGAAAGATGCATTGTGTTTTTTTGAACAGAAAGAGTGGTTTTTCCAAAAGAAAAAAAGCCTGTTAAGCTAAATAGCAGCATTAACAAGCTTTTTAAAAGAAGGTTGTTTATTCTGTCAGAGCTCAAAAAAAGATAAGATGTGTTCGAGTTCATTGTCGTTACTAAAACTCAGGTTAATGTTTCCTTTGCCGTTGGCTGTGCGTTTAAAACTTACACTGTTGTTGAATATTTTAGTGAGGCTTTCAAGTGCCCTTTTGTCTTCAACCCTGAGTGTATTGGTAGTGTTTTTGGTCAAAGATTTTACTTTTGTCTTTATTTTTCCACCTTTGGCCAGTTCTTCAATATCCCTTACGGATAAATCTTCTTCTATTGTTTTGGCAAAAAGGGCTAATTGCAAATCTTTATCTTCAATGTTAATCAAAGCCCTGGCATGGCCCATGGTGATTTGTTTGTCGCGTATACCAATTTGTATTTCAACCGGAAGTTTCAGCAAACGCAAATAATTGGTAATGGTAGAGCGTTGTTTGGCTACTTTATCAGCCAATTGTTCCTGGGTTAAATCACATTCATCAATCAGGCGTTTATAACTCAGGGCTACTTCAATGGCATCTAAGTCTTCGCGTTGGATATTTTCTACCAAAGCCATTTCAAGCATAGCCTGATCGTTGGCAATGCGTATATAAGCAGGGACTTCTTTTAACCCGGCCAATTGAGAGGCCCTGAAACGACGCTCCCCTGAAATGAGCTGGAATTTATCGTAACCTAATTTGCGAACAGTAACAGGTTGTATAATGCCGTGTTCCTTAATCGAATCAACCAGTTCCTGCAGGGCATTTTCTTCAAAATGTGTACGGGGTTGAAAAGGGTTGGCTTCAATGTTGTTGATTTTAATACTGGCTATTGTTCCTACAATAGCAGCACCGTCGCTGTTTTCACGGGTTGTAATGTCTGTTTTTGCATTTTCAAGCAATGCACCCAATCCTCTTCCTAAGGATGTTTTTTTTGCACTCATTATTTCGTTTATTCGTTCTTTTGTTTATTCGTTTACCCGTTTATTCGTTCTTTCGTTTATTTGTTCTTTCGTTCGGGCTAAACTGTTGAACGAATAAACTATTGAACGTTTAAACTACCCTTCTAAGTCTTCCGATAAATCTTCCTCCACATCAATCATACGTTCTTCGTTGCTGATTTTAGTCAGGCCATTTTTTTGAAGAATTTCACGGGCAAGGTTCAAATAATTAACCGCTGCTTTGCCTGTAGCATCATACATAATAATGGTTTTTCCAAAGCTTGGGGCTTCACCTAATTTTGTATTGCGTTGTATAATGGTATCAAAAACCATTTGCTGAAAATGGGTTTTTACTTCGTCCACCACCTGGTTAGAAAGGCGAAGGCGCATATCGTACATCGTTAATAAAATTCCTTCAATGTCTAAATCCGGGTTTAAATTGGATTGTACAATTTTAATGGTGTTTAATAATTTACCCATTCCTTCCAGGGCAAAATACTCGCATTGCACCGGTATAATTACCGAATCGGCCGCAGTGAGGGAGTTGATGGTAATCAGGCCCAGCGAAGGATTGCAATCGATAATAATAAAATCGTAATCGTCTTTTATTTTAGCGAGTGAATTTTTCATCATGTGCTCCCTGTTCGGAAGTTTTACCAGTTCAATTTCTGCCCCAACCAGGTCGATGTGCGCAGGTAAGAGGTAGAGGTTGGGCGTTTCGGTGGTAAGTATAATGTCGCGTGGACTGGCTTCGTCCATAATACATTCGTAAATACTGGTCTTAATATTTTTAGGGTCGAAACCAACACCTGATGTAGAGTTGGCCTGTGGATCGGCATCAATTAACAAGGTTTTGAATTCCAATACAGCCAGGCTTGCTGCAAGGTTGATAGCCGATGTTGTTTTACCAACTCCTCCTTTTTGATTGGCTATTGCTATAATTTTTCCCATTCTGTTCGTTCCGGTCTTTTAGTGTTTATTAATTGTTTCTCCTATATTCATCAGTGTTAGCAGTTTACCCGAACGCTCAAACTTTTTCAGGGCTTCTACCTCGTCTATTTTTATGTAGCCAAAGGTGTCGTAATGCATACCAATAATATCGTTGCAATGGATAAATTCAGCTGCGATAATAGCATTGTCGACCCCCATCGTAAAATTGTCGCCAATGGGTAAAAAAGCAAAATCAACTTTTCTGTATTCGCCAATCAGTTTCATATCGTAAGTGAGGGCCGTATCACCGGCGTAATAAAAATTCCCCTGGTTGCTTTCTACAACAAATCCCATGGGGTTTCCACCGTAGCTGCCATCGGGCAGACTGCTTGAATGCTCTGCTTTTACACACTTAACATTTCCAAAATCAAGTTTTACTTTTCCACCGGTGTTCATCGGGTGAATGTTTTCAAGACCTTGTTTCCCAAGCCATACATAAATTTCCCAGGTACAAATTACTTTGGCGCCTGTTCTTTTTGCAATGGATACTGCATCGGCAATATGGTCGTTGTGCCCGTGGCTGATTAAAATATAATCGGCTTTAACAGCGTTGACGTCAATGTTTTTGGCTAATTCATTGGGCGAAATATAGGGGTCAAACAACAGGTGTTTCCCGTTTATTTCTACTCCAAAACAGGAATGGCCGTAATAGGTAATGTTCATACTCAATAAGAATAATTCAAAAAATGTATATACAGAGCAATAGCTTTCCAAAGCTATATATCGAATGTATAATTTGTAATAAGCAGGTAAAATTAACTTATTTATATGAGCGAATGATAGATTTTATAAGCTCTTTGCTTTATTTTATCCAATAATTTTAAACAAAAAAATTGTTAATAATACAGTCGCAGGTTCTGCAATTTTCCCATCTCTCTATGTGTTAAGACTTAACAGCCCAAACAAAAACAATTGAACGATTTTAAGACTACAATGTTAATAACCAAAATGTGAAGAAGTAATACCATACAATCCTCTTGTTATTTTTAAGGATCTTAAAAAATTCGTTTGTGATAAAAAAATACTTGCTTTTTTCCGGTCTTGCTTTTGTATTGATATTGGCCTGTTCCAACGAAAACACCCCGGATAAAAAAGAAGGATCCGCAGCAGCGCCACAAGCCGCATTTTCTCCGGATAAAGTTACCCAGGCAAAAATTTACCGTTTAGATACCCTGTTTCAGCATTTATACAAAGCCAATTTATTTAATGGAAATGTACTGGTGGCCCAAAAGGGGTATATTCTATACCAAAAGAGTTTCGGAGTAGCCGACAATACAAAAAAAATAAACCTCAGCGATAGTTCGGTCTTTCAATTAGCTTCTGTGTCTAAAACCATTACAGCCGCTTCAATTTTAAAATTAGTGGAAGCCCATAAATTAGATTTAAAAGATGATGTACAAAAACACCTGCCCGAATTTCCTTACAAAGGTGTAAGCATCGAAAACCTGATTACGCATCGTTCAGGGCTTCCGAATTACCTTTATTTCTGTTACCCTTATTGTAAGGACGCTTCCTTAAAACTGAGCAATGCCAGTATTCTTGACCTGATGCAGCAACACAAGCCGGCCTCGTATGCTAAACCGGGTTTTCGGTTTAATTACAGCAATACCAATTATATGTTGCTGGCCTTAATTGTTGAAAAGGTATCGGGCCATTCATTTAAAGACTTTGTAAGGGCAGAAATATTTAAACCCTTAGGAATGAACCATACTTATTTTATTGATGAGCTCGATCAGCAAAATGATTCCATTAAAACAATTGGGTATACGGTTAAAATGAAAGAAGTGGGTTACGATGCTTTTGATTATGTATTGGGCGATAAAGGCGTGTATTCAACTACCAACGACATGTACCTGTTTGCAGATGCTTATTTTACAGGCAAACTCATCTCGAAACAGTGGCTCGACCTGGCGATACAACCTTACAGCCCGGAAATAAAAACACACAATTACGGATACGGCTGGCGGATGAAAAATTATGCCTTGCCCGAAAAAATGGTTTTTCACAACGGCTGG
>JAHEYF010000142.1 GCA_023251755.1 Bacteroidota bacterium
TGGTAAATCCTATTGCTGGTTAGATGCACTCCTGCAGAGCTAACTTCCTCTTCAGATCTACGGAACGAGTATAAAAATAATTTTACAAAAAAACACCAACTATTTTTTGCACCATTACCTAATTTAGCCTCTGTTGCAATAAACCCAAGGAGTTCATAGGCCAAATGCGGAAAAAAATAATTGTGGAGTAATAAACTATTGAAGTAATCTTCCCAATATGCATAAAAGATACTGTCATTCAGTTTTAAAATATAATTAGGATCAGAGAACTCATAGACTCGTTGCTCAGCCCCTTCTCCTATATACTTGGAACTATCAATATTGGAATACCATAAATTGGAATGGGTAATAAATTTTACTAAGACTTCTGTTTCTTGGTCTTTACTGAACTTTGTTTCTTCAGTTGCTGAAATTGCTTTCTTTTCTCTTCTAAGGTAATCAGTAATTGTTTGGATAATTTTTCCGTTCCTAACTGATCCATTTCCTGAAATGATATTCTGTAATTCATGTTTTATGGACATTTATGTAAATTTAATGAAATTCAAAGGAATTTCAAAATTACCCGACAGATACGTTATTTGGGACTTTCTCCCATTCAGCATGAAAGTTTTTCCAACCCGGTATTAGTTGTGTGCCTAACGCGAAAGCACAAACTTTGTACTTTTTACCTGCCCGTTGTTGAGTATGGTACAAATATAAACCCCGTTCGGTAATTTGCTTAAGTCTGTGGGGAGAATGTACCGGCCTTCGTATTGCTCCTGTGTATTTACAGGGCTTAAAACCAGTTCCCCGTTTATATCATAAATACTCACCTGCACCATTCCTTTTTTTAATACTTCGTAACTGATGTTGGTGTTTCCATCAGTAGGATTGGGGTAGACAGCAAATGAAAAATCTTTTACGGTGTTGTCCGGCGCTTTTCTTTTTTCGTCCTGCTGTACTGTTGTTGAATCAGTGAATGTGGTATACGAATCATGCCGGATAACATCTATCGCTATTGCACCGCCCACGATTGAGAATGAATGCAAATTTGTAACGGAGTCTTCAACGGTTACTTCATCTAAAACACTTATGTCGCCACTAATACTTGAACAGGAAGTTGTAAGTGTTTCAGTAGCGGTATCTAACACAATTGTGTCGGATTGAGATGGTTGTATAGGTAAATCTATCATCGTTATTCCCACCGAATATTGTTCGTCCGGCGTAAGCTCAATCTTATTTATTTCCTTCCCATTATTATCAGTACAACTAAATAACAAAGTACCGAATACAAAAAAGAGGGCAATGGCAAAAGCTTTGGTGGGTGAAAGGCTGGAAGGGAGTTGTTGAATTGGAACAGTATACTTAAGCGGGCGGTTGACCTGTGTGGTTTTAAAATGCCCGCATACCTTTTTGTCTTTATTTTCATGCAGTATATTGTGGACCTCTGCATCGCTTTTATTCGAAAAGTCGATAACCGACTTGCTGCACACTTTACAAAACTTCCCTTTTTCATCGGGCTTCATGGTGTTCCAGTCTTCGTGACAAGGTTCCGGAATACGGACTACATAATTTATTTTTTGCATGGCTTTTTTATTGTGACGCCGCTTGCCTGATAATTCCATAAAGTTTAAAAGCAAATCCGGCACCGTTTAACCCTAAGTTAAATCAATGCTGTGTTAAATAAATCCGGCATTGTTAAGTGGTAAGAATGACTTTGCAAGTGGCGGGTGCCAATATAAATCCGTGTAGGGCTCCTGTAGCTTTAGTCCGACAAAAGGTGCAGGAACAATCAGTTGCTTACCCCCTTTGTTATTCATCCGGTTTAAAGTGCCCTTCGTCTTAAAAGCAGGGCTTGAACAAGTAAGGTTTTGATAGTTTTCATTTGAATTTCGGCTTTGAATTGATGAATCTTTGTACAGCACCCCGCCTAAATTATTAATCTTAAAAAAACAGAACGATGAAAAATGCAAAGGGAAACAAGGTGAATTCAGGCTTTAAAAGTATGTTCACCATAATGCTTATGAGTACCGGAACGGTATTTGGAAATACAGGAACTGAAAGTGGATCTGCATCCAATGAAGTAGACCCTGTTTACACCACCATGTATTTTGGTGTTTTATTTATTGCTGCTGTCGCAGTGTTCCTGTTCTTTAAGAAAAGAGAAGAAAAAGCAGAACGCTTTAAACAAAAAAGAAGGGCACAGTACCCTGCTTTAGTAGCAAAAAAAGGGAGAAGGGCAATGGATGTGGCCGGCAACCGGAAAACAAGTGCGGCTGAATTTGCCGACAATGCGGTTCAGTTTATAACACAGGCTCAAAGGGCCTGAGACTGAACTACACTTCAATAATCTTCACCTGGTAGTAAAAGTTCTTTAGTTCTCCATGCACCATCACATTGGTAATGGTTACAGTAATTGTTTTGCCGACAAAACCTTTTTTCTTTAAATTGTTTTCCAGCTTCTCAGTTTCTTCAGGAGTATACAGTTCCGGGATTTCCCACACAAGGGTATGATCGAGTACATTTTTTTCCTGCTGCAACAATTTGTGGTGGTATTTTTTTCCCGACTCGTCGGTAATGGCAATTTTGCAATGTAAAAAATCCACCTTGTGGTGTTCGGGTATAGAGAAGGACCATTTGGGAAAAATAAGGTTTACAGGTACATACCCATTCCAGGGGTAAGCAATAAACTTGTTGATTATTTTAGCATGCTGATCGATGCCCGTTACATACAATGCTTCTGTTTTATTGCTGGCTCCATAACCCATTTCTTTGGCTTTTGAATACAAGATCCACTTACGGTGACCGCAGGCGGAATTATCTTCCCCATGGTCCTGTATAAAACCGCTAATAAAAGAAGCTGCCGGAAAATGTTTAAAATCGTTGAAGCCCAGGTTGGAATGAAGGGCCCCTTCTGCCCCTTCGGCACTATAACATTTCCAGGTTTTAGGCGGGTGGTGGTTTAATTTGTTATTGGCTAAGCAAAGTAAAGCCGCAGACTGCGCACGGGTATTAAAATCTTTGTTAAACGTAATTTTAGTTAAGCCATTTACCAGCCGGAAAAAATTAACCCGGTTTTCGGCTTTTGTCAATATATCTTCCGAAAGCGTGCCTGCTTTACAATTGTCTATAGACCCGTTCCAGTTAATGCTGTCAATGTCCGAGCTCAGGTAATACTCTTTGTACAGTTTTATTAAATCGTCTTTTGAAAGCTCGTTGGCCACAGGTTTGGAGGAGGAGAACAGGCACAATAAAAAAACCGCCGGCAACAAAAATAAAAAAGTGTACCTGCTTATCGGGGTATTCAACTTCATACGTTTTCTCGGGCTTATGAATTTGTAATGCAGTAAAAATACGAATAAAGTTCATTCGTTTTTAAGTTTATACGTTCATAAGTTACGTACTGTCTAAATTAACCCGATAACGAATGAACCAAAGAACGAATAAACTATTAAACGTTATTTCATATCCCCAATAATATTCGCCGCTTCGTACAAATAAACATCTTTCTTTAAATTTTTCACCCATTTTTGTTCCCTGTTCAGCTTATTGGTATCGGCCGACAGCACATTAATATCTACCTTCAGCAGGCCAAGGTCAAAGCCTTTAATATCGTTTTTCAGCTCATCGTATTTTTTATTGTCCTCTTTGTATTTTTTGAGTTCGGCGCGGTATTTATCTATGTTCAGGTTGTATTTCGAATCGTCTTTTTTGGCTTTTATTTCCTTCGCTTCTTCATCAATCAGGTTAAAGGTCCTGTTTTTTTGAATCCGCTCGTTGCTGGCTTTTACCAGCTTATCGTAATTGATGGTGTTAAAAGGCGCGTACTCCGCTTTTGGCATTTCATCCCAGGGCATTGGGTTGTCTAATTCTTTTTCTCCCCGGTCAATCAGGCCATAAGGATCAGGAAATTCTATATCGGGGCTTACACCGCGCAACTGCGTGGTACCTCCATTGATACGGTAAAACTTTTGCATGGTTACCTTCACCGAACCCAAAGGTTTAATAGTATCAAACTGGGGCAGGAGGTAATTGTCGAGGTCAAGGAAAGATTGCACCGTACCTTTGCCAAAGGATTGACTGCCTACTATAATTGCACGCTTGTAATCCTGCATGGCTGCTGCAAGTATTTCGGAGGCCGAGGCGCTGTTGCGGTTGATCATAATAACCAAAGGGCCATCGTATTGCTGGTTGGCATCGTAATCGCGGAGCTGATCAGTGGAGCCGTTTTTTTTGCGCACCTGCACAATAGGGCCTTTGGGAATAAACAAACCGCCCATGTCTACCACTTCCTGTAAAGAACCACCACCGTTGTCGCGTAAGTCAATGATGATACCGGTCACCCCTTCTTTTTTCAGTTTTTCAATTTCTGTTTTCACATCGTTGGCGCATTTGTGTGCGCCGGTTTTGGTAAAGTCTGCGTAAAAGGAAGGAAGCTTGATGTAACCGATTTTCTTTTTACCGTTGATTACGGCCGAGTGGGCAAAGGTTTCGTCTAACTGAATAATGTCGCGGATAATGGAAATAACCGTAACGGCACCGTCCGATTTTTTTACGGTCAGCCGCACTTCTGTTCCTTTTTTTCCTTTGATCAGTTCAATGGCATCGTCTATGTCCATACCGGCAATGTCAACCGGTGCGGCGCTTCCCTGGGCTACTTTCATAATCAGGTCGCCTGCCTTTAATTCGCCCTGTTTCCAGCTGGGGCTGCCCACCACAATTTCGGTAATTTTAATGTAATCGTCTTTTTGTTGTAAGCGGGCTCCAATTCCTTCCAATTGTCCGCTCATGGTCTGGTCGAACTTCTTTTTTTCCCTGGGTGGAAAAAATTCGGTATGCGGATCGTACATGGCCGTAATGGTATTGATATAGGTAGAAAAACGTTCTTTTTTATTCAGCTTTTTCATGCGTTTAAAAAAATCATCGTACACTTTTACCACCTTTTTCCGGGCCTGTATTTCTAAGGAATCGAATGGAAGCACCACAGCATTGGTGTCTTTTTTGGCTTTAATTTTTTCCATGTCGTCCATCAACTCATTTAAGCGGGCCAGGGTTTGGTACTTCAGTGATTTCCTCCACTCATCTTTTAACTGTGTTTCGCTTGTACAGAATTGTAATTTTTCACCATCTGTTTCGTATTCTTCTTCTTTGGCATAATCAAAAGGTTTGGCCAGCATATCTTTGTACCAGGATTCCTTTTCGCTGATGCGCTGGCCGATGAGGTTGTTCGAAAGCTCAAACAATTCAAAAGTACCGGCTTCAATCTGATCGTCAATTTTAGTTTTGTACTGGGCCATTTTATCTATATCGCTTTGCAGTAAAAACTTTTTACCGTAGTCGAGGTGCTTTACATAGAGATCGAAAAACTTTGCTGAAAAAGCATCGTCTACTTTTTGAGGACTGTAATGCGCGTTGTTTAAACTGCTCATCAGTATATCCAAAATAAGCTGGTTCTTATCAACAGCAAAATTAAATGTGGTAAACGACAGCAAACCGATGGTACCGGTAACAGCCATTATTTTTAAAACTCTTGTGATTCGCATACGCCTCTGTTTTGCAGTAAATTTAATTATTCAAGCTTAATTTAAGCTTTTTTCGTCCTTTTTATTTGCCTTTAGTCCCTTTTTGTTGAAATTATGTTGATTGTTCTTCAATTTCCTATACTTACTTTCGTTTTCTGTTCTTTTCAAAAAATTAAAAATCGTTTAAAAAACATATTTCGTGCCATGTTAGAGTTTACAAGAGCCGGGTTGGAGCAAATTGCTGTGCATTATACCGGTAATAAAGGAAATGGGGAAGAGTTAAGTTATTCAAGCTCTTTATTCAAATTTAAGGAAGATTTTGTGAAAGATACTCTTTTACACTATTTTTTAACACCTTTTAAGAATGATATTTATTATTGCTTTGCCAAAAGCGATGCGATTAAGATCAACGACGTGCATTCCTACGCATCAGAGATTTTCAGGGACCGGTCGCTGTTTTTTGAACATTCAAAAAAAATAGCCGCACACCTTTACCACCAAAGCAACCATCCTAAAATTAAAGGGGGCGAATTTTATTTAACCTATTTGAGAGATTGCGTGGTGGATGGAGAGCTGTGCGATGCCATTGGTATTTTTAAATCGGAAAACAAAGAAACTTACCTGAAAGTTTACCAGCAACAGGAAGATTTTGAAATAGAAAGCGAAAATGGTATTAACATTAATAAGTTAGACAAAGGCTGCCTGATTTTTAATACCGAGCAGGACCAGGGCTATAAAATCAGCATAGTGGACAACAGCGCTAAAATTGCCGAAGCGGCTTTGTACTGGACGGAAGACTTTTTGAACATTAAACTGCGCGAAGATAATTTTTACCACACCCAGAATTTTATTGAAACCTGTAAAGGCTTTTGCGAAGAGGTATTGAGCACCGAAAACAATGTGGCCAAAACGGACCAGATGATGATGATGAACCGCTCGATGAATTACTTTAAGGAAAAGGACAAAGTAAATGTAAAGGAGTTTGAAAAGGAAGTAATGGCACAACCCGAACTGATTGACGCCTTTAGGGATTACCGGAGCAATTACATTGAAGAAAACCACCTGGCTGCAGAAGATGAGTTCCAGGTTTCGCCGGCAGCGGTTAAAAAAAATCAGAAATACATGAAGAGTGTATTGAAGTTAGACAAGAACTTTCATATTTATGTGCATAGCCGCCACGACTACATACAAAAGGGTTATGACGAAGACATGGGGATGAATTTTTATAAATTGTTTTTTACATCGGAGGAATAGTTTATTTGTTTAATAGTTATTAAGTTCAATAGTTTACACGAACGAATAAACGAGAAAACGAATGAACGAATAAACGAATTATATGATGAATGAAAGTGGAAATAAACCGAACCTGATAGACTTATACCGCCAATACAACAACTTTGGCCGTGAGCTGGGGATGGACTTTACTATTATACGCCCGGGTGAAATTGAATACCGCCTTACTATTGAAGAGAAACACCTGTCGACCCCAAGGGCTGCGCACGGCGGTGTTATCGCCGCTTTGATGGATGGTCTATTGGGCGTAGCGGGTTTATCGGTCGTGTACGAAGAAGGGAAAGTGCTTTCAACAGTAGAGTTTAAAATCAATTTTTTAAACCCGGCCCTGCTACACGATAAATTAATAGGCCGTGCAAAGGTGGACCAACGCGGGAAAAGAATACTCGTCATCAGTGGCGATATCATTGTTGCAAACCGCGACAACATTGTTATTGCAAAAGCCCTGGGAACTTTTAATGCCTATCCGGCTGAGAAGGCGGGAATTTTATTAGCGAATAGCGATTAGGGAATAGTGATTAGGAATCCGCCGTTAATCGTAGCGTCCACGCTATCGGCCTCTTGTTCAAGGTGATTACGTTACGAAATCAGCAAGTTAATCCGTCTACCAAGTCCAGCCTCAAAAATTCTATATAGCGTTGAAAGCTGAATGTCGCACTTCCCGTTTCAAGTCGTGAGATATAACTTTTTTTAGTTCCAACTTTGTCAGCAAGTTGTTCTTGTGTCAGGTTAGCTTCACGCCTTGCGCCTTTAAGTGTTTCACTAATTACGAAATACTGTGCTTTCTCTTCAAACTCATCACGCTTTTTAGTTCCAATCTTTCCGTATTGGATGTCTAAAAGGTCATCAAAGTTTTTAGCGTTTCTTATTGCTTCGTTCTTTTTCATTTTGTTTTTCTTTTAAAGTGAAGTATTCATTTTTTAACTTCAATGCCAATTCAATTTCCTGTCGTGGTGTCTTTTGAGTTTTCTTCTGAAATGCGTTGAACAACACAACCAGATTCCCTTTGTCAAAACAACAGAAGATACGGTAGATATTACTACCAACTTCGAACTAATCCCAATCTATCAAATCCCTGATCACCACCGAAGCGCAGGTCATTCCGAAAACGGCAGGTAAATAAGAAATAGTACCGTAAGCCGATTTTTTATAATTGCTTCCATCGGTATACATTAAGGATTCTTTTACCGGAACCTCCGGCGAAAATACCGCTTTAATGCCCTGGTATATCCCCAGGCTTTTTAAACGCTTCCGTATATGCTGCGCCAGGGGGCATTGGTAGGTTTCCGATAAGTCTACCACCTGCAGGCGGGTAGGGTCCATTTTACCACCGGCCCCCATGGAGGAAACAATGCGGTGCCCCATGTTAAAGGCCGTACGTATTAAATACACCTTGGGCGAAATGCTATCTATGGCATCCACCACATAATCGTACTTGTTTTTTAAGAGTTCAATCACCAGGTCGGGGTTTTTAAATTCCCTGTGCACGTTTAATTTAACCTGGGGGTTAATATCGGTTAAACGGATGGCCATCAGCTCGGCTTTGCTTAAACCGTGTGTGCTGCTAAGGGCCTGCAATTGCCGGTTGCGGTTGCTGGGGTCTACCACGTCGCCGTCTACAATGGTTATTTCGCCTACGCCGGCGCGGCAGATGGCTTCGGCGCAGTAGGAGCCTACACCGCCAAGGCCAACTACCAATACATGTGATTTGTTTAGGGTTTCTATTCCTTTGTCGCCCACCAGCAAACGGGTGCGGCCCTGCCATTTTACCTGATCTTCGGTTGTCATAAATCTATTTGACTTTGTTCCTTAACTAAAACTTTATACGTTTTTCCTTTCTTTTTCCTTAGATGAAAAAGAAACAAAAAATCAAGACACGGCGATTGCTCACGCGCTCTTGATTTTTGCGGAAAAAACGAGCAATGTAAGCAAGCTCCATTGCGGTTTTTTCACGCAAAAATCAATTCACAGGCTGAGCCGCATCGCGCCGTGTCAGGGCCAGCGCACATCATAAAAGAACATTTCGTTAAATTAAATGTGTTTCGAAATCTATTACCGATACTGTTATTCATATTCTATTTACACAAATGTTATTGAAAAAACTTCTGCAAAATTATTCTTTATTTGTTCAATTAAAACAGCTTCCTCCACTTGTAAAATTTCTGCGGCTTTGCAATATGTAGCGGCAATGTTTGTTTTCTCATCATCGGTTTCAAAAAACAAACGGTTTAAGTCCACTGTTTTTAAAAGCTGCTGTGCATGGCTATTGGCATGATGCAAGGCTTTGCCCAACGAAAAATACACCGGGTAGTTCAACAAGGCCTTTGTTATTTGGGCGTTTTGGTTATACGCGTGAAAAATAAAAGGAACAGCAGGCTTGAGTTTATTCATCAGTCGGATAACATCGTTGTGCGCCTTTACACAATGAATAATCAGCGGTTTATTATAGGCTTCGGCCAGTTGAATGTGCCGAATAAAAACTTCTTCCTGCAAAATAGCGGGTGCATCAATGCGTTTGTCCAGCCCTGTTTCGCCGATAGCCATCAATTGTCCGTCTTTTAACAGGGCTTCAATACGCTCAAGCTCTTTAGTATAGCTTTGTTCATTTATTTGCCGGGGATGTATACCGCAGGATAAATAAGGCTGTTGTGGAATAAGATCTTCAGGATACACATTCAGCAGGCCCAATACATTTGCCTGCTCATTAAAATGATGCGTGTGAACATCAATATAGCCAATGCCTGAAATTTTATTCTGCACAAAATTTTGTTTGCGTAAAAATACAAAACAAGATGCTGTATATTTGATCTGCGTCTGGTAATTTACAGTATCGTAGTCCAAAATAAACCGGCTTCGTTTTAGGGTAAGGATAAATATAAGGGGTAACAGAAAACGTTCTTATTTAATACTAATCTAAATCCTGAGACGTGCGCTGGCCGTGACACGGCGCGATGCGGCTCAGCGGTGAATTGGTTTTTGCGTGAAAAAACCGAAAAGGAGCTTGCTTACTTTGCTCGTTTTTTCCGCAAAAACCAAGAGAGCGTGAGCAATCGCCGTGTCTTGAATTCTTTTGTTACTTTTCTTGTTCAAGCAAGAAAAGTAAGCAAAAAACATTTTACCAAAAGGAAGCATACATAAATACAATTCATAAAAACCCCATGAAAAAAATAATCGCTTTACTTTTAGCAACAAGCCTTATGGCCTGCAACCAAAGCAAAACAGAAATAAAAATGCACATCAACAGTCCCGCTTCGGCTACCGAACTGATTGCAGCCGACAAAGCCTTTTCGGCCATGAGCACCGAAAAAGGCATGGCCAAAGCCTTTGTGCAGTATGCCAGCGACGATGTGGTTAAACTGCGCGACAAACAATTGCCCATACTGAACAAAGAAGACTTAAAAAAATGGCTCGGCGATGAGGGGAAAGAAGATTTTGTACTGAGCTGGGAACCCACAAAGGCTGATATAGCACAGTCGGGCGACCTTGGCTACACCTTTGGCAACTGGTTATTAAAAACAAAAACCAGCGATGGAAAAGACACGGTGGTGTATGGCAACTATGTAAGTATATGGAAAAAACAGGCGGACGGCACCTGGAAATATGTACTGGATGGCGGTAATACCACGCCCAAACCGGCGGGCAAATAAACCATTAAAGGCTCAACATCGGGCTATTCGGCATAGAATCACTATCTTTACCGAAAATTTACAAAAAAGCATGCAACGTAAAAAACCCGGTACCGGTAAACCCAAAAGCTCAAATATATTCGAACGTTTTAAAGAGGAGGGCCGTTCGGGTGCCGATGGAAAAAAATCAGGCTTCAAAAAAGAAGGCCGTTCATCGGACAGGAAACCCTATAAAAAAGACGACAAGCCTCAGCGTTCCTATTCAGACAAGGGTGCTGAGGGTACTGAGAAAAAATACAGCAAACGCAGCGACGCTGATTCTGGCCGGGAAAGAAAACCTTTCAGTCGTGACCGTGATGAAAAACCTGCTTACAAAAAAAGAAGCAGTGACGAAGGAGAGAAAAGCAGTTTCCGTGAGAAGAGAGAAAGACCTTACGGCG
>JAHEYF010000143.1 GCA_023251755.1 Bacteroidota bacterium
ACAGGATAGTGGAAATATCCATTGTAAAAATTCATACAGACCACCGCAAAGAAGTCAAAACAGCACGTGTTAACCCTACTATTCCTATACCTATAGCTTCTTCAAAAATACATGGCATATACGATGAACACATAAAAGATTGCCAGACGTTTAAAGAAATGGCTCCTCAACTGGCTTTGTTTTTAGAACACTGTGACCTGGCCGGCTACAATTCCAATAAGTTTGATATTCCTGTACTGGTAGAAGAATTTTTAAGGGCCGAAGTAGACTTTGATCTTAAAAACAGAAGGTTGATAGATGTGCAAAATATTTTTCACATTATGGAGCCGCGCAACCTGAGTGCGGCTTATAAATTTTATTGCAACAAACCCCTTGAAAATGCACATACCGCGGAGGCAGATGCAACGGCGACTTATGAAATTTTTCTTTCTCAACTCGAAAAGTATGAACATACCGAAATAGAAGACGCGAATGGCAAACTCCACAAACCCGTGCAAAACGATATGAATGCACTGAGCATTTTAACCAACCGAACAAAAAATGCTGATCTGGCAGGGCGTATTGTATTTAATGACAAAGGCATTGAGGTGTTTAATTTTGGTAAACACAAAGACAAAGCGGTTGAAGAAATATTTTCGAAAGAACCTTCGTACTACAACTGGATGATGAATGGGGATTTTCCGCTGTATACCAAAAGGGTAATTACGCAAATCAGGCTGAGGATGATGAACTCCAAATAGAAAGATGAGTGGCGAATTACGAATACGATCGGTTTCTTTGAATATTGAATTTTAAATCTTGAATCAATTCCAACTAAGAACTCAGAACATTGACTTTCTTCTTATATTCCTCATACAGCAAATGCACGATCCCATCTGAGAGGCCAATTTGTGGAACAATAATCTTGTCGATATCCGCGTGTTTCATGGCTGTTAAAAATATTTTTGTGGCGGGTATAATTACATCGGCCCGGTCGGGGTTCAGGCCCAATACAGTAATGCGTTCTTCATAGGTGTATGAGCTTAGCATATCGTGCATGTCTTTTATCTTTTCGTAACTCAGGTGTTTGCTTTCCTTTTTGCCACTCATTTTATACAGCTTGTTGATATTGCCACCCGAGCCAATAGCGCTTAAAGGTTTTATACCGGCTGTGTTTTTTTTAATCCATTGTTTATAGTTTTCCCATTCTTCTTTTTCAACCCGGTCGTACAGCATTCGTATGGTACCTACATTAAACGATTTGGAGGCCAATACTTTTCCTGCTGAAATAAGTGTAAGCTCTGTGCTTCCACCTCCCACATCAATGTATAAGTAGGCTTGTTTAAGATCGAGCATTTCTTCCACGTGGTTGGAGAAAATGGTATCGGCTTCAGTTTTTCCGTCTAAGAGTTCTACTTCAATACCGGTTTCTTTTTTTATGCGCTCAATAATTTCACTGCCATTCACCGCGTCGCGCATGGCTGATGTAGCACAGGCTTTGTAGGCAATTACATCAAACACTTTAATCAGTTCTTTAAAGCCTCTCATGGCGGTAACTAATTTTTCAGCTTTGGGGGCTGATATTTCTTTTTTAAGAAATGAATCATCTCCCAAACGGATAGGTAAACGGATCAATTCCCCTTTTTTGAAAATAGCTTTTCCTTTTTGTTCGTGTACGTGACAAAACAATAATCTTACAGCGTTGGAACCAATATCAATAGCAGCAAAAATCATACAGCGGTTTTAGTGGGTTTGGTTGTTTTTTTTAAATAGTTGTTTTTATCGTTCAGCAAAAAATTATACAGCTCTTCCTGTGCCCTTACTTTTTTTTGTCTGCCAACAGGGACTTTGTATTTATTGCTCAATTTTTTGTCCAATATACGGGCTTTTGTATTACCGCTTAACTGAATATCGATAATTGCTTTTAATTGTTTTTGAACTTCCCTGTCGTACACTGGTACAGCCACCTCACAACGGTTATCGAGGTTGCGGCTCATCCAGTCGGCCGATGAAATAAAATATTTTTCCTCGCCACCATTGGCAAATATAAAAATGCGGCTGTGCTCTAAGTATTTATCTACAATGCTCACCCCTTCAATGTTATCGCTTACACCCTCTACACCACAGGCCAATGAACAGATACCGCGAATAATCAGTTTGATTTTTACACCGGCTTTTGAGGCTTCGTAAAGTTTGTTGATCATTTCCCGGTCAACTAAGTTGTTTACTTTAATAAAAATAGCCGCCGTTTTTTTTGCTTTGGCATGGGCAATTTCTTTGTTGATTAAAGCAATAAAAGTTTTACGCATGTTAAAGGGCGAAACAGCGAGGTGCTTGTAGGTGCCTATTTTAAAGTTGTCGGTGAAAAAAGCAAATACATTACTTACCTCGTCGGTTATGCGTTTATCGCAGGTAATCAGGCTGCAATCGGTGTATATCTTCGCTGTTTTTTCGTTAAAGTTACCGGTTCCTACATGGGCGTATTGTACAATTTTATTTTTTTCGCGGGCCGTGATGAGAAATAGTTTGGAATGCACTTTTAATTTAGGAACGCCGTATATAACAGTGGCTCCTTCTTCCTGTAATTTGTTGGCCCAGTAAATATTGTTTTCTTCATCAAAACGGGCCTGTAATTCAACCACCACAGTCACCTGTTTACCATTTTTAATAGCGTTAATCAAAGCGTTGGCAATTTTTGACGAATCGGCAACACGGTACAGCGTAATTTTTATATTTTCTACACTTGGTTCAACCGAAGCTTCACGCAGCAATGAGATAATATGGTCAAACGACTGGTAAGGGTAGATGAGCAGTAAGTCGTGGTGTTTGATGGTATTTAAAATACTTGAGTTGGGTGAACTAAGGTATTTGTGGTTTAATGGATGCGGGTTGTTATAAGTCAAATCGGTACGCCCCAGGTTGGGGAAACTGATAAAGTCTTTGAAATTATGATACCTCCCTCCTGGAATGGGGGCATCTTTTTTTCCAAAGTTCAGTTTTTTCATCATAAACTGAAGCATGTCTTTGGCCATGCTCCCATCGTACACCAATCTTACGGGTAAGCCCTTTTTACGTTGTTTCAGGCCTTTTGCAATCTTTTCCATCATGCTTTGCGAAACATCGTTGTCAATGTCTAATTCTGCATCGCGGGTAAGTTTTATATTGTAAGCTTCAATTGCATTTAAACCGTATACCGCAAAAATATCGTTGAGGCAAAAACGGATGACATCGTCTAACAGGATGATGTATTTTTTATTGGCTTTGGCCGGTAATACAACAAACCTTGAAATGTTTTTTGTGGGTACTTCAATTAGTGCAAACTTGTTTTTCTTTTTCGATTCTGCGGCAGCCAGCTTTACAAACAGGTAACTCGATTTATCTTTTAAATAAGGAAACGATTTGTTTTCATCCACCATAATGGGGAAGAGGTCGGAAATAATTTCCTCGGTAAAATATTCTTTAACGAAATTTTTTTGAGTAAGGTCCAATTGTTTTTCGTTGATAATAAAAATATTGTTCCTGGCCAGCTCTTTTAAAATTTCCTGGTACACCTCTTCAAAACGGTTTTGTTGCTCAATTACCTTTTTTAAAATGGTGTCCAATATTTCTTTCGGATCGCCTCCAATCAAAGGAATAGCGCTTTTTCCGAGCTTAAGCATTCGTTTTACCGAAGCTACACGCACCCGGTAAAACTCATCGCGGTTGTTGGAAAAGATACCCAGAAATTTCACCCGTTCTATTAATGGTGTAGTGGGGTCTGCCGCTTCCTGTAGTACCCGCTCATTAAACGACAACCAGGCTATTTCACGGTTAATATAAGGAAGATGGGTTTTGGACATACTCTTTAGTTTGAAAGTTCAAAAGTTCAAAAGTTCAAAAGTTAGAAAGTTAGAAAGTTGGGTTATGGTTAAACAAATGAACCAACTACTTCAAAATGCTTTCGTGTTTTTTTATTTATGTTGACTCTTATAATATTACTATTTCTAACCTGCTACCTGCGACTTACTACCTGCTACCCAATTAAGGTTTAAACTCTTTGGGAAAATCGGTAAACAGGGTTTTGCCTTCTGTTTTATTTATTTCGTTCCAGTTCTTCACATCGAAACTTATTCCAACAATTGCGCAGGTTGGAAGGCTGTCAATACAACTATCGCTGATTTCGTTGAATAAATTACTTAAGCCGGGGTTGTGGCCAAACAACATCACACTGCTTTTGTTGTTGTCGAATGCCAAAATACTTTGTTTTAATGTATCAGTACCTGCTTCGTATATTTCTTCTTTAATTACAATGCTGTGTTCGGGGTATTTAAAAGTACGGGCAAATATTAGGGCCGTGCTAAAGGCGCGTATCGCTGGGCTGCTCACCATTAGTTCGGGTACGGTATAGTGCTGCATAAAAAGCTTGCTCATAAAATAAGCATCGCTGTACCCACGTGGATTTAAATGCCGGTCTATATCCCGGAGCGCTTCGTCTCCCCAATCCGATTTAGCATGTCTGACGATGTAGAGTGTTTTCATTTTTTTTAATTTAATAGTCGGGAGTTTAGAGTCCAAAGTTTAAAGTCCGAAACACTTCTTAAATAGAGTCTCATATCTCACATCTCAATACTCACCTCTCATATCTACTTAACCCACATAAACACCTTTTCGTTGTTTTCGAAACGGCTGATGTCTTTATCCAATACCAGTACAACAAAATCTATAAAGGGTAAAATGCCGAATGCACCACCCAGGGTACCAATGTACACCAAAGGGACATAAGGTTTTGAACCCAGGTAAATACGGTGACAGCCAATAATGCCGAAAGGAAGGGGAAAAGCCAGTACCGCTGAAATTATTTTTTTACGTTGTTTTATTTTATCAATTATTTTTTTCAGCACCTCGTTCGGCAGGCCGGCATTGTTGTACTGAATGAACTCCGAAGACTGAAGTATAACTTGTTCTTCGAATATAAGCGCAGAAGTGTTGCCGGAATATAAAGCAGGGAAGGACGTATTATTTTCTGCTTTACAGAAACAAGTAAAAAAAACGAAAAGTATAAAAAAGGTAAATTGCTTCAAGCCCAAGTATTAATGGGTAAAAATAAAAAAAGGATTCGTGTTTTACGAATCCTTTTTTAGTATGATTTGAACAATCTTTATTTAGCGTTTTTTAAATTTTCAGCCACCTGGTTCCAGTTCACCACGTTCCAGAATGCAGCCAGGTAATCGGGCCTGCGGTTTTGGTAATGCAGGTAATACGCATGTTCCCAAACATCAATACCTAAAATGGGCGTGCCTTTTACTTCGGCAATATCCATTAAGGGATTGTCCTGGTTGGGGGTAGAACACACGGCTAATTTTCCGTTTTGAACAATTAACCAGGCCCAGCCCGAACCAAAGCGGGTAGTGCCTGCTGTATTCAACTGGGTTTTCAAGGTGTCTAATGAACCAAAAGCACTGTCTATCGCCGCAGCTAAATCGCCTGTAGGGTTTCCACCTGCGTTAGGGGCCATTACTTTCCAGAACAAAGAGTGGTTGAAATGCCCGCCACCATTGTTGCGGACAGGGGCAGGGTATTTGGAAATGTTTTTACAAATGTCTTCAATACTTAATTTTTCAGCATCGCTGCCGGCTATAGCATTGTTGAGATTGGTAACGTAAGCCTGGTGATGTTTACCGTGGTGTATTTCCATGGTTTTGGTATCAATATGCGGCTCTAATGCATTGTGTGCATAAGGTAAAGTTGGTAATTCAAATGCCATAATTTTATGTTTTTAGTTTTTTAATACTTGTTTTCGGAAGCCGAAGTTAGCAAATTGTATGCAATCAAATTTAGTTGCAGCTTTATTTTTTATTTTGAGACAGCACTTCAATTGCACGGAGAACAATCTTATCGTTTTTATGCAAGACCGGGTAATAGGCCTCGTAGTTAAACAGGTTTCTTCCGATCAATGCTTTTAACTGGTTGCTTAGATAGGCTTCCGATTTACGAATGTCTTTGTCGTTTTTGGCAATTCCCTTTTTTTCCGCATAGCGGTACAAACCATCCAGTACGGCTTTGCTTAATGTATATGAATTTATAAAACCGGTAGCAGAAGTATATGTCTTAAGCTGCTGGCGGTTTTTATCTACATAATCAAAAGCGTATTCGTTTAAAATTCCTGAATACGAAATTTTAGAGAGGTAGGTGCTGCGGTAATTGGTATCCATACTCACAAAAATATCCGGCATAATTCCACCCCCTCCATAAACCACCCTTCCGCCAACGGTATGAAATTTAAGGCTGTCGGCAAAACGAACACTGTCTGCACTCAGCAATTCTCCATTGTCGTAACGCTGATATTCTTCATTGTAATAGGCTTCATTGCCATCGTCGTAAGGTTTTTGAATACAACGGCCTGTTGGTGTATAATAACGGGCTGTGGTAAGGCGCAGGGCCGAACCGTCGGGCAACTCCAATTGTTCCTGAACAAGCCCTTTCCCAAACGACCGGCGGCCAATAATAGTACCCCTGTCGTTGTCCTGTATAGCCCCGGCTAAAATTTCGCTGGCCGAAGCCGAGCCTTCATCAATTAATACAACGAGGGCGTCGTTTTCAAAGCTGCCTTTATCGCTGGCGCTGTATTGTTTTTTCGGACTTGCTTTCCCCTGGGTGTGAACTATTTCCATTCCTTTGCTTAAAAACTCATCGGCCAGGTCAACAGCCGCATTCAGGTAGCCACCACCGTTGTTCCGTAAATCGATTACTAAGTTTTTCATCCCGCTTTTTTTCAGCTTGTTAAAAGCGTTCTGGTATTCGGTAAAGGTATTGGCTGCGAAACGGCTGATCTTAATATAGCCCGTGCTGCTGTTCAGCATATAAGAAATATCTACACTGTAAATCGGAATTTCGCCACGGGTAATGGTAAAATCAAGAAGTTCCTTTGCCCCGGTCCGTTTAAGGCACAGGCTGACTTTGGTGCCGTGTTTCCCGCGTAATTTTTCAAATACCTTTTTGGTGTTGATGTGTATACCGGCTACATTCTTTCCTTCTACTTTAATAATTTTATCCCCGGCCACTATTCCCGCTTTTTCTGAAGGGCCTCCGCTAATAGGCGTTACCACAGTAATGGTATCGTTTAAAATATTGAACTCAACACCGATGCCTTCAAAATTGCCCTGTAAGGGTTCGTTTACCTGTTGCAGGTCGCTGGCCTGTATATAATCCGAATGCGGATCTAAACTGTGCAGCATCGAACTCAGGGTCTTGTCCTCAAGGTTGGTCCGGTCAATGGTGTCTACATAGTTTTGCTCAATAAAGTCTAATACCTTGTCTAATTTTCCTTCGGGACCGTGTACACCGGGCTTAAATTCAATAGTTTTGGAGTTAAAGTTCAGTTTTGTACCAATGTATACACCGGCAATAAGTACAGCCGCCATAACAAGCGGTATAAACGGATTAAACTGTTTAGAGGGTTTTTGATCGTACATCGGGAATGTTCAGATTTTACGATACAAAAGTAATTGTTTAATTTTACACTATGGTAGTTTCTTATGGACGGAGGCTTTTATTTGTGTTCGGTAGTTTAATACCGCTGTTTTGTTTTATGGCCTGCCAGAAAAACAACAATACTAATAATTCCAACACCACCACCACCAATGCTGCTTATGTAGATATTTATATTTATGTCAATACCCCTGAATTTTTTCCTCTCACTACCATAGGCGGATGGATTTACAAAACAGGAGGAACCAAAGGAATCATTATTTACCGCAAATCGCAAAGCGAGTTCGCAGCCTTAGAGCGCAGTTGCCCTTATGATGGCGTAAATAAAACAAATGCCCTGGTGAAGGTGCAGAGCGATAACATCAGTGCCAAAGACAGTATTTGTGGTTCGAAGTTTTACATTACAGATGGTTCGGTAACAACAGGGCCTGCCACTTATCCTTTAGGAGCTTATCATACAACTTTTGATGGAAATGCCCTGCATATTTTTAATTAGATGTTATTAGTGAGATATTAGTATTGAGACCTAAGTAAAAGTATCAGGCGGTTCAAAATTTAAAATTCAATGTTCAAAGTACTGTATCATATTTGTAATTCCTCAATCTTCCTCCCTCAATCGTACTTCGTAATTCGCCCATCTTATGACTGAAAACATATTTCCCACAACTCAAGCAATAGGGCGCGGACAGAAGGAAAAACTGTTGAAACAAAAAGGCTTTGCAATATGGTTTGTGGGATTAAGCGGTGCAGGTAAAACAACTATTGCCATAGCGCTCGAAAAGGAATTGTACAAGCGGGGCTTTTTAACACAGTTGCTGGACGCAGATAATATCCGCGCAGGGATTAACAACAACCTGGGTTTTTCGGAGGCAGACAGACATGAGAACATAAGAAGGGCTGCCGAAATAGCAAAGCTGTTTGTGAATACGGGGGTTATTACTATTTGTTGTTTTATAAGCCCAACAGAAAGCATAAGAAATTGTGCGAAAAACATTATTGGGGAAAAGGATTATTATGAAATATTTGTAAATACTCCTCTGTATATATGTGAACAAAGGGATGTAAAGGGTTTGTATAAAAAAGCCAGGGCAGGCGAACTAAAAGACTTTACAGGAATTCACTCACTATTTGAACATCCACAAAACTCTTTTCTTGAAGTAAAACCAGAAGAAGAAAACATGGATCAGATTGTCTGTAAAATAATGGCGCATATTACCCTGTTTGTTAGTGGATAAAATAAACCAGCCTCAGGACAATCCTAATTAGTTAACAGTGAATAGCGAATTGTTAACAGGGATTAGTGAATAGTATGTTGCCTTTATGTTTTTTAAAATTTAAGCGTTGAAAACAGCAGTGTATAACTGACTATGTATACTTTAATGGAAGTTTGGTATACTAATATAGCCTGTTAAATTATGCTTACTACTTTTGGTTCATAAATAAAAGCTGAATTTTAATGACGCTTTGTTATGCATTTAAAAAGAAGGGAAGATATATACTACTGTATTTGCAGGCGTTATTATAAATACCGGCGGCGCTTAAGCCTTATATTGCAAGGGAAACTGCCGGCTGCCGGGCATATTAAAAATGAGAACTGGCTCCAGAAAAAATTGCTTAAGATTGGCAGGCAACTGCTGAATTGTAACAAAAAATTAGCCGGGGCATGTGGGTTATCATGTTACTTATTAACTTCTTCATATACAGCCAGGGCCCAGGTTAGTTTTGCCCAACAAACGGGGGCTGCCAATCCCTTTAACGGGGTTGATATTGGAACTGCCTCTTCACCAGCTTTTGTTGATCTTGATCATGACGGGGATTGCGACATGATAGCCGGAAAAGGCAATGGCACTTTTGTTTATTATTTAAATACGGGCACAAAAACAGCTCCCGTATATACTGCTCAGGCAGGAGCCGCGAATCCCCTTAACGGGGTTGATGTGGGCGATTATTCGATGCCTGCTTTTGTGGATATTGATCACGATGGGGATTATGATGTTTTTGCCGGTGAATACGATGGTATTTTTAATTATTATGAAAATACCGGAAATGGTACTGCACCGGCCTATACTTTAAGAACAGGGTCGAGTAACCCTTTAAATGGTGTGGATGTTGGAGATGATTCGGCCCCGGTATTTGTAGATATAGATAATGATGGGGATTGGGATATGTTTGCAGGTGAATATGCGGGTAACATTAATTATTTTGAAAACACAGGAACAGATGTTTCTGCTGCTTTTACTCAACGAACAGGGGCTGCTAATCCTATGAATGGTGTTGATATTGGAATGTATGCGACCCCCAGTTTTATAGATATGGATGGCGACGGGGACTATGATATGGTGGTGGGTGAGTTTGACGGTGTTTTTAATTATTATGAAAATACAGGAACGGTTTCGGCCCCGGTTTTTACATCGCGAACAGGAGCCGCTAATCCTTTAAATGGATTTAATCCCGATTTTTTTACGGCTTCCGCAGTGGTGGATATAAATGGTGATGGGGATGTTGATATATTGGCCGGTATAGATGGTGGCGGGTTTGTTTATTATAAAGGAACAAATACGGGTATTGCCCCGCTACCCATTAACTTAAAGAGTTTTTCAACCACCTGCACAGGTACCAGGGTTCTGATCCAATGGATTACTTCAGCAGAATTGAACAATGATTTTTTTACGGTTGAGCGTAGCAGTGATGGAATTTTGTTTATGCCCATAGCAACAATTAATGGCGCAGGAAACAGCAATACAGATATTCATTATTCCTATACCGATGAAAACAATGTCGGCAAGCAGGTGTTGTATTACCGCTTAAAACAAACGGACTTTGATGGAAAATACGAATACTCGGCAATTAATGCAGTGCAGTGCAAAGCAGACGGCTTGTTTTTTTCTGTTTATCCAAATCCCTGTAATCAATGGCTGAATTTTAAAATAAGTGCCGGTCAGGAAGATGACCTGGTATTAAGTGTAAGTAATATGGCCGGGCAAAAAATACACGAACAAAATATACATATCATAGAAGGTATTACTATTTCAGGTATTGATCTGCACGACTTTGCCAGCGGAATCTATTTTATTCAACTGAAAAATAATAAATACTGCTGGCACAACAAATTTCAAAAGCAGTAGTTGTAATATACAATAACCAACCGCAAATAGGCTGTTGGTTTTACTTCCATTACTCCAACCAAACAAGCCATTTATTCAGTGGACAATGATTTTATATACCCCTGCAATAATTTTGTATACTATACCTCCATAAAATCAAATTATTTTGTTACATTAGATGAAGTAATCATTTTTCTTGATTAAGCGCTGTTTCCTCCCGATTAAAAATCTGTTTTATGACTAAGAATTTGTTTTATATCATTCAAAAAAGATATTACAGGTATCGGCGGCGTTTGGAACG
>JAHEYF010000210.1 GCA_023251755.1 Bacteroidota bacterium
GATAAGTTGTGCCTGCTCCTGAAATAAACTTTGAATCGTTTTATCTTTAGGATAAACTTTGCTTGTAGCATTCCATGCATAAACAACCTGCTCGTATTCCTGTGCATTAAGTAAACTGATCTTACTGTAAGGTTGATCAGGTGCCTTGGTTAACTGAGTAAGTAAATAAGTAAAATGATCAGCCAGCCTGGTTATTGTAGACGCCTTGAATAAACTTGTTGCATAACCGATGTTCACAACAAGATTTTCTTGCCCATCATTTATTAAAAAGGATAAATCAAAACGTTCAGTTTCATAACTATTTTTTAAGGGATGTGGTTGAAGGTATTTATTTTGCTGGCTGGTTCCTGTTGTTCCAAAATTCTGAACCCCAAACATGACCTGGAAAATCGGATGCCTTGTTACATCCCGCTCAACGTTTAACTCATTCAGCAACTTTTCAAAAGGTAAATCCTGATGAAATTGTGCTTCCACCTGATCCTGATGAACCTGTTGAATTAAATCCGTAAAACTTTGGGTTTTGCTAAGCAGTGTTCTATTGACTTGTGTATTTACAAAAAAGCCAATCAGCCCTTCCGTTTGCCAGTGTTGCCTGTTGGCAATAGGACTACCAATTACAATATCCTCCTGCCCGGTATATTTACTTAATAAAATATTCAGACTGCTTAAAAGTACACTCTGCAATGTTGTGCCCATTTGCCGGGCTAATGCACGTATGTTCTTGCTTATCTCTTTATTAAGCGTAATTTGTTCCTGCCCGCCTTTATAGTTAATTCTATTTGGCCTTGCATAATCAACAGGAAACTCTAAAGACACATACCCTGCTAATTTATTTTTCCAATACGCTAATTGTTTTGTTAGCACTTCTCCACTCAGGTATGACCTTTGCCATAATGCATAATCCTTGTATTGAATTTTCAATTCAGGTAAATCAACCGTAACATCTTTATTAACGTACGCTTCATAATAAGCCGGCAATTCTTTTTGAAAGATGCCCATCGACCAGCCATCACTGGCTATGTGATGCGTATTGATCAACAGCAAAGTTTTTGCCACTGAGTTTTCAGCTGATTCAATGGTATAAATTTTAACACGGATCGGATATTCATTCTTCAAATCAAAAGGCCGATTCATATCTTCTTTGATCAGCGCCTGGTAATCTTCTGCAGCATTTACTATTATTTCTTCAATTGCCAAAGGAGCCTCATGCACCACCTGTATTCCATTTCCTGTATTTCCCTGTTCAATCGTGCTTCTTAATACTTCATGCCTGGAAATGATTTGTTGCAAAGCATATTTTATTCCATCCAGTTTCGTATGAATATCCAGTTCATATACTTCAGGAAGATGATAAGCATTCGTTCCTTCTTCAAACTGTTCGATAAACCATAAACGTTCCTGGGCAAAAGACAGTGCAAGCTGATTTGAAGTAATTTTAGGTATACTTAACTGTGTTTTTCCTATGCTATGGATCAGTATTTGTGAAATAGTTTTGTGTTTGAATACATCAGCAACTTTTACCTCACAGTTCAATGCCTTGCTCATACGATGTGCTGCCTGTATCGCCAGAATGGAGTTTCCTCCTATCCTGAAAAATTCATCCTTGATCCCTACCCGTTCTAAACCAAGTGTTTCCTCCCAGATTTTACAAGTCTTTTTTTCTGCTTCCCTTGTTGGGGCAACATATTCTTCCAGTGAAGAACCAAAATCAGGATCAGGCAGGGCGCGCTTGTCTAACTTACCATTAATGGTTAATGGAAATGTTTCCATCCCAATCAATGCATCAGGTAACATATACTCCGGTAAAACCTGAGCTAATTTGTTTTGAATAATAGCAGAGCTGAGTGTTTCATTTTTATCAACGATATAATAGGCAACTAAGTATTTAATATTTCCTCCAGTCGTTTTTCTTTCCTTTGCGACCACACAGCTTTGTTTAATGCCCGGTACCTGCGACAAAGCATTTTCTATCTCACCCGGCTCTATCCTGTATCCACGAATCTTTACCTGCTCATCGTTCCTGCCTATATATTCCATGTTACCATCTGCTAAATATTTTACTAAATCTCCGGTCTTGTACAAGCGGCTATATCCTTTTGTTTCATCCCCTTCACTTGCAAAGGGGTTGGAAATAAAACGTTCAGCTGTTAACTCAGGCCGGTTTAAATAAGCCCGCGCCAAACCGGCTCCGGCCAGGTACAATTCTCCTATCACGCCAATTGCAACAGGGGCATTTTTATTATCCAATACATAAGCCTTCATGTTCCCGACAGGTTTTCCTATCTGTTCTGCTTCTGCTGAAAACAGTTGTTTACCGGTTGCATAGATACTTGCCTCGGTTGGACCATAATAATTAAACAGGTTGACTTTTCCCGACCATAACTTTACTGTTTTTTTATCACAAGGCTCGCCTGCATAAATTATAGTATTTAAATCGGGGTATATATTCTCAGGTAACTGAGCCAATAAAACAGGAGGAAGGTAAACCAAGTTAATTTTATTGCCTATCAAATATGCTGCTAAAGCCACGCTATCCCTACGAATACTGTTGCTTAAAATATGCAGCTCCAATCCAATTAAAAGGCTGTTGAATATCTCGGACACAGAAACATCAAACACATAAGAGGTGTAAGCACTGGATCTTTTTATGTTTTCAGTTCTATAAACTTCGGCTAAAGCATGAATGGTATTTAATGCAGCACTGTGTTCAATCATCACTCCTTTGGGTTTACCCGTTGTTCCGGAAGTGTAAATCACATAAGCAAGGTCTGATCCCTTATTGTGTTTTGCCAGATTGCTGCAAGTTGGCGCATGGTATAATTCTTCTGTAAAGTCGATTGGAATGAGTTTGTCCTTAGGGAGTTCGATAGAACTATCTTCACAGATGTGTCTTTGACTCAGAACAATTGCTGCCTGAGTATCTCCCAAAATATAGGCTATCCTTTCCTGAGGATAAGCCGGATCAATCGGTACATAAGCAGCGCCGGCCTTTAACACAGCCAATATGCCGATGACCATCTCCGGGCTTCTATCGAGGCACAAAGCAATCAGGGTATCCGGTGCAAGCACCTGTTGTGTTCTTTGCCGGTATCGTTCCCGGAGGTAATGTGCTAACTGATTGCTTCTTTCATTGAGCTCTTTGTAGGTTAATTGTATGCCTTCGTAAACCAAGGCTATGTTATCCGGTGTTTTACCTGCCTGTTCCTCAAATAATTCATTAATCGTCTTGCCCTGGGGATAATCCCGGGCGGTATCATTCCACTGA
>JAHEYF010000144.1 GCA_023251755.1 Bacteroidota bacterium
GCACCAACACCGATATACGCGGCTTGTCGGTTGTTGATGATTCGGTGGCCTGGGCAAGTGGTAGTCGTGGTTGGGTGGCCACAACCCATAACGGGGGCAAAAACTGGAAATGGAAACAATTAACTGAGTATGCCAAATTGGATTTCAGAGGCCTGTATGCTTTTAATAACAAGCAGGCCATTATTTGTAACGCCGGTTCTCCGGCCCATATCTTAAAAACAGAAGACGGGGGAGAGACCTGGAAAGTAGTTTATACCAATACCGACAGCCTTGCTTTTATTGATGCCCTTGCTTTTTGGAACGAGAAACAGGGCATTGCGATAGGTGATCCGATCAATGGTCGTTTTTTGGTTTTACTCACCAACGATGGAGGCACTACCTGGACACCATCGGACAAGGCACCCGCAGCGTTTAAAGGGGAAGCGGCCTTTGCAGCAAGTGGCACCTGTTTGCGGGCGGCTAAGAATGGCTTAACATATATGGCTACAGGCGGAAACGTTTCGCGCTTACTGGTTTCAACAAATTATGGCCTCGACTGGGCATCCCTGAGCACGCCCATCATACAAGGTAAAAGTTCATTGGGAATTTTTTCCCTTGCTTTAAGCACGAACAAAACAATTTTTATTTGTGGTGGCGACTGGGAAAAGGACACGCTTAAAAAAGACAATTACTTTTATTCGCAGAACGGTGGCAAGTCATGGAACAAAGCCATACAGGGTACCAATGGTTTTCGCTCCTGTATTGAAGTGTTGCACGATAAACAATTAATTGCCACAGGCACAAGCGGAACCGATTACTCTGCCGATGAAGGCAGGAACTGGGTCAGTATCGATAAAGAAAGTTTTAATGTTGTTCAGCTTTCACGCAAAGGAAATGCTGTTTATATTGCAGGCAGAAAAGGAAGGATTGGAAGAGTGGATTTATCAGTAAAGTAAATTAAAATTTCTGCTATATTCGAATTGCAGTTAAAAACAATCAAGATGGAAAAAGCATATAAAAATTGTCAATCCTGTGGAATGCCGATGAAGAAAGATGAAAAGGGCGGAGGCACAAATACCGACGGATCAAAAAGCACCATGTACTGCTCACATTGTTATGAAAACGGAAAATTTACTTTGCCTGATATTACTGTTGATCAGATGAAGGAAAGGGTAAAACAAAAATTAAAAGAATTTGGTTTTCCCGGATTTCTGGCTGGCTTGTTTACCAAAAACATTCCTCAGTTGGAGCGTTGGAGGAAGTAGAAAGTTTATTCGTTTATTCGTTCACTCGTTTAGGAGTAAATATGAACGAATAAACGAGTGAACGAATGAGCGAATAAACTATTTTTAATAATCAATTTCCAAACCGAACCTGTTTTTAAACTCGAGTAAAAGCGGGTTTTTATTTTTCAGGTTTTCAAATTTTTCAAGCGGGGTATGTGCTTTTTTCTGCGTACTATTTTGTGTTTCTATCAGGTCAAGAGTAAGCCTTGTGTTTTTTAGTTCCTTTCTCAAATAATCAAGTAGTTCCTGTTTATACACCTGAAAATTTTCTTTTTGCGCATCGTTCTCAACTGTTATTACTACACAGGTATCGCCTTTTAGTGAAGTAGGTATGGATGTAAGCGTAGTGTGTAATTGCCGGGCACCCGTTACTAATTTTTGTTCTGCGTAAGCCCTTATAACTTCCTGTACGCGTGCTTCTTCAATTTTTTCGTTGACCTGTTCTACAGGTACAACCGCGTCTGTCCCATCAGTTTTTTGCTGCACATCAGGGTTTAGCTTGGGGTCAGTAACTTTTACCTGATTTAAACTAAAGCCGGTTTTAATGTTGAGGTCTTTAAAAGAGGTAACAGGGCGTTGTGTTATTTTAACCGTGTTTTCGTTGTTTTGCTGAGGCAGAAATCCCGGAGGAGGGGCTGTAGGACTTGTTTTTGCAGGCTGTTGAACCTGTTCAGGATCTAATTCATCTTTTTTTTTTCTCCATCAAGTGATGGAGCGTTTAAATAACTCATTTGCATGAGGGCAATTTCTACCTGTAGCCGCTGGTTTTTGGCCACTTTGTAATGAATGTCGCAGCGGTTTATAATTCCGAGGGCCTTTAATAAAAAAGGAACAGGGCTGGCTTGTGCCTGCTGCTTGTATTTTTCTTTTACACCCTGGCTCACTTCCAGCAACTGAATAGTCGTCTCGTCTTTACATACCAGTAAATTCCTGAAGTGTTCGCCCAGGCCAACAATAAAATTATGCCCGTCGAAACCATTTTTTAAAATCTCATCGTAAATCAGCATCACTTCCGGTAAGCGTTGATTTTGCAGGGCATCGCTTACTTTAAAATAATAATCGTAGTCGAGTACATGCAGGTTTTCGAGAACCGCTTTGTAGGTAAGGTGGTTACCGGCAAAGCTCACCATCTGGTCAAAAATACTACAGGCATCGCGCAAACCACCGTCGGCTTTTTGTGCAATAACATGCAGGGCATCTGCTTCGGCACTTATTCCTTCTGTTTGAGCAATGTATTCCAGGTGATGTGAGATGTCCTCCACCTTGATCCTGTTAAAATCAAATATCTGACAACGGGAAAGGATGGTGGGAAGTATTTTATGTTTTTCGGTAGTGGCTAAAATAAAAATAGCGTGTTTGGGTGGCTCTTCAAGGGTCTTTAAAAAAGCATTAAAGGCTGAGGTTGAAAGCATGTGGACCTCATCGATAATATACACCTTGTACTGGCCCAATTGCGGGGCAAAACGCACCTGGTCAACCAAGTTGCGGATATCGTCCACCGAGTTGTTGGAGGCGGCATCCAATTCGTAAACATTTAATGAAGCCCCGCTGTTGAACGATAAACAGGATTCACACTGGTCGCAGGCTTCACCTTCACTGGTAATCTTAAAACAATTAATTGTTTTTGCAAGAATACGGGCACATGTTGTTTTACCCACCCCACGCGGCCCGCAGAACAAAAAGGCCTGGGCCAGGTGGTTGTTTAAGATGGCGTTTTTAAGTGTATTGGTAATGTGCTGCTGACCCACAACCGTTCTAAAGGTTTGAGGGCGGTACTTGCGGGCAGATACAATAAATTTTTCCATGCTTAATGCCAACAAAATTAAGGTTTAATGCGTTGGTTTGTTAAATAAATCTAAAATGCCCATTTTTATTTTATCAACGATTTGTGGAAAAGTTTTTAGCTTAACTTTAGAACATCGGATTAATCTTTTTTCTTTTGTAGGGGACTTAAGTTAGAAAGTTAGAAGGTTGAAAAGTTAGAAAGTTGGGATAAGGAATTTGAATTTAGAATCAGGAAGTGAAGCAATTACACAAGTATATAAAAATAAGAGGCCTTTTACTCTTCGTATTGTTGGCTCTTGCTTATAGTAGTTTTGCTCAAAAAATCTTTGCCATACAGGGAACCATTGTAGAAGAAGACAGCAGTACTGTTATTCCTTTTGCGTATGCCATTAACCTGCGTACGGGCAATGGTTGTATGAGTGATTACAACGGGAAGTACAACATCAGCGGAACCGATGCCGATACAATCGTGTTTTCATACATTGGTTTTGTGCGCAAAAAAGTATTGATCAGCCGCATTAAAAATGTAAACGATTCTATCAAACAGAATTTAAAAGTAGTGATGGTGAAAGCCATCATAACACTGGCTGCTTTTGATGCCACCGCCTTTAAAATTAAGCCTCATGAAAGGGAATACATGGAGCGGATTATTCACCGCCCGCGTGCCAGAAACATTGAGGCTTTTGCCAGCCCCATTACAGCCCTGTATGAGCAATACAGCCGCAAAGGCCGTGAAAATCGAAAATTAGCGGCCATCTTCGAGCAGATTTTTATTGAAGAACAGGTGGCCCATAAATTCAACCCCGAAATACTGCGGCAACTTACCGGGGATCAAAACATCGACTTCGAAAAATTCAGGAAATACTGTTACAGCGTAAGCAATGATTTTATTATTGCCCACGAGGGCTACGACCTGTATGAACCCATCATGCAGTGTTACCGAAGGTGGAAGAGGGAAGGGCGCTAATCTTTAGTTCTTAGTTCAACGTGTACGTGTATAGCCGGAAAATTAAACCAGTTGTTTTTGATTAGACATGGCCGCAATTACTGAAACATTGTATTTGTCTTTAACCTGTACATAAGCTACTTGTTTCAAGGCTTTTCCTCCTACTTTACGTTTTGATTGGGAAGCGGTGAGGCCCAGGCTAATTTTTTTAAATTTTAAATCATTGGCCCGTTTAATAACCTGCCAAAGCATTTGTTTGTAAACATTATGGGAAAGCAGATAATCATAATCCATTCCTGCCAATACAAAACTATAATTGCTTTTTGTTTTATAACAAAAGCATACACCAACCAATAGGTCACCTTTGCTACTGCCAACCATTTTATGTTTTAGTTTCAGCTCAATAACCTCCCATTGAGGATGTTTGACAATGTGTTGAATTAAATCCGGACTAAAAGAAAAACTGTTCAATTCAAGACTTTTATTTTTTACATTTTTATAAAGTTCATAATACTGCATTACAGTTTCCGGTAAAGGAGCATCAACGATGCTTGTTTCATAAAATTTTTCATAGTCAAGAATTTCACGTTTTAAGGCGTAGCGTTTTTTTAGTTTAAAATGGTTTAAATAATCAACAGTATTTTCCCATTCTATATTTTCCACAATAGTTGTATCGGGCATTTCAGAGGCTATAAAACCCTGTGCTAAAAAAAACTCCCTTAACTCAGTATCTTCAGTATTAAAATCCCTTAATATTAAAACATTGGAACCCGCTTGTTCGTGCCGGTTCCATATTGTATCCAGCAGGCACATCAAAATATCTTTCCAGCCAGTTCTTGTTCTGTCGAGGTACAAATGTTGCCCCACCGAAAAAAGAGAGCCCATCGTGAAAGTTTTTGAACATAAATAGTATGGATCGGTTAAACGTTGAAGTTCAATATTTTTGGATACTGAAACCGGAGACAGCAAATCATCTTTACAAATAGCAAGGGTGAAATAAGTCATCAGCACTATTTCTTTTTTTTCATCCCGTATGATGTAATAATAAAATTTCCAGTTGTTTTCGGGCTCATCATTGTTATTAAAAGTTTCTTCAATAAACTTTAGCCCTTTCCAATCCAACATGCCAATAGGTTCCATAAACCTGTTCCAGATTTCTTCCGGGATTTGTTCAATGGAATTTTCACACTGAATTGAATACCCTGAACTTGTCACACTTTCAGTAAATTGCGAAGCGTTTAGTATATCCTGAAAATTAGCAACCCTGCGGAAGGCTCGTTGAATATCATTTATACCGCGCCCTTCTTCTCTTAAAGCTTCCTTAAAGTGATAAGCCAAAGATGCAACCATGTTTTCAATATCTGTATAGCCAAGGTGCCGTGTAATACTAAAACGAACCCCCGTGCAGGATTCAGGAACAGCCGGAAATATAGAGAGGTTCATAAAATAGCCTTCATCCAGCATACGTTTAACAAGGTTGTAGCCCACACGGGCCAGGCCCAGACCAATAAAAAAAACCGGTGTGTCGGGGCTCGAAACCAGGGGTAAACGCTGTTGTTCCAGCAGACTTTGACAATAGGCTATTTTATCCGCTAATTCTTTTTGCAGTATAGTTATCTCGTCCGATAAATGAATTTTCGCACAGGCAATACCCGCCCCTAATGCGGCATTCTGGTGCTGGCCTGCAAAAATTAAAGGGCCGCCGCAGTTTTTTACCTTTTCACACAAGTCTGCATCAGGAATTACAAAAACGGCTCCACCTGCTGCAAAGGCTTTGTTCAGCGAAGTGGCCAAAATCATACGGGGGTGCAGATCTACCTGGCTGAGTGCGTAACCTGCCCCGTTCATCCCTGTCCACGACATTCCGTGCGCATCGTCTACATACAAATTAAACGAAGGGTAACGATCCAGCAGCTTTATTAATTCTTTTAAGGGTGCGCAATTGCCGTACATACTGTATACCCCGTCGCAGGTGTACCATATTTTTTTATGCCTGGGTGCAAGTTCTATAATTTTTTTTTCAAGCTCTTCTAAGTTGTTGTGCCGTACAACCGTAACAACTACACCCTCGTGCTGGGTATTTACAGCGGCATACCTTACACTGCTATGCACCTGTTGATCGAGTATAATCACATGGCCTTCTTCCACCAGTATAGGAATAACCGCCTGGTGGCCTAATGAAGTAGAGGTGGCCAACACAACCGGGGCCTTAAATAGCTGCTGTATTAAAGTTTCTAATTCTGTATAAAGTGTACAGGACGTGTAGCTGCGCGACGAGGGGTATTGTATACCAAAACGCTGGATCGCATCGATGGCCCCGTCTTTTAAACGCTGGTCTGTTTCCAGGCCCAGGTAACTATAGGAACCAAAATTAATGACTTCCTTCCCGTTCAGTTTTATTGTCCGGCCATTGTAAGTGTGGTCTTCAGTAATGTGATGCAATATTCCATCCCGCTTTCCAAGCGAAATAATATCATTAATCAGGTTCAGCAGGTCTTTTTTCATGGTTGAGTTTTAACTTTGCGTTTTCACTTGACTTGATGGTTGCTTAAAATAAAAAGTATATATTTTTTTTGAGAGCTGTTTAGAAAAATTAGTTTAATTCGTACTCATCCGGATTATATAGACAATAAAAATAGTGACTTTAAGCTTATAGGACATGAAAAACCGGGAATAAAAAGCTATCGTTTTTTCAATATCTTTGTCTGAAATAGAATGTCACAATTCATTCAATGAAAGAATCCTGTCTTGAAACTGAATACGCTGAATTTTGGATCCATAACGGAATCGTCTGTTGTGCCATTAGACCTTCTGTGAAAAAAATTACGCTTGAAATTGCTACAACACTGGTTAAAGAAAGGTTAAAATCATTTAACAATCAATCCTATCCCTTGTTGACAGATCTTGGCAATATGCTGAGTGTTGAAAGGGAGGCACGTGTTTACCTGGGTGAGGGAGATGCGCTGAAATTTGTAAATTCAGTAGCTATACTCACCAGTAACCACCTTGCGAAATTAGCGGCAAATGTTTACCTGCGGGTGAATAAGCCTCATCATATACCTATGCGATATTTCAGCAATGAAAACGAAGCCTTGAATTGGTTAGTAAAACATAAGACCCCCGAAAAAATTAAATGAAAGACTCACATGTTATAAATGACAAAATTGAGCTGTGGATTGAAGATGGAATCCTATTTGCAGTGCTTCAGGAAAAATTAAAAATACTGACACTTGAAAATGCAAAAGAAATTGTGGCTGACAGGTTAAAAGTTTCCAATGGCATCAGCCGCCCTTTTATTATTGATTTAAGCAAACTGGCAAAAGTTGATTTGGAAGCCAGAAAATACATGGCTACCGGCGATGCTGTAAAATTATTAAATGCCACAGCCATATTGGTGAAAAATCAATTAACGAAATTGATGGCCAATATTTATATACGCATCAACCGCCCCGAAATACCCACCCGTTTTTTTGAAAATAAAGAAGAAGCTATTTTGTGGTTAGAGAAATTTAAGTACAACGCAAATTAAAAACGGGTGATGATTTAGGCTTTCTTAAGTAAATGATCGCTGTGGTTTTTTTTAAATAAATTCAGAATAGTTTTTAGTTTAGCTGCCCCCAGCCCTCTTAATTTCGACAAGGACCTGATACTGGCTTTGGTAATCAGGTCTTCCGGGGTTTTATAATCCGCAGATTCTAATAATTGTATAACCGGTACCGGAAGGTCTGAATCTGATAAAGGTGTTTTTAGAAAGCGGTTCAGGGCTTCCTTATTTTCGTCTTTTACTACTCGGCTCAACTCAAGCGCCCTCATAATTATCCAGCTGTGGTAACGTTGAAGGGAAAAGCGCAGTTTGCGGACTGCATTTTCGTATGTAAAGCGGATGCCTGCTTCGGGTAATTTAAGTTGTGTGGCCAACACCTCGTGTGAGCGAAAGTTCAGAAAATAATCGATGGCTAATTCTTCCTTTGCAGAAAGTAAAACGTGTTTGTCTACCCATGTTTTCCATAAAAAATCATATTCCCTGAGCAATTCATTGATCTTTTTTTCCGGTTTGGAGTAGTTAATATCCTTGGGTAATTTAGGGTATTGACTAAATTCACCTTTCGTGTCTTTCGCTTTTAAATCAATGGCCTTTTTTATAACCCAGTTGTCGTACTGGTGTATAGACTGATTTAATTTTTGCAGGGCCATGTTATATGTTTTCTGAATCAATTGATCAGATTTGCTGAGTTTTTTACCGGAAGCTTTGTTGGAATTTTTATTCAAATGCTGGTCAATGGCGAACACTTCTTCGGAGGTTAAAGAGGTGCCTTGTTCAAGCCAGAATTTAGAAAGGGAGCGGTATTCTTTTACTAAGCTTTCCAGTTCCGTTTCTTTAAACTGTTTTGATAGAACAGTGGGGCCTGCTGCTTGTTTTTTCTCATCAAGTATATAACTGATCCCTTCGGTTTTGCCGCTTTTATTTTTTATCAGGGACACATTCAGCAGCCTGAAATTTTCAGCATCTTCATACAATTGAACCGGCATACCCTTGATTTCCCCGTCTCTTTCCAATTGATGCTGAATGGCCTTAAAATCTTTAAAAAGGTTTTGAACCGGGCTGTTCAGCCACTGTTCTTTTTGGAGTCCGAATACTTCTTCTGCTTTTTTATTCACAAATGAAACCAGGCCTTTGGGGTTGCATACAAGTATGGAGGCGCTGTCGGAAAGCTTAGTAATAATAGCATCTGCAATGCTTTTTGAAATGGCCTGTTGTTCTAATTCCTCAGAGATAAAGTTGAGGGATTGGGAAAAGTAATTAAAAATATCTGCTTCGTCAGCAAAGGCAGCAGGTAAAACTGCCCTTTTCGAAAAATCCATTTCTACTATTGATGCAGTTGTTTCTCCAAAGGAATCAAAGGCTTTTTGAATGTCGTTCTGCTTGTTCCGGAGCAAAAGAATTTTCTCCAGCATCTGCATAATCTCCCTGTCTTCACCCTTCCACGAACTTTTTTTGTTCAGGATTTCATAAGCCTGTCCTAAAAGTTTTAATGCTTCGGAGCGATCTTCTATCTGTTTCACACCATCGTTCATTATTCAGCTGGTTTATTTTTGCTAAGATATTGAATCCAATATTCAGATCAAAAAAATAGGCCAATTGATTTGCAATCTGAATGCAATGTGGCAGTTCCGTTTTTTAGGCACTAAGACATTTCTGTTATTAAGTTGTTAATATAGATTTGAAGTTATAATTGTATATACACTATATTTGCTGACCGAATATTTTCATCATGAACAAACTACTTGACAGAATTGACATTCTACAAAAAATAGATACGCACATCCTTCTGCAAAAAGAAGGAAGTATGATACAATTAGCAAAGCAACTGAAGATATCGAGGAGGAGGCTGTATGCTTATTTTAAAATGATGGAAAAAATGGGTACTCCGGTAAAAATTAATTTCGACAAGCACCGCCTCGAATACAAAACCGGTTTTCGCCTTCGCGCCAAAATAAACACCAATCCGGGTATTGTGCCGCCCACTCAATTGTATAAAAAAATTAAGGATGTTACCCTGAAAAGGATAATTCTGTTCAATCGCGTCGATGAACTCATTTATGATAAAAATACCGGCCCGACAAAGGTTCTTTATAAAAAACTGAAAATGAAAGATGCCAGGGCTTGTGGCAACGCCCTGTATGATTTCAGAAAAATGGGGGCTGATTTTTATTTCGACGCAAGCAATCAGACCTATCGGTATGCAAGAAGAAAAAGATTTAATATTATTCTTGAAGTGGTGCCGTTTAAAATGCCGTTGTAACTTCGTTAAGTCAAAAGTAAGAAGTTAAAAGTTAAAAGAGGGCGATCCGTAAACCCAACTTTTAAACTTTAGAACTTTCCAACTTTCCAACTTTTAAACTAAGGAAGAACCTGGTTTTTTTGTTAATTTAGGCTTCTTAAAAAAACAGCCTCTATGAACAGGATTCTCCTTCTTTTAGTATTGCTCCCACTGTTTACGTTTTCACAAAACGAACACCTCGATTATCGTTCAGCTACCAATGCCTATTACTGGAAAAACAGAAAACCTTTTGAAGGCTACTGGCAGCAGGATGTACACTACAACATCAAAGCCAGTGTTGACGATAAAACAGATATTGTTGACGGGGAAGAAGAATTGATGTACTGGAACAATTCCCCGGATGAATTGCCTTTTGTTTATTTTCACCTTTACAGCAATGCTCAAACCAAAGACTCGTACCTGAGTGATTTGTACCGCAACAACAACTATACACTTAAATACGGCAAATACCGCGAACAAAATTTAGGTACACAGGTGGAAAGTCTTACATCTGAAGGTGTAGCCTTGAAAACAGAATTAGACAACACCATTTTAAAGGTGTTTCTCGAAAAGCCTTTAAAATCAGGGGAGTCTATAACATTTAAAATTAAATTCAAAACCTATTTCGATAAAGAAACCATTCGCAACCGCATGAAGTTGTTTGATGCCTCGGGTTATAAGCATTACGACATGGTGCATTGGTACCCGCGTATTTCGGTATACGACCGCAAATTTGGATGGGACACTGAGCAGCACATGGACCATGAGTTTTATGGTGATTTCGGTTCCTTTCATGTGGAATTGACCGTACCCAACAATTATATATTAGACGGAACAGGGGTGATGATTAATGAACCCGAAGTATTGCCCATTGAATTGCGTGAAAAATTAGACCTCTCTAATTTTAAAACCAAGCCCTGGAATTCACCTCCCTCTGAAATGGTGAAAGCCGACGGTACTTTTAAAACCTGGAAATTCTCGGCTAAAAATGTACACGATGTGGC
>JAHEYF010000145.1 GCA_023251755.1 Bacteroidota bacterium
CAGTAACCTTGTACCAGCCGCTGCTCAATCCACTTATGGCCGCTGTTGTCTGCCCGCCCGGCGTCCACAATATATGCAGGGAATCAAGGTTGGCACAGGACTGAATACCGGCAGTACCATCGTGATGCAGACAGGATTCATCAGTATGAACCAGCGTGAAAGGCGGAACAGGCAAGGCGATTTCCTGCACAAAATCCAATCCGCAGGCGTACAACACATTGTTTTTTCCAAGGGCCAGGTCGTAGCAGGTACCGCTCAAAGGCAGGGTGTTCTGTAAAACTAAATTTTCATTATAAGACTTCACCTGGTTGTCAACGCCCACATAAATTACCCCACAGTCTGTTATTTCAATTCCGGAAGTCTGGTAAAAAGTCCCTCCCGTAACAACAGAATTGACCATTGCTCCTGTTAGTCTGTTCCATTGCTTTAATGTATTCCCATCATAAGTATAGAGGTATTTCCAACTACAGGCCATTCCGTTTAATGTCCCTGACATGTTATAAGGGGTACCAAATTCTTCATAGGCATGTGCATTGGGAACCTGCCAGGCTGTAGGGGAAAGACCGGCAAGAGGGACTTTTAATAAAACATTTTGAAATAAATTACTACCACTTATAGACTTTGTAATAAGCATATAACAACTTTTTCCATTTGGATCCAGCGCTACAGAATTTACGTCGTGATTGCCCTCGTTGGCGTTGACCATGTTGACCCCGTTAACATTTGCAAGGGCCGGATCAGCATAAGCTCCCTGGAAAAAAGGAGTTGAACCGCCTGCTCCAATAACCACCTGATTGCCACAATGATCGTATTCAACGTGCCAAAGTTCTGCGGGGTTGTTTGCGTTGGCATTGGTTGCCATCAATACACCGGCTGTATTGATTTTATATACAATTGCTCCAAAACCACCGGACATGTATACGTCCCCATTGTTCCGGTTAACTGCAATGTCGCCATTCGTAATATTTGAACTCAGGTTCCATTGAAGAACCCCGGAGGAATTGTATTTCCTTAATTCAGGAATATTCATCCCACCACTGGACACATAAACATTTCCTGCATTGTCGCAATCAATTTCATAAGGGGTATAGGCTGTACCCGTATTGGTCAATACCAGCCAGGGATCAATAATTACTTTATGAGAAGGATTGTATGCATCCAATACAAATGACACCGTGTTGTTCTTTATATTAAATTTAGAAGCCAGCTGCACCTGGCCGGTGAGGTCAGTGCTTACAGGTGACTGATCGCTCAGATCAAATACTTTGTTGTGCATTTTAAGGTGACCTTCTTCTGTTAAAACAATTGAATTCGCCTCCCTGTATTTTAATTTTATATCGGCCACATCTGCTCCCGGATTTAATATAATATTGTATTTTAATCCACCTTCCTTTAAACTAAATTCAAAATCAATATTGTTGTATACATTTTTAAACATGATTTTTTTATAGCAGGAGGCCCTGTTCAGGCTTTGTTGACCTGTGTTGTCAATAAAAGTGCAATAAAATATTTCTTTCTCCTCTCCCATGCAGGAAAGAGCAGGGCTTCCCTTTTCAAAATCAAGGTGTAAAAATTCAGAGCGGTACAGTGCTACCTTTTTTCCCTCCTCTAATTCTTCCATTCTTTCATGCAGTTCTTCCTTTGATCCGCTTATTCTTTTTTCAAATACAATTCCACCTGAAGTAAAATGCAAGATGTGCTCTCCCACCTGTGCGGTATAAAACACCCGGTCATTTCCCGGGATGTTATACTGGCCAATATTTTCCACAAAAAAATTCTTCTCTACATTAAACTTTGATGGAACTGTTCCTTTACTTTTCCATACAGTTGTATTAGTACCAACTAAATTGTTCGCCAGCAAAAATCCAAAAAACAGTACCGCTATAAGCCCCCGGGTAAACCTGGTTGTATCAGTATTAACAATAGATTCAAACAACAAACAAAATTCAAAATAAACGCCGGGTCGCCTCAAATGCAAAGGCCTTTTTTTATGGAAACGTAAATTTTTCATGGTGGTCGTATTAGTGGTAATTGAAAAATATGCAGGCCAAATACAAAAGCGGGGGAAGAAAAACAAGGGGGAGGAAGAAAAAACTACCAGACACAAATTTTACAAAATGCCTGAAAAACACTTTATACTTTACAATTTAAATTTTCGGGGGAGGTCTTTGTTATTATTTGTTTGTTTAAAAAAACAAACTTTACTGAAAAACGAATTAACGAAAAAATAAATTATCCGGCAAATTTTTTCATGTTTTATTCTACGAAGATCCCTGGTTAAATTTAACAACAATTCAGGGATGAGCCTAATAATGGCCTGAAAAGCAGTTTTGTGGGAATAAACAGACAATTATTAATTGAATTTCTTCAGGTTTTTCAACTGATAATTGATTTTTTCTACCGGCATTGTATTTTTAGCTATTCATGTATTTTGCTAAAGTACGAATAGACCTATGCACAGGCAAAATTATAGTTTGAATGGCTGGGGCCAAAATTAATTCAAGCTTCTCAAGACCGATGGTGTTTCAAGATCTCCCGGTTTTTTGAGTTTCTGTTCTATTTTGTTAAAGACTATCTCTTGTACCTTCGTTAAGCTTTGTCAATTGCTGGTATGTTATTTTTTACCCCTTTAATTAATAACCACAGTGTTATTGAAATTTCCCCTATAATCCAAAAAGGCATTGCAATTTGTGAAACAAGCATCTGATAGGCAGGAAAAAGCAGGTATGCACAACTATGTACGATATAAGCTACACCGTTGAGAATTAGAAATACCCCCAATATTCGTGGAATAAACCCCGACTTATAAGTCAACTGGCCAAATGGAATAAGCCAAAGCCCCCAAAACATTTCTAAGGTCATACTTCCGTAATCGTTAATTTTAAGGAAAAAAGCAGCTAAATCTTGTCTTTCTCTAAGTTCAAATGTTTTCAATACTTCGCCTTTTAGCATCATCAGAGAGGCAATATTAAGTGCTTCCATAATAAAAACCACCGGAATGGTTACCATCAACAATACAACCATAAGTACAGCCCTGGGCTGATTCACCTGCTTTAGTAACTTATACAGTGCCAATATCAAAAACACGCAGACGATGCTACTGATAAGGTCATTCATGATGCCGCTTCGAAATAAAAATTCATTGGAAAGGATGTTGTTCGCAGTAGCAACTGTATCACCCCGCACAATAATTTGTGAGGGTATATACATCATGCCATATATACCTGTTATGACCCAAATAAGATACAGCAGTCCGGCAAATCTTGCGGTGTTTTTAAGCGGGTTCGTTTCATTTTCCATAATTGATTATTTAATTAAATTTTACGTAGGACGATTGAGTACTTTAATTTGTTACAGTAAATCCAAATTATTTTATTCATCATCACATGGACGCTCATTTTACAAAATATAGCCCCTGGGGATCGCAAAGCCCTGCAATGATTATTGCAACAGGATTTCGACCTGAATAGTTTACTTCTTTTTATCAGTTACCCCAATAATTACCCCAAAGTCGCCATCGGTTTGCAGCCAGTTGTGCCCGGGCAAATAGCAGCGCGATACAAAACCATCGAGGTACAAGGCGTTTTTACAACCAAGGTTTTTAAAGTAAGTGGCAAAGTTGTAGAAGTTGATGGCTTGTTTGGACATAGCAAAGATGACCCGTCCGTCGGGCAGAATACCAACACCGTTCCTGATGTTTAAATTTGTTGATGCTTCTTTAAAAGCAGCATGAATATTTCCTTCTACCAGCAGCATGGGGCCCGATTGGGTGGCGTATTGTACAGTACCCTTGTTTACAAAATTATTTGTTGGACATATTACAGCCTGCTTATCGGTGGTAATGTAAAAAACACCGTTGGGTTTGAGGTAAAAGTTTCCTTTGCCGGATGTGGTGTCTAATGGTGTTAGAGTTGTTTGCTTCTGAATAAAAAGACCCTGGGGTGTGCCATCGGCTTTGTACATACCACCGTTCATGGCGAATACGAGGGTTTTGTTTTTATTTTCTAACCAGGTTTTTAAGTTGAGTATGCTTTTAAAAGCTTGCGCTTTATCGTTGCGCCAATACAATTGAAGATCCTGTGTTTTTGTATTTACAGTGTAGGCCAGTATGTTGTCATCAGTAAAAACGCTGTTGCTTGTAAAAGCAAAAAGACCGATTAAGGTAAGGCTTAGCCGTTTAATAAATAAAGAGATTTTTTTTGACGGCATTTTATTTTCTTGTTTTATAAAGCTGTGCTTAGTATCAATTCATATTCTTTAAATCTATGCTTTCTGATAGGTCTGATTTTGGGTTCTGTGGAAAAATACAATAATAAACATGGTTTTATTGATTTGTATGCATCCACATATTCATATCCGGATAGTTCATGGTTCTTAATTCGCTGCTTTATTTTATTGTGATATGGATACATTTTACTGTGGAATTTAATTGTGCTTAACATTCTGTAGTTGCATTGCACAAAACCCTGGATGCCTTGCCAAATTAAAAAAGTTTATAGATAACAAACATGTCGTTTGAATCACTGTTCATATTTTCTTGTTTTTTGAAGTTATGTTTCCTTAAAAGTTTTACTGAGTTTTCGTTTTCAATATGGGGACATGCTTCAATTGTTTTTAGTCCTAAAACAGCAAGTGCATATTCAATAACTTTTGGCACTGCTTCCTGCATTATTCCTTGTTGTTGAAAAGCCGGCAATAATTCGTATCCTATTTCGGCCTGTTGATTTTCGGCTGAAAAGTTAAACAAACAAATTGTTCCTACTAAATTGCTGTTATTGGTTAGGGTAATTGCCCAATAAATTGATTGGTTTTGCCTGACAATTTCAGTTATTTTATCAATAAACTTTCTTGCGTCTTCAATGGTATTAGCCGGATCTCTGTCAATGTATTTATTTACTTGTTCACTTGAACGAAGCGCAAATATCTCTTTGTCGTCATTAACAGATAGTTGCCTTAAAGTTAAACGCTCTGTTTTTAGAACCGGGAATGGTGTGAATGTGTAGGTTAACATGTTTTGTCTTTTGTTAGTTTGTTTCTTGCATCTCCGTTGTGAGTTTGCAGATGGCTCAAAGCATGATGCGTAACTTTTATATGTGTAACAAAACTACACAAAGCTTTCGTTTTTCAGAAGACAAAATCATCAAGTTTAGCGAGGGCAGAGATGTTAAATTTAAGTATGATTACCCGCCTGCTTTTTTGTTCGTTTTATCAGCTTGTGGTAAATCAAAATTATGGTCAATGAAATAAACCAAAAATAAAATGAAAACACTAAAAAATAGATCAAAAAAAACAAAGACCAGGTTCCTATATATTCCAACCAATGAGTATCCCAATATTTTTCTATAAAAACATAGTCGTCAATTATAACACCAATCCAATATACTAACGTAAATAAAACAGACAGGTACTTGAAAATTTTAAAAGCTTTTTTAATTGCGATTCTCATTCTTTAGCCTTAAGATTTTCATAATACTATTTCTTAGTTGGCACCAATAGTTCACGAATATCAATATCCAATATTTGCGCAATTCGTTTCAGGTCCTTTAAATGAGGCTGGGTTTTGTTGTTGCAAATAGAGGCAATGGTTGTGGTGCTTTTACCTACTTTTTCGGCTAACCATATTTGTGTTTTGCCCTGTATTACCAATATTTCCTTTATTCTGTTAATTCTTTCCATGTTACAAAATAACTAAAATAAAGCCCGTTTGCTTGCATTTTAGTTACAGATATTTAAGCTGAACTTATAGATATGTAAATCATTTAATCAATTTATGTTTGCATTTATGTAATTTATATTTACATTTATGCAATTATTAATTATACAATCCCTGTTGATAAATAATTAACTATGAAAACAAATCCCAACAAAGAACTCCTCCTTTCGCTTATAAAGGATGACCTGATTAACTCGAAACTTGTTTATGGGCTTAATGACCTGGGGATGGATAGCAGTGCTTATTTTGTGAACCTCAGCAGTACGGTATTTAAGCTGATGGGTTTTGAAAACAGCCTGCGCAGCGAAGCCTTGTATGAAGAGTACATTGCTTTGAGCAAGGAGGCGAAGCACATTGATATTTCAGAAAGCATGCGCCCACTTGATGAACTTGTTTTGAAAATATACAGGTACTTCGAAAACAAAAAACAGGGGCTTAAGTTAAAAACTAAGTCCAAAAATCAATGACCCACCATGAGCTTAAATGATTTTACTTTGTTGCCGTATTTGCAATACAGCAGGTAAATACCACTGCTAAAGGGCTGGGTGTTGAGGGTGATTTTAGTTTGTTTGATGTGCGTGTAATTCTCTTGTGAGATTAATTGCCCCGCAGTGTTGCGGATCTCTACCACAACGGTGTTTTCGTTTTCAAAATTAAAGTTGAGGCCTGGGCCGCTGCTTTGGTTGTTGTAGTCTATCCAAATGTCTTTGAGCTGGTTGCCGGTATGGGCAAGGCCTGTTGTAGTGCTATCGGGAGAAACGAGTATGTGCAATGAATGGGTAGCTGTATCGGAACAGGGGCCGTTGTAGGCAACCAATGTAACGATGTAAGTGCCTGTATTGGTAAAGGTGTGAACAGCATCGGGGGTGGTTTCAGTTGACGATCCATCACCATAATTCCATAAGTAAGCCGTGGCATTGCTGCTGTAGTTGCTAAGGCTCATTTGCCCGGCCTGTGAAAGGTAAACGGTGTCCTGAATAAAACTAAAGGCAGCGCTAACGGGGTATGTAATGTGCAGGGCAAAGGTATCGGTATGCGTGCAGGCATTGGCATCTGTGGTAACAAGGCTCACTGATCCACCACCAAGGTTGTTTAGTGTTGTGGAGCTGCTGTTGTTGTTCCAGTGATAGGTATAGGGGCTGTGTCCACCTGCGGTGTTGGTAATGTGTACAGAGCCGTCGTGCAGTCCGTTGCAACTTACATGGCTTACGGAAACTGTATTTACGATGGGTGAAGGTGATGTAATTACAATGGTATCGCTAATTTGTGGACACAGGCCGCCATTGCCGCTAACTGTTACAATGTAGGTGCCGGCTGCAAGGTTGTACAGGGAATCAGCACCTGTAGTATTGTTATGGCTTTGCAGTGTTGAACCAGCCAGACTTTTCCAGGTGTAATTAAAAGGCCCTGCCCCGCTGCCCTGCGAAACGGCAATACCGTTGGCTGAACCAATGCACAAGGGTTGTACAACGTGGCTGTTTAAGGCTGTACCAATGTGCAAGACAAAACGGGCACTGTGTGTTGTATCGTACAGGGTGCAGGTATAATCGCCACCTGTACGGATGTTGTGGGTGGCAGACAGTTGTTTGTCTTCTAATATTAAACAAACGCTGGCGGGGTAATTAATAAATTGTTGCGCGCTGATGGTGTAGGTGCCTGTAACCTGCACCAGGGTTTTTATGGGGATGCTGAGGGTGCTGTGCTGGGGCAATACATTCAACACTAAATCGTCGTTAGCGGCCGACAAAGAGGTGATGTTGGGTACGCCCGGCGTAGGGCTAAAAAATTTCGACATGTCGTAACCCTGGTCAAATGCAGTGGTGGCCGAAGGTGTAAAGAGGAGTTTGGTTTCGTCTTTGTAATTGTTTCCGCTTAGTTTTAATACAAACTGGGGGTATTGCACATAAGAACTCATAGTACTGTTGTTGTTTAAAACACGTCCGTTGGCTAATTTCAAAACAGACTCGTCAGAACCTGCTGCTTTTATATTTTCGTTAAAACTAATGGAAGGGCTGCTGGCATTGGTTTGTATGTAAAAGGCCTGGCTGGACGGAATAAGGCTGCTGGTACGTCCGTTCACCCCTGTGTGTGCATTGGCGTTCCAGCCTTCGTATTGCTGACTCGCTTCGTTCCATATCTGAAAAATATTTTCGACGTTAGTGAGGCTTAATCCGGTGGAAGCTTCCCAGTCGATGGTACTGGGGTAAGGGTTGCCGATCAGGTTCCAGCCATCGTGTGTAGCCGTATTCACTGCAGGGTCATCTGTAAAGGTAACAGTGGGGCTTACTGTAAATTTATTGATGGTACCTGTTACATCAATAGTTACGGGCGTTGGACTGATATAACACCAATAGCCCTTGCCATTACCCGTGGCATCACTTGCACCCGAAGGATTGGTGTAACCAACATCATAAGTACCCAATTGTGTTTCATCGTAACCATTAATAGACACAAATGAAAAGCCCGGAGCAGCTGATCCCGGAAAACCAGAGGTGGAAAAATCATCCATCCAGTCGTTTAAAGTAGAACCAGCAACCGGGGAGGATAAGAGGTGCCAGCCGTCGTTACCGGTACTGATGGTACGCTGAACAGTTACGTTACCAATAACGTTGGAGGTACCGGAGCTGAGGTAGCCCACCCGTGCGCATTGTGAAGAGGAGGTGGAAAGTAAAGTGAAAGTAAAACCCTGTGTGTTAAAATCACCGGCACTTACATTGAGGAGGTTTTTAATATTTTGGGCAGAACCTAAATTCACACCGGCTGAATTACTTACACTAAGGGTGTAGAATTGGGTAATGGAACTTCCACTAATGGTTTGAGTGGAAGAACCACTTAATGTTACTGTTCCGCTTTGAGCAGTATATGTTCCACTGTTGCTCCAATTGCCCTTTACTGTTACTGCATAATTGGATGAACTTACATCGACTGTGGCGTTGCTGTTGATGGTTAGATTGCCATTGCCTGTGATGGCACTGCCCAGTGTTTTGGTACCCGCATTCGAAAAGGCCAGGTTGTAAAAAGTTTCGCCGCCCGATTTACTGATGCTTTGTGCAGAAGTACCATCAAAGGTAACAGTGCCGGTACCTGTAGTAAATGTACCGGAGTTGCTCCAGTTGCCCCCCACATTCAGGTTTAAGTTATTGGCGTCTAATGTTCCGGCTGTAATACTGAGGTTGCCGTTTACATCGAGGTTGTTGGTATTTAATTGTGCGGTAGCGTTGGCGCTGTTGACAGTTAAATTATGAATGGATACGTTTACATTTATCAACATGGTATTTGAAGAAGGTGTGCTTGCATTTCCAATTTGCACAATACCCGCAGTAACTGTTGAACCTGATGCGCCTGTTATAACAATACCTGAATTGGATGCACCTGAACGTTGGATAACAATGGTGCCTCCACTCATATTAAAAGTTGAACCTGTAACAGTTATGCTGAAGGGCGCTGTGCTGGATGTATTGCTCACAGTGGTACAAGTCATAGTCCCTCCGCTCATGGTAAAATTAGTAGTGGATGAACCGGTGTTGTGTTCAAACCTGCCCGCTATGTTTAAAGTACCTCCGCTAATATTAAAAGTCCCATTGTCCGAAAGCAGACTTTCATTGCTGCCGTCGCCACAATTAATGGTTCCCCCGCTTTGTGTTAATGTGCCTGCTACAATCAATGATTTGTTAGCCGCCGAATAGCCCACATTTAAGGTTCCGCTGTTGACCTCCACAGCACCGTTAACTGTTAAAGTTCCTTCAACAGCCAGGGTGGTGGTTGAACTGTTCATGCTCAGTTTACCTATAGCCGGAATTGTTGCATCTGCAGCATAAACAACTGCACTTAGTGTATTTGAATTGGAGAATTTAACAGTACCGCTGGTGATGCTTAGAAAACCACTTAATGAAGAAGTGAAGTTACTACAGGTGAACTCCAGTATATTGTTGATATTGCTTCCCAGATCAGCGGATATGGCATTAAAATCGGTGGTGGAACCGCTTCCGCTTATGGTTTGATTGCCATTGCGGGTAAACTGCGCATCGCAAAGGCTGTTGGCATCGGTCGAAAAATCGAGGGTGCCTGCATTGGCGATGGATGAACCCGAGTAGATAAAAGTGTGTGTGGTATTGGAAGCTGTTCCAACATCAAAGGTTCCGCCATTATGAATGGTAAGGGTACCAGAAGAGGTGATGGTGCGCGCCGTTGCATCGTTACCAATCCTTAATGTTCCGCTGATTGTTATATCAACCAGGGTAGGGCTTGCATCAACGGTAATTACATCGCCGGCCTGAATAACAATGTTATCCCCATTAGAAGGCACTACCCCGCCCTGCCAGGAAGAACCGGTGTTGTATGCCCCGCCACCTGTACCATTGGAGGTGATTGTGGTGGAGAACATGTTTGAAAACAGAAACAAACATAGAAATAAAAGTGACGAAATAAATTTGTATTTTTTTTGCATAGAAGGAAGTATAGGTTAGAATATACGTGAACGGGTCTTTTTTGTTTTTCACATTCGATTAAAGTTACATAAAATCGTACGAAAGGGGAATTTATATTGTTGAAAAAAAATAATATCTCTTCACAAGCCCTGTTCCCCAATAGAAAGCCCTCGGCTGTTCCTGTCATTCTGTCGAAATAGTGCACCGACAAGCTGTTTTGTATCGTACATTAGCGCATATTTTATGGGTATGCAAAAAAACTATTTTTCGAGTGTTTACTTTGTTTTTCTGATTCTTTTATGCAACAGCTTATTTTCTGCTGTTAAAACATCGAACGGAACCGGAGGAGGAAATTATACCACAGGGGCTTCCTGGACAGGTGGTGTAGCACCCGCCAGCGGAGATGATATTGTTATACAAACAGGCGACATTGTTACGATTAATTCCAACATCACTGTAACTAACATAAGCATCAGTGGTACTTTGCGTTACGGGAACAACAGTACGGCAAGAACAGTGACCTGTTCGGGTACGATCACCATCAACAGCGGCGGAACTTTTGATGTAACAGTGTCTTCAAATACCAACCATATTTTAACGTATTCCGGCGCATCACTCATCAACAATG
>JAHEYF010000006.1 GCA_023251755.1 Bacteroidota bacterium
TAACAAATGTTTTCTTATAGTATAACTATATCATATAATCCATTTTCATTTAAAAGTCACACATATTAGTACAAGAAAACAGGGTGTGTAACTCCCGCACGTTATTTAACTCGTAGTAGGTACCGAGAAGCACCCTGAAAGAATTAAAAACAGCAAGGAGAACACACCCGTAGGTGCGCTCCGCTACTGTTTCTCTCCTTCGTTAAAATTCTCGGTTTTACTACGAGAGATACATTAGTATCGCTAATATTTTTATCAAACTATTTATTCAATAGTTTGAGCAAATGTATTTTGTTTTTCGATAATCTGCAATGTTTTTTCGATAATTTAACCATTACTGAACTTTAAGTGGCAGTATCGAATTGTTTTTTAACATTGTTTTGTTTAGCTTAAAATATTAACCACCGCAAATATAATAATTGAACCTTCACTTTTTATTTTTTGACTGAAAATATTCGCCTAAAACCTGCACTAATACGATAGTATAGCGTAATCCTTTGTATTTCAGTTGAATAAAATTCAATAAATATTTTACTAAAATATCATAAGTATTTACCATTATTACGGAAACGTATATAACCGCAAAACAAATACTTGTTTACACATTTGTACTGTGAAACAACATATCGGTAAATACATACTCAACAAGCTCAACCATTCTGGGATGAGCAAAAGCGAATTTGGACGAAGGATAAACAGAGCGCCCCAGACCGTACAGGATATATTTAACCGCAAGAGCATAGATACCGACCTATTAATTAAAATTTCCGATGTATTGGAATTTAATTTTTTCTCCCTGTTCAGGGACAAGAGTGATATTATGCGGGAGCTGGACATAAGGGAATTAAGAGATAAAGTATTTCATATTGCAGCAAGCCTTGAAAATATTATCAGCAGCCAGAAAGATTTAAAGGACATGATAGAACCCATTTTTTTAGGTTCCCTTGCGGGTGAAACAGCCGAAAGAGGGGAATATGCCAATAGAAAAATGAAACAGGCTGCAAAAAAAATCGTGAAAAATAAACGTACTGTAAAATCACGTTAAAGCCTTGCCCCAACTAATTTAATCCCCCCTGTAAACCGTATTAACACTGCGATTTTTTCATTTCTTCACCTTCACTTTTTTAATAGAGAACTCCACCAACAAGCGCTCATTGCTTTTAGCATAAACATAGCTTGGTATATTTCTATTATATTCTATTTTCAAGCCCTGACTTTTGATATAATCAATATACCTGAAAGTCATTCTGTCAGACATTCCCAGCGTAGCCGCAAGATCTTTTACAGAGCCTGTGGATTTTAGAAAAATCAGCCGTTCCACAATTTTTAAATTACTCACAAAACTTAATTGCTTCATTTTTTCGGACAAAAGTAAAATAAATACCTGAAAAAAATCTGCATTTATCCTAATCAGGGTTCGAGTACCCTCAAAATCGGGAAGAATTTAACACCTGTTAACTTAAAAACCGTTTAACCACTTATACAAAAATCCCTACCACTTAAAAACTCAGAAAAAAATCACTTTTTTACAAAAATTCCTGCAACCCCAATAACAACAATATTTACAAGCCAAAAAACGACTTTTAAACTTTTTAAAATCTTTAAAAATCCTACAAAATTCTTTAAGTCCGAAAAAAACATTGAAACTTTCCTTTATTCCCTCCGTTAAAATAATAAGAACCACCAACCAAAAACAGAGTACACGCATGAGAATATCCTTACGAGAAGAAGATAGATATGTTGCAAGATGGACAAGAGAACGTAAGGAGAAGACGAGTAAGTGTGCGGGATTACACCTTAATACAACTCGCTGGTATATATAGCGTGTCGCGTTATATTATGCTCCGCAAACTGTTACCATACAGAGCGGAAGTCGGCCAGCCTACCGGGTATTATTATGATCCCCGTCAGGTCGGCCTGATATTCAAACTCATTCCTTTACCATCCCATGTAGAAGTAGTAAAAACCTGACAGGTGCAGTTCCCTCGCTGCACCTGTGTTTCTCAAAACACAAACAAGGTTTTACATTTCTCAAAAAAACACCCCGTTCCTCGGCGGGTGTAACAATCCAACAAGCGTCTTGTCTTAGTCTTATTGTGGCAAAAGAGCCACCGCCTTTTTAAAACTCCTCATGAAGAGCCTTGCCTAAAGCAGGGCTTGTAAAACTTTACCCTATTGCCCCGTCAGGCAATAGAGAAAAAAACTCCTCAAAAAACAACAAACGACAAGTCGTAACAGACTTTTCATGCACAAAAAATTAAAACGTATCACCATGCGATTCTATCAGCAAATTCAAAACGAATTTCACACAGACAACCTGTCTAATTTATTCCTGTACGGAGCCATCATGTTTGCAGGCATTGACTATACAGGCGTACTGGACTATGTGATAAAGGCCATTTTAGGCGGCTTTGTCTGGTTTGGCTTTAAACTCTTACAGGATTATTATTCAGTACGAGTAAAAGAAAGAGCCAGACAAAAAGAAAACAGGAAGGGGGCAGACCATGAATAGTTACGGATGGTTAGCCCTTCTGCTTGCAGGGGGCGGGGCGGTGTACCTGAGCCGTTTAAAAAACACAGGCGAAAAAATAACCGTCAGCATTAGCCGTGTTGACCCGCCCACAGCGACAGGCGGTAAAATAGGGCTTAACATTATTGTGGCCATAGACAACCCCACAGACAACAGTTACAACATTAAAACCCCCAACCTCAAAGCTCTTTACAACGGTGATGCAGTTGGCAACAGCATACCCGACGGTAGGCGACACGACATCAAAGCCAACGGCAGAACAACAATAACGGGCATTAATTTACAGGTTCCTTTCAGCAATTTGCCAGGCATCTTATTAAACCTCGTATTGGGTAAAACAACAAAAATAGCCTTAGACATTGAGATCAGTGTAGAAGTCGGCAACCTTACCCTGCCCTCAGTTACACAACATTACGAATGGAACATAGGCAAATAAAAAGCAATGAACAGCGCATTAAAAATACAAAACATACTCGGTTACGTTGCCCACGATAACCCACTTCGGGCCAGCAGGGATGGGAAAGCATTTGAGGAGATGCTCCCCGCCCCTGTGTGGACGGAGGAAGTAGTCAGGCGCAACGGTACGGTAGGCGACACCGTAAACGAAATGCGTAAACTGATCTTTAAGAGTGCATGGCAGACAAAACATTTAGCTGCCGTACTCAAAGACAAAGACCTGTACAGTACCTGT
>JAHEYF010000036.1 GCA_023251755.1 Bacteroidota bacterium
TTACAGCACCTACAGTTATTAATACAAGTGTATCTTCACAAACCAACGTGGGCTGTAACGGGACTTCAACCGGAGCCGCCACAATAGCTGCAACCGGCGGAACAGGTGCTTATACGTATTCCTGGACTTCGAACAGCAGCACAAGTGCTACCGCTACAGGCCTGGCTGCCGGTACATACACCTGCACCGTGACCGATGCCAACAACTGTGTTAAAATACAAGCTGTTACTATTACAGAACCTGCAGTTATTAATACCACTGTTTCTTCACAAACCAACGTGGGTTGTAACGGGGCTTCTACAGGAGCTGCTACAGTAACTGCAACCGGCGGAACCACTGCTTATACTTACGCCTGGACATCGAACAGCAGTACCACTGCTACCGCTACCGGATTAGCGGCTGGTACATACACCTGCACGGTAACCGACGCCAACAACTGTGTTAAAATACAAGCTGTTACTATTACAGAACCTGCAGTTATCAATACCACTGTTTCTTCACAAACCAACGTGGGTTGTAACGGGGCTTCAAGCGGAGCCGCCACAATAACAGCAACAGGTGGAACAGGTGCTTATACCTATTCCTGGACATCGAACAGCAGTACAAGCGCTACCGCTACTGGTCTTGCAGCAGGTACTTACACCTGCACGGTAACCGATGCCAACAACTGCGTTAAAATACAGGCGGTAACAATTACAGAACCTGCGGTCATCAATACAACTGTTGCTTCGCAAACAAATGTAAGCTGCAATGGTGGCTCAACAGGAGCGGCCACTGTTACTGCAACAGGTGGAACAGGCGCTTACACCTATTCCTGGACATCGAACAGCACCACCACTGCTACCGCTACCGGATTAGCAGCCGGTACATACACCTGCACGGTGACCGATGCCAACAGCTGTGTAAAAATACAGGCTGTAACAATTACAGAGCCTACTGCGATCACAGCAACAACTTCTACTACCACAACTTCCTGTACAGCCAACACCGGAACTGCAACAGTACTTGCAACAGGCGGAACACCTTCCTATACTTATGCATGGACACCCACAGGAGGTACAGCTGCCAATGCAGTGAACCTTGGTGTTGGAATATACACGGTAAGCATTAGCGATGCAAACAACTGCTCAATTACAAAAACAGTTAACATAACAACGGCTTCAGGCCCGGCTGCTACAATTTCATCTTCCGGCAATGTACTTTGTAACGGTGCTGCAACCGGAACGGCTACAGTAAGTGCAACAGGCGGGGCAGGAACTTTAGCATACACCTGGGCTCCGCTTGGCGGAACAACCGCAACAGCAAGCAACCTGCCCGCAGGAACCTATACCTGTACAGTTAGCGATGTCAATTCATGTATAGCTATTGCAAGTGTTACTATTACTCAATCACCTGCTATTACAAAAACACAGTCCTTTACCAAATGTGCCGGACAGTCTGTAACAATAGGTACACATACGTATACAAGCAGCGGAACATACATAGATGTGCTGACGGCTGTGAACGGCTGCGATAGCACGGTAACCACCCACTTAACCGTATTGCCTGCAAATGCATTTACACAAAATAGTACCAAATGTGTGGGCCAGTCCTTAACGGTTGGTACACACACCTATACAACAAGCGGTACTTATACCGATGTCTTGACTGCCGCTAATGGTTGCGACAGTACGGTGACGACACACCTGACAATTTTAAATGCAATTACCGGCACGCAGACTTTAAGCCTTTGTGCAGGTCAATCGCTCACAGTAGGAACCCATACCTACACCAGCAGCGGCACCTTTACCGATGTATTGACTGCAGTAAGCGGATGTGACAGTACCGTCACTACGCATCTGACTGTACTGGCCCCTATAACAGGTACACAAACCTTAACAATATGTTACGGCGACACAGTAAAAGTAGGAACAGGCATTCACACCACTACCGGTACATTTACAGATGTTCTGCATGCGGCCAATGGTTGCGATAGTACTGTAAGCACCAACCTTACCGTTAGGGCGCCCATTACCGGTTCGCAGACACTCACGATCTGTGCGGGAGACACCGTAATAGTAGGAACAGGTATACACACAGGCAGCGGAACATACACGGATGCCGTGCCTGCTGCCAATGGTTGCGACAGCGTGATCACCACCCACTTAACCGTATTGCCTGCAATTACAAAATCGCAGTCGTTTACAATTTGTGCAGGAGATACCATCACTGTAGGAACTCACCATTATTCTACAAGCGGAAATTACAGCGATGTATTCCCTGCTCACAACGGCTGCGACAGCACTGTGACAACTCAGCTCACCGTATTGCCGGCCAACATCCATACTCAGTCTATTACTGTGTGTCATGGCGATTCAATTACAGTTGGTACCCATGTATACCACAACAGCGGAACTTACACCGACCTGTTTACAGCCCACAACGGTTGCGATAGCACCGTAACGACCCAGCTTACCGTATTGGGGATTATTTCTTCCACACAAAACAGTACCGTATGTTCCGGAGGAAGCGTGACCGTTGGTACACACACCTATACCCTGAGTGGCACTTACACCGATCACCTGGTATCGGCTATGGGTTGCGACAGTGTAGTAACAACTCACCTCACCGTCAGACCGCCTGTAAATGTACTGGTGAGTGTAAGCGGGCCCAATTTAAGCTCCTTAGTATCCGGTGTAACAATTGTTTCGTACCAATGGATCAATTGCAGCAACAATGCCCATTTGGCCACTACAGCCAATTACACAGCTACAGCCAACGGACAATACGCTGTTATTGTAACCACCAATAATGGTTGTATCGATACTTCGATTTGTGCTACAGTAAATACTGTTGGCATTGGTGAAATTGCAGCAGACAACTCTGACTTGCAGATTTATCCGAACCCGAACACCGGTATCTTTACAATCAAAGCCAATAGTGAAGGAGTTTACTCCATCAGGAATGAGCTGGGGCAAAGCATGGCTACCTATAAATTAAATGCAGCCAACAATTACACCATGAATATCGAAAACCTTGCCAACGGTATGTATTTTATACAGGAAGTTCAGCGCAGCAAGGTAAGGGTGCATAAAGTGATTGTAAACAAATAGTTTTAAGCCAAAAGTAAAAAGCCAAAAGCAAAGGGATTGAGGTGAGGGAGTCAGAACCTGGATAATAGTAGTACTGTGTTTGTTCTAAGCGTCACATTAAACAGAGCTTAGTTGTAGTTTTTTAGAGTAAAATTTTAAACCAGGCCCTCTGAATGTATGTTCAGGGGGTTTTGTTTTTAAAAGCCAGGATTTAAAATTTAAGATTCAAAATTCAAAGAATGATTCCGGTCGGGAATCATCTTTTATTTCCCGAAGATCATTCATTAGCGCAAGTCTGCGTTTTAATCAGCGCAGCAGGAAACAAGACAAAAAAATTTATCGTACAGAAACAAATATTGGTCGACATTATTTGAATAAGTCTTTCATTTTTATTCTCCATTTTCAGCATTTTGCAGGTGTCAAAAACTGAGGGAACGGTTACTGCTGTCTGAAAAATAGGCCTTAATTTTGACAAAAAACTCCCCGCCCGCAGACTGAAATCAGCCGGCTAATGAAGGGTGCAGGCCAGTAATAAAATAAAGCACAGACAAAATAATAAATTCAAAAAATTAACGTTAAAAATACAAAGGGCAAAAAACCAGTTGAAGAAAAGCTAAACAATTCAAAATAAGGGACTAAGTTTTTTACAAAGCATTCATTTTAGTTTCATGTCTGCCTGAAATTAAGGAATGCGACAAAAATACGTGAAAATACGTATTGACTTTATAAAATATTTTAGTAACCTTGCGGCAAAATTTGGCAATGTCATAAAAAAGCGGAAAAAGGCGAACGGGCATATGGCTGAACTCCCTTGTAACTTATAGCTCAAATCATTTATGGCTTATTTGTTTATTACTTATGGCTTTCTATAATAACTTTTTACTTTTAAATTAACACTAATCATTATGTCACAACATTCATCCCTCACTTTAGCCTTGTTTTTTTGCACGGCCTTTGCCTTTGCACAGGCACCACAAAACTCAGGAATCGGAACCATCACACCGGGTTCAAAGCTGGAAATCAAAGCGGAGACCAACGACGCCACAAAATCGGCCTTGAACGTGACGGATAATGCCGGTAGTAGTTTGTTGTTTATAAGGAATGATGGATATATTCATTTTGGAGACCCTGCGCAGGATTGGAAAAAATTTATTGAATTCAATAGTAGCAGTAATTTATTTAAGGTTAATTTAAATACAGTATCTAACCTTAACTACAATTATGGGGTTCTTAAATTAATTGGTATTAATGGGGGAGGCTCTCAGGAACTGAGCTTTACAGGTATAGAGGCCAAGAACCTTACTTTAATCAGGTGTGGAAATACCCGTTTAGGTTTTGGAACAGGGAATAATGATGCTATGATGCAATTATCAACTGCAGGAAATCTGTTTTTGGGCGCGAATGCTGACAATGGAACAGATGCAAGTGCAAGACTCCATATTAAAGCGGAGACTAATGATGCCTCAAAATCGGCTCTGAATATAAGCGATAATACCGGGACTGGTTTGTTGCTTGTCAGAAATGATGGGGTAGTGACCACTAAAAACTTTACAATTGACGGGCTTGTTATTTCAGCAGCGCGCCCAACCCTTCAGGCAAATGAAGACAATAAATTAGAATTAAACGGGGACAATACAGGTTATACAAGATTGTGGGGTTATGGTAATGTGCAGTTAAAATCAAATGGTTTTACATATATGTTAAATGCCGAAGGGGCAGGACTTATGTGCGGATACAATAATACAGATTATCTGTACCATAGTTTCAGAAACGACAACCTGAATATACTTGCGGTTAACCACATTGGATTTGCAGCCGGCAACAATAGGCTGGGTATCGGTACATCGGCTCCCACTGCATCTTTGGATATAGCTGCGTCTACAACTTCCGCTGCTTCCTTTCGGCTCCGATCAGGAAGTGCCCCTACGACTCCTAATGATGGTGACGTATGGTACGACGGCAGCAACCTTAAATTCCGCAAAGGAACCACTACAGTTGATTTAACAGCGGCAGCTTCATTAATGGGTACTGCCAGTCAGATCATTTATTTTGGAACTGACGGAGCTGCTACCAGCAGTGCCAATTTAACGTACGATGCTACAAATGGTTTGTTCTATAAAGGAGATTTTAATTTTAAAGGGCCTGATAATAAATCCGTGTTCCATTTTAATTCTGCCACCAATACACTTGGCTTTTTTGAGGATGCATCGGCAGCCCGTATATTAAGTTTTACTGTCCCTGGAGCCGATAACAATTGCCAGATCACCACATCAATAGGTACACAGGTAGGTTTAGTAACTCATTTCGGCCTTTACGACTGCTCTATTCAGGGTGGTGCATTAAACGGAAACGACAAAGCCATTATTAAAATTAAAAACGCCGGGATCAATACTTATGCGTTTGGAACCGATGCAGAAGGTGTTATATCTATGGCTGTTGGAATTGAACCCTCTTCAAATACGAATACTTTACAGTTGTACTCGAAGGTTCGTGCAGGTGCAGCAGCTGGAGATGCAGGCTTAGTAATTCATACCGGTGCCGGCACCAAACATTTATTAGGGGATTATGTGGGTATTGGCACCACTTCCCCCGCTACCCAACTCCACACTACCGGCACAGTAAGGCACGATGCCTTAGCGGGGGCAGGCTCCCGTATGGTTGTGGCCGATGCGAGTGGTAACCTCAGTACACAAGCCATTACCGGCGGTTTAACAGGCACTGCCAACCAGGTCACTTATTTTGGTGCGGATGGAAATGCTACCAGCAGCGCCAATGTAAAATACGATGGAACTACCACTACTTTAAAAGGAACAGATGCAGGAACTACAAATTATGTGTTAAAACTGAGCAACAGCGCAAATGCAGGTTTATTGAATATAAGAAACGATGGAAAAATAAGTATGGGCGATGGCTCTCAGTCAAACCCATTGTATATAAATACAAGTTCTGCCGCCTCGTATACAGGTGAAAAAATGAGCTTTGAAGTTGGAGGAGGAGCCTGGAATTATGGTTACAATGCTACATTAAATGCCATGACTTTTTTAACCACAGGCAGCTCTTCAGGCAATTGGGTATTTGGCACAGGCAGCAGTTCTTCTCCTACTGTGAAAATGATGTACAGTTCAACTTATCCAGGTTTTGGTGTTAATGTGGGAAGTTCAGTTAATGCGGTGGGTCATTTTAAAATGGGCGTAACCGGCAATGCAACTGATAATATTTTATTGGCGGAAACTTCGGCTGGCGTAGTTAAATTTAAAGTACAGAATGATGGGTATGTTTCATTTAATGCCGATGTTAATGCCAGTTATGGCAAGTATTATTTTGTAGATAACAATGGTGCGGGAACAACCAATTCATTGGTAGTAAAAAGAGATTACTCTTCGGCCACCTATTCCAGTTTTGCCTCTTTCCTGGCAGCTAACCATTCTATGCAAAGTGGCGACCTCACGAGGGCTTTTGCATTTACCAATGCTGCAAGCAGCTACGACCTTGCTTGTATTTTCGGAGAACTATTACCTTCCAGCGAAGGTGCCTGGCATTTTACTACAAGAACGGGAGGCTCACAGGTACTTGGGATGAAAATAGCAGGTTCGAAAGTAGGTATAGGAGGAATTACCACTCCCACTGCTGCGTTAGATGTTGCAGCATCCACCACTTCTGCCGCTTCCCTTCGCCTTCGCTCCGGTACTGCCCCTACCACCCCCAACGACGGTGATGTATGGTACGATGGTACCAACCTTAAATTCCGCAAAGGAGCCGCTACAGTTGATTTAACCGCGGCTTCTGCTGGTTTACCAACCGGTACTTCTGCCCAGACATTAAGACACGACGGCACCACCTGGGTGGCCAACAGTGCATTGGTAAATAACGGAACACAGATCGGGATTGGTGTGGCAAGCCCTACAGCCGCCCTGCACTTAAAAGCAGGTACAGCAACGGCAAACACGGCCCCTTTAAAACTTACAGCCGGTACCAATTTAACAACGGCTGAAGCCGGTGCAATTGAGTTCAATGGTACCAACTTATTTTATACAAATGCAACACCAAGCCGGATTACCATCTTAGGTAACAATGCAGGTATAACAGGCGGAACAACTTTAGTGGGTGGAACTGCCGCTTCCGAAAATTTAGCCCTGAGCTCTACATCCAATGCCACCAAAGGTAAAATCACCATGGGCTCTTCGGCTTACGATGAGCTCAACAACAGATTGGGTGTGGGAACTGCAACGCCTACAGCGGCCCTGCACTTAAAAGCAGGTACGGCTACTGCAAACACCGCCCCTTTAAAACTTACAGCCGGTACAAATTTAACAACACCCGAAGCAGGAGCACTTGAGTTTGATGGGACACGCTTGTTTTACACCACGTCTACCCCAAGCAGAATCAGCGTATTGGGCAACAACCTCGGTTTAACCGGCGGAACAACACTGGTGGGCGGTACAGCCGCTTCCGAAAACCTGACATTAAGCTCAAGCTCAAATGCCACCAAAGGCAAAATTGTAATGGGTACTTCGGCTTACGATGAAGTCAACAACCGCCTCGGTATTGGTACCAATGCCCCAGGTACCAATGCACTTGTGCATTTAAAAGACGGGCACATCCGCAGCGAGCAAACCACCAAACCAACAATAGCTGTTACTACAGCCAACGGTATTACCGCTGCCGCTGTTACTACCGGATCAAGCGATACCAAAGGAAACATCACCACCACCGGCGACAACACCGGCACCAACACCGTGCTGACCATTACCTTTAACAAGGCTTATGCAGTTGCCCCGATAGTGGTTATTTCGGCAGCCAATGCTACAGGACAGATTTGCACTTATTTTGTGGCAGCTACAACCACTACTTTTACACTTAATTTTAAAGACGGAGTGGTGAATGCAACACCTTCGTTTAATTATATGGTGATTGAGTAAGTGAGAGAGTAAGAAAGTGAGAAAGTGAGAAAGTGAGAGAGTGGGAGAGGGGGGAGAGAGGAGGGTGAAGAGGACTGTTGATTAAAACCGGCTTTGCAATTTTTTAACAGATAATACGAAAGCATGAAAAAATATAGTGTCCTTTTTACAATTAGTCTGGCGCTGTTTTCAGTGCAATTAAAAGCGCAGGACTCTTTAATTGTTTCCGACCTGCATGTACTGTTTACACAGGCAACTGATTCCCTGCAAAAGATGCAGCAAATGATGCCGCTCAACAACCACCAGGCAGTGGGGCAACAAAGCGCCGCTCCTCCTAAATTCGACCTGGCGGCTTACTTTAGCGTAAATAAACCCGCCAGTGTTTCAGAAATTTATATAAAATTGGGTGCAAGTCCGAATGGAACCAACGTGAAAAACGAAACCTTTACGGTTGTCCATGAAGGGGGCTTGAACAAAGTAATGAGCGGAACAATGGAAGTGGCGAGGTTTTATGGAGAATCCACTTCTTACAAAGCAAAAATTCAGGCGGCAGAAAAAACAAATGCAAAATGGATCACCGTTTATGTCAAACACACAGACGGTTCCTTTTCACAAAAAAAATATTTTAACCTGAACAATTAAGCTGAATCGTTCTTTTAAATTTGATTTATTTCTCGCAGAGCAACGCAGATTAAAATACAGAGCCCCGCAGAAGATGGAATCGTAACCGGGATCGTTTTATGGCTTATTACTTTTTGCTTAGGGCTTTTTCTTTTTGCTTTTTTATTTCTCGCAGAGCAATGCAGATTAAAACGCAGAGTTCCGCAGAAGATGGAATCGTAACCGGGATCGTTTTATGGCTTTTTACTTTTTGCTTATGGCTTTTTTATTTCTCGCAGAGCAACGCAGATTAAAACGCAGAGTTCCGCAGAGGAGGGAGAATCGCAACGGTGATCGTTCTTTAAATTTTGAATTTTAAATCTTGAACTTATTTCAATATGAACAAACGCATTATTTTACTCACACTATTGTTCGCACTACTTGCGATACCACTTCTCCGGGCGCAAAGCAACATTAGTTACACCGTTGCGCTGAGCAGTACAGGCACAGCGGCCAGCGGGGAATTAGACGATATTTTAGACCTCGCCAAAACCGAGCTCAGTGCCGGCAACAACGTTACCGTCTACTTCAATATTTCTTCGGTAAACGCAGTGGGCAATACACTTGTTCAGCTCAGCGCACCATTGGCTGTTACCGATGCCTCTGCCGGAAGCCTGACCTTTATAAAACACAGCAGTGCAACTAGCCCACAGGGCATACAGGTGGCGGGCACTCCGGGCAATGCTTCACTGGCGATGAATTGTGTTTTAATTGCCGCTCCTTCGGTTAACAACAGCTTTCATTTTAAAATAGAAGCGCTCACTTTCAAAGGGTATTCCAATGTGAATGAGAACCACGTCGACAATTGGTTTGTATTGAGTTCCATCAACAATGTTGAAGTGAAGAATTGTTCCTTTTACCAGTGTTTTATGAACGGCGGGGCTATACTGAATACAAGTGAAATCACCAGCATGTCGGTTAGCGGTACTACTTTTCAGGATGGTGATATGGGAATACAATGGAGCGAATACAATTCGGATGGCGGGAGGACGGCTAACCTGAGCATTACCAACAATACATTTAAAAACCTCAAAGGCTTAAACCTTTACCTTGCTTATCCATCCGATCACATTATCGCCAACGATGTCATCATCTCCGGAAATACTTTTTTAAGGGAAATGATGGGTTACGACGGGGCGCATATAATTTTTACGGTAGAAGGGCTTGTGGCCAATTTAAAAATCAGCAACAACGAATTTACCAAAGTTTTTCAGGACGACCCTTACCCGAACTGTGTGGCTATGTGGCTGCAGATGCGTGGAACTGAAACCCTGTCCGGGGGACTCAACGTGAGGGAAAACACCTTTAATAATTTTTACCTTCCGCTCCTGGTCGACAATGGAAAAGGAACCAACCACAACGTGTCCATTAAAAAAAACACCCTCATCATGCACGACGAATACAAAAGCGCTGTATTCACCGGCAGTGAGGCCATCGATTTTTACGGGATGCAAAAAAACTGGGTAGTCGATTCCAATGCACTGAGCGGATACAACACCAATTTCTGGATTGATGAATACAGCTCCGAAGTAAAAGTTGAACCACAATTTATCGGTACCAATACCCTGGGTTACAGCCCGCAAAACAACCACAACAGCTTTACCAACACCAACAGCTATTCCTTTAAAGTATACGAAGATTCGCCCTGTTCCGATCCCAATTGCCCCCAGTATGTGGGTTACTTTATCGGGCTTAACCTCGACAGGGCTTTGCTCCTGAAAGGCAAACAAACCACCATCGTCCGCCAGACGCAGATTCACGCAGCCAACCCCATTCAGGTGGCCAATGGCGCCAACGACGGCATGCTGCCCCCGGTCATTACACAAGCCTACATCAGCGATGTTGACAAATTAAACTTGGCTTATAGTCTGCCGGGTTGCACCGCTCCCCACAATTATGCATTGGATGTTTACAAGTCCAACGACGAAGGGCATTTATTGGATTATATAGGAACCATTACCATAACAGCGGCGCAAATCGCCTCCTCTTACACTTCGGTGCTTACCGTGCCTGGTTCCTTAAACATTGTGCAGGGCACGCCCCTGGCCTTTACTGTGACCGGCCTCGGAAACGGAACCACCATTCAGGACCGCGGAACCAGTGTCGCCACAAATCCAACAACTACCGCTTATTGCAATACAGGTTGCACCCTTACCATTGCGGGGGCCGACTACGATGCCCATACCCTTAACACAGGCGAACAACTCTGTATTAGCGCCAAAGGCAAGGTGTACGGAAACATTGTACTCAACGGCGGAACAATATGCAACGATGGTTTGCTGAACCCTTTCTCCATACAGGTGAACAGCGGAACCATACTGAACCACGGTGAAATTAAATACGCAGGAACATTGGAATTAAAGTCTGCTTCCGTTTTAGAAAATTACGCCGATGGAAAAGTTGAGGTGGGACAGCAATTATTAGTTCACAATGCTGCCCGTTACACCGCCATGCACCCTTCTGCTTTTATCCGTGTATTTCCTTTGCCCATTGTCAGTGTACAAACCAACATGGCCGGCATAGACAGCCTGCCCGATATCGATTCGGTGTTTTATAAACTAACAGGCCCCGGCCTTTACGAAACGGGCTGGGCCCACGGCATCAAAACAAGCAATATCAACCCTCCCACTGCAGGTAAAGGTACACTCGATCTATCCTTTTACACCCACAGCTCTTCCGATACCATCCACATCCGTTACGATGTAGACTCCCTTGGAACAGTGAGCAACGGAAGGGTGATAAGTGGTATTGACCCTGTGAACACCAACAACGCCGCCCTGTTTAAATCCATAGGCAACCAGATCATTATCAGCCCCATCGTCTTCATCATTGCCTTTCAGACGCCACAATACACCGACCTGCTGCGCAAGCCCGACGCAGGCTACAGGATGGTGCAAAACGGTTTGCTCTACTTCCGCTATTTTGAAGAGTACGCCGACAAGGACAATAAATTATTTTACAGCATTTACGATTACCGGCACAATACAGTAACTTCCAGCGCTTTGACAACGGCAAAAGTCTACCCCGTGGTTTATGGCGACAACCGCTATTTGTTTACCATGATGGATTGTGATTTTACTACCGGCGGAAGCCTCGGCAACGGCTATTATATGCTGGAAGTGACCAACGAAAAAAATGAAAAATGGTATTTGCGTTTCAGCAACACCAACACCATCAGTATAGACTGCAACACCGGCAACAACGGCGGGAATTAAAAATTAAAACAATGAAGAAAGACATACTGATATACATCCTGCTTGCGCTCATACTTGCTTTTGGTATTTACCAGTACAGCAGCCGGCCCAACATTGCCTGTGTTCAATTAGGGAAAGTATACGATGAGTTTGAAATGAAAAAACAGTTGGAAGGCAAATACAAAAACATCAGCAATGCCCGCAAGGTGCAATTGGACAGCTTGGAGCTGCATTTAAAAGCCCTTTCCAATATTATAGTAAGCATGAATGAAAAAGACCCGCTGCGTCAGGAAAAAATAAACGAATTTGAATACAAAAAACAAGACTATTTACAGAAGAAAAAAACCTTTGGCGAAGACAACCAGCAGACTTCAAAAATGTACGAAGAAGAAGTGTGGAAACAACTGAACCAGTACATTACCGATTACGGAAAAGAAAAAGGCTACACCTGTGTATTGGGCGCCAACGGTACAGGTGCCGTAATGTACATACAGCAAAGCAGCGATGTTACAGATGCAGTCATTACTTATGTCAACAACAAATTCAAAGGCCTGAAATAAATGATGAACAAGGGGAAAATAATTTTTGTACTTAGTTTGTTGTCCCTTGCAGCAGGGGGCTGGCTCCTGCTCAATTCATTTAAGCAGGCCAGTTTGGAACCCAAAGACTATGTAAAATGGCTAACAGACGCCGGCAATGGTTTAATCGAAACAAAAGAAATTGGTGCTTATAAATTTAGTTTGTTTTACAAACCCGCGGCTTACCAGGCTTTGATGGAATGCGAAGACTATAATTTTCAGGCAGACTCTGTGAATAAAACAATAAAACAATTAGAGGGCATGGACTATTACACCTTCAGGATTGAATCGAAGGTAACCAACGAATTGGCCAATGCCGGTACTGCTTCACAGGACCAGTACTCTGCCAAACTACAGTACTTTGCCGGTGAAATGCAAAACGACATCAGCCTCGTAGACGGCAAGGACACCCTGCCCTGCAGCCTTTTTCATTACGAACGCAACTTCGGGGTATCGGCACACAACAATTTTATCCTCGTGTTTGAAACCGGTCCACAAAACAAAGCAGCCAACAACAAAACCTTAGTCTTTAACGATCGTGTACTGGGCATTGGCCCATTGAACCTGAGTATTAAAGGAAAAAACATAGATCATATTCCACAACTGAAATTGAACTGATACACATTATGAGCGCAAGAAAAATAAAATTTTACCGTTACCTCGCCTTTTTTATGGCCCTCAACATCCTGGCCGAGGTTGTTTCGCCTACTCTGGCTTTGGCCTTAACCAATGGCCCCAGCCAGACCGAGTTCGAAAGTTTTGAGCCGGCCGATACCAATCAGATGGTAGACCTCTTCAGCGGGGATTTTAATTACAACATCCCTTTAATGACTGTACCCGGCCCCAACGGCGGTTACCCCATCAACTTAGCTTACCACGCCGGTATAGGCATGGAACAGGAAGCCGGTTGGGTGGGCCTGGGCTGGAACATCAACGCCGGCGAGATCAACCGCAACATGCGTGGCCTTCCCGATGATTTTAACGGGGACCAGGTAACCAAAGTACTCAGTAAAAAACCAAACATTACCGGTGGGGTTGATATGGATGTTTTAGCCGCCATTTCGGGTACCTCGTATGAATATTTTGGATTGGACCAGACCTCCAAATCTTTCCGTGTAGGGCTTTACTGGAACAATTACAAAGGTATTGGCATCAGTAGTAGCTTTAGTTATTTCCCAAAAAATGAAAACATAATAAGGACTGGAATATCCGGAGGCTACGATTCCCAGAGCGGCATTAGTTTAAGCCCTTCCATAAGCTATGGTAACAATTTAAGTGCCTCTGCTCATGCTACTATCAATTCGCGTCAGGGTGTTTTGTCGTACGGGGTAACGCTCAGCGGGAAGAAAAATATAAATGTTGAAACAGATTATATGTCCACAAACGGAAGTACTGGTTTTTTGTCAAAAGGATTTAACTATGGAACTTCAGCTTATATTCCTTCCAATGAGACGTCTTATTCCGGTACCAACCTTTATATTGATTTTAAATACGGATTAGAAACTGTTGGCGATTTTACAAACATTCCCTTTGAGGCAAAAATCACCACTGAAGGTGTTGATAATCCGGTATCCAGGTTTAGTGCTTATGGTTATAATTATATGCAAAACCGCGGCGGTTCCACCGAGAAGTATGAGATGAGTGATTTTAACCGTTCCTCCAATCACCCCATTACCGAAGATGCTCCGGCTTTACCTGTACCGGCCATCACCAACGACTTGTATTATGCCAAGGCCCAGGGTATGGGTGGAGGGTTCAGGGCTTACCGCAACGACCACGGGATATTGTACGATCCCTCCATTGTAAGCGCTACCTCCGGATCTAAAATGAATGTTGAAGCCGGAGGGGGTACTTATGCCCACATTGGAGCTAATGTAGATTATGTAAATACAAGCGATAATTATTCCGGTAAATGGCAGGAAGATTTTGATGCAGTAGACGATTTTAATTTTAAAAACGGCGACGATGCCCTGCATTATAAATTTATGGGCGAAACCGTAACAGACGACGGGGTAATAGACAATGTGAACGGGGACATGACTCCCAGAAAATTTCAATTAGCCCCTTCTGTACTTGCACACTCACACGATTTACCATCAACCGGATTTTTATTCATTCCTAAAATTGTAAACGAGGACGACAATGGAACTAAAATATTCAACAATCCACAGCGCAGCAGCCGTCGCAAACGGGTAAACACTATTGAAACACGCAGCTATAACCAAATTGCCAAAAGCCAGAAAACAGCAGGTGTATATCCCGGAATAGCCAAAAACATATATAACAATACCGGTATACCCGGCCAATGGCAAACATATGCCGCTAATTTAAGCGCTTATGATTTCGGGAATGCTGCCAATAAACCCCATCACCAGGCCGAAGTATCGGTACTTAACAGCAGTGGTTACCGCTATGTATACGGCCTGCCCGCCTACAACAAAAATCAGGAAGATGTGACCTTTAACAGTAGCGGGGCTATTGCGAGCACAGGTTTTAGTGGTACAACAAATAACAGTGCAGCCCAGTCTTACAACCGCGAACGGACAACGGATTATGCCGATAGCGATGCCGGACCCGGTAACGACGAAGGCCGGGACAATTTCTTTTATTCCACCCAGCTGCCTCCTTACGCACACTCTTACCTGCTCACGGCTATTTATTCGGCCGACTATGTAGACTTAACCAACAACGGCCCTTCGGAAGATGATTTTGGGTATTACACAAAATTTAATTACGAAAAAAAATACGACGATTACAAGTGGAGGACGCCATACGTAGAAGCCCATTTGTCCAAAGGCCATTACTCCGACCTGCACGACGACAAGGCTTCATACTCTTATGGTACAAAAGAAATATGGTACCTCAGTTCGGTGGAAACCAAAACCCACGTTGCTATTTTTAAACTCAACAGCACCCTGCGCAGCGATGCCCGTGAACCGAAAAATAAAGACAACCATGCCCAGACGGCTGATCTGGCCAACACCAGGAGCCTCTGTTCATTGGAGAGCATCAGCCTTTACAATAAAAACGATTTAAACAGGGCCATCAAAACAACGCATTTTGATTACGATTATAGTTTGTGCAAGGGTTTACCCAATAATGTCAACAGCTATCCTTTAAACAACCCAACCGACTATAGCAGGAGTGGTAAGCTCACCCTTAAAAAAGTCTGGTTCACTTTCCTGGGCAATTCCAAAGGTAGTATGAGTCCTTATAAATTTGATTACGGACAGGCAGATAATGATCAGAATCCAGCTTACAGTATGAACAATACCGACCGCTGGGGCAATTATAAAAAAACAGCCCAATGCGCCAATTCAGGTCTCACCTGCTCGTCCGAAGATTACTCTTATGTTGATCAGAGCGAAGATTACAATAAAGACGGAACTGTAACAGCTGCCGACGAAGACTTAAGAAACAAACATACCTCGGCCTGGAGCCTCAAAAAAATAACTTTGCCTTCGGGCGGAAAAATAAACATTGAATACGAACAGGACGATTACGCCTACGTACAGGACAAAGCGGCTACCGAAATGTTTGAGATCTTATTTACCGGTCCCAGCAATGACCCCAGTCCGGATGTGACTTCTGAAAGAATCAGTGAAAATTATTCCAGGCTGTATTTTAAATTGAGAAATGATCCCATTACCGGTTTGCCGGACGAAAACATGGGGCATTATATACCTCCGGTGGCTGCTGATGGAAAGAGCCATATTTATTTTAAAACATATACCGAGCTTAAAAACACCCTCGATTTTAAATACAAGGCCAGGGATTATGTAAGTGGTTATTTTGATATAGTAGCCCATGGAACCGAATTGGTGAACGGGGTAAAATATGGTTATGTAAAAGTGGCGGCTATGCGCGTTTCAAACACTTCATTCGGTAAATGCCATCCCATCAGTAAAGCCGCCTGGCAATACATGCGTCTCGAAAGACCAGACCTCTTATACCCGGACAGGTCAATAGGTGCAGGCAATAATTTATTGCAGACTTTTATTACCATTTTCAAAGACCTTGAAATGTTGCTGGGTTATTATGATTTTTGCAGCACCAACGGTTATGCCCAAAAATTGGAATTAAATGCTGAAAAACCTTCCTTCGTTCGTTTATTGAACCCCAATGGGCATAAAAAAGGAGGAGGCTACCGGGTGAAAAGAATCAGTTACAGCAACAACTGGCACGATATGTCTACCGACACCAATAACAACGACGATACCTACGGACAGGAATACAGTTATTTGCTGGCCGATGGTAGAAGTTCGGGTGTAGCGGCTTACGAACCCATTTTTGGTGGCGAAGAAAATCCTTTCCGCAAACCAAGCCGCACTTACAGTTCCGTAAACGGGCCTTTAATATTACGCAACAGTGACCTGTATATGGAAGAACCTTACGGAGAAAACTATTTTCCTGCCCCACAGGTGGGCTATAGCAGGGTATTGGTCAAAAGCCTGACCCAGCCCTTAAACGCACAGGGGAATGAAATCAGCAGCAAAACCAAACCAGGTATTAGTGTCACCGAATTTTTTACGGCCAAAGATTTCCCGGTACAGGTGAATCAAACCAATATTAAATCAATGGTGGAGAAACCACAACCCTTAGCCATTCCGCTCATTGGTTCGGTGGCTTACGAAAGTCATGGTTATTCCCAGGGTTATTCCATTCTGCTCAACGATATGCACGGCAAACTGCACAGCGTAAGTACCTACTCCCCTGCTGACGAAGTACCCACAAAACTCGGCTGCAATGTAAGCGCTACCGCAACAGCCAGGGCACAAACAGAATATGAATACTTTACCTCCAGCCCGTATAGTGCCGCTCAAAAAAATGAACTGAACAACAACATTACCGTGCTCGACAAGGACGGTGTTTTCCGCACAGCCTTAGTGGGACAAACAGGAGAGGATTTTGTAGACATGGAAGAACATTCTTCTAAAAGTTATATTAAAGACATGGAAGGAAATATTGACATTATTCCTTTGTTAGGGCCTTTGCCTGTCCCTCCTATCCCTATTCCCACACTTTGGCCGAGCTTTTTCCGCAGTGCCGACATGTTGCGTACTGTGGTATACAACCATGTAATTACCCAAAACGGTATCTTAAAAGAAGTGCGCACCAAAGTAGACGGCTCCACTTCCAAAGCCACCAACCTCATGTTTGATGCAGACAGCGGTACACCTTTATTAACTTCGGTTACCAATGATTTTGACAAACCTGTTTATTCTTACACCTACCCTGCACACTGGGCCTACAAAGGCATGAACGGTGCCTGGCAAAACCAGGGCTGGGAATATACATTGGGCAATGGAGTAGCCATCAGTACCGGAATTTTATCTCCGGTTCCTGCTTCAGTTTCTAAATTATGCGAAGGCGATATGCTGGAAGTATACCTCAGCAATGGTAACATTGACCAGTGCTGGGTAACGGCCATCTCAATAAATGGAAGTGACAACACTAAAGTAGACATCACCTTAAGGAATGAAGCGGGAACTGCTTACGCCCCCCCGGCCGGACAAAGTGCTGCAAGCATAAGGGTACTCCGCTCAGGTTATAAAAACCACCAGGGCGCAAGCATGGGGCAGATTGTGGCCCTTGTTAATCCGGTTACTGGTTGCAACTCGCCCATGCTGGCGGCTTTAAATGCAGGCATCACACCTGTTTTGAATCCCGCCTCTGGTAAGTATGAATTCACACTCAATTACAACAAATGCAACGGAACAGCGGCAAGCATGGCCTGTACGATATCCGGAACTTCAATATCCTTTACGGATGCTTCAATCCCGGCTTCACCTTTCGATTGTCATAGAACAGGCGTGATGCAATTGCCTTTCACAATTGTCCCTGCCGATTTCTCTTCGTATCGTTTTTATTACCTGAACAGCAGCACTGTGTTGGTTGAAAACAGTGTAAGTCACCAGACCTGGCAGGCTGTTTGGGCCTTTGATGCAGGAAAATACTGTATGGTGCCGGAACCGCCCTGCGGCCTCGATGGCGTACTCCACGCCGATGCCACCCATTACAGCGACACCTGGGATTTTAATTACGCAGACATCGGCGACCCTGTAACAAACAACGGCACCAAAGTGGCCCTTGTGGCGGCTGGAAATACCTACCGCTTTGGTATCAAAGGCATCTGGCGCCCCTTAAACACCTGGGCTTACCAAAGCGAACGCAAACAAACAGCAACGCAGACTCATAATTACGAAGACGGTACCTACAAAGACTTTACCCCGCACAACTGGCTGGCCGGTAACGAAAGGCTGTACAGCCCTTTGAACCCTTCCTTTAGTACTTCCGCCAGTGTAACGGGCAACCCCAAATGGACTTTCATTGCTGAAAACACCCAGTACAATCCTTATGGTTTTGTAACCGAAAAAGTAGACGCCCTCGGTAAAAACTCCTCTGCCCTCTACGGTTACAACAACTCCGTACAAACAGCCGTAGCGGCCAATGCGGCTTATTACGAAATAGCCTACGATGGTTTTGAAGACCACGGCGCTCAATACAGCATTGCCGGTCACGGCCACCTGAAATTAGGTGTTGCGGCTACACCACTGTCGGCCACCGAATCGCACACGGGTACCTATTCTTACCCATTGGCTGCAGGCGGGGTGAACTTCAACGTGCCCGCCTATACCAATAACTATTACAGCAACAATGCAGCCCACTCGTATTTTACACCACAATTGTCTACCCCCAGCCCGGCCAAAACATACAGGTACTTAGTGAGCGCCTGGTTTAAGCGCGGTACCGGCAATACCAGCGGTGTACCGCAAATAAGCATTGGAGGGGCCATCAACCCTAAATTAAGTCTGGGACCCATTATTGACCAGTGGCAAAAAGTAGACTATGAATTTGATACACCTTTGGTACCCGTAGCCTTTAACCTTAATTTCGGCTTTAACAACGGAGGAAACGGTTTCTTAGACGATGTGCGCATACAGCCCTTTACCAGCGCCATTACCACGTATGTATACAATCCGCAGACTTTATGGAATGTAGCCGAATTAGACAACCGCAACTTCGCCACCTTTTACAATTACGACGAAGAAGGTATGCTGGTACAGGTGAAAAAAGAAACTGAAAGAGGCATCGTGACGATTAAATCGGCCAGGAGCAATGTGAGGAGGAATCCGAATCCCTGATTAGCTGATGTGATGATTAGCCAATTAGCTGATGGGGGGACGATTAGCCGATGTGATGATTAGCTAATTAGCTGATGGGAGAGGCAGGTAAATTAAACGTGATAGGTGTTGGTGATTAGCTGATGGGATGATAGAAAGCCAAAAGTAAAAAGCCAAAAGCCAAAAAGGGAGAACGGTAAATAAAACCTGAAAGGGAAGCTGCCCTGGTTCTGACTCCGAAGGAGTCACAGGTTTATAGATAGAGAATTGATGTTATAAAACACGACCCCGGAGGGGTCGAATAATAAAGGATAAAAAAATACAAATGATAAAAAGCAGAAATAACACCGGCTCATTAAACGCCTCTTTAACAAAGGCCCTCCTGAGCTTTGCCTTCTTTGGCCTGCTTTGCTTTTCGCTGAACGCAAATGAAGCCGATGACCTGAAAAAACTCGGCGAACTGCTTTCCAAAGCCAGATCCTTTTCGGTGGACATTAAAATAAAAACCTATAAAAAAGCAGGGGACGAAAAACCGGCATCTACATCGGAAGCCAGTCTGCGCAAAAAAGACGAACTGTATTATTCCAGTGCCATGGGGCAAATCAACATCAACAACAAACATTGCGCCCTGAGCATCGACAAAAACTCCAAAACCATTTTGTGCAGCCCGCCTTCACCGGCTTCAAAAATAAACGAAGAACAAATAAAACAACAATTTGTTTTTTACGATACCCTGCTCAAAAAACAATACAACTTAAAATACATCGTGAACAACGACAAACAAAAAATCATCGGCATAACGATGAACAACAACAAGTCCTATAAAAAGATTTTGGTGCACCTGCAGCCCCAAAGCAATTACCTGCTAAAGGTGGAGTATGAATACAATGTAGCCGAAGGCAGCAACGCCGCTTACGAAAAAGTAGAAATAGACTACAACAACTTTACCATTAACGGCAACATAGACAACGAAGTTTTTTCTGAAAAAAAATACATCAGCCTCAGTGGCAGGGACAAGGTGAGCCTCAGTCCTGCTTACGCGGCCTATACCTTGCAAAACAAATTAACGGATTCAAAGAAGTAACAGAATGCTTATGCGAAAAAAGAATTTTATACTCGCCCTTGTGCTGCTGCTGGCAGGCTTTATGCAGGCCGCACAGGACAATACTGTAACATCGCTCTCTCCCTTATTGGGCAAACCCATCAGGGCCGGGGCGCAGATTAAAATACAGGATCAGTGGTACAATTATATGCTGGCCCACCAGATAGGCTCGGGCACGCCTTACACCTCCAATTTTATGCTCGGCAATCATTCCGCACAGGTGGTGCTGCGTTACGACGATGCCAAACGTTACCTCAACCCCAACCGCTGGGGTTTGCAAATTACTTACAGCATTGTTACCCGCGACGAAAAAGGAAACCAGGTAGACAACCTCACCGGACAAATTCTTGAAATAAATTACAACCCCTTAGAAAACACACAGTATACCGACAAAGCGCTTAAACTTTACAACAACTGTGTGCGGGCCGACCTGACCGTGACCTGCGTAAAATATTACAGCGGTGCCGGTACCTTCGGCGCCTGCGACAACGGCCCCAATCCCATACCCGCTGAGCTTTCGGACATCTACTTAGATTTACAATTGGAAACCGAACGCTTTTACAACTTAGACGCCAATACCCCGCCGCAGGTGCAGTTTGCAGGTGGTTTTACAGCGGCTGCGGCATTGCCCGAAAACCAGTTGCCCCTGTCCTGGAATTTTACATCCGGCTCCGAATCGTATGACCTCGAATGGTTGTTTATTGACGCCCCCAACCAGGAGGCCGCCAACAACCAGCTCAACAACATTACAATGGCCAATGCAGACTTCGATTTCCGCAACGCTACAAGGGTAAATGTGCCCGACAACCATTACAACATCCCCATGGCTTTCCCCAGTGGTATCTTGTTGTACCGTGTAAGGGCCAATGGTTACAAGGTTTCCCTGCAAGGGAACAATCCTGTTAAAGAAGAAATAAGCACCTATTGGAGCCATTACAACATTCCGTCTACCTCGGTAGACAACACAGTGAACCATTCCGCCAACGAAGGCTGGCGCTATGATTTTGCGGGTTTAAAAACAGAACTGAACTGGTCCTATTCCGTAAGTTTTGCTGAAGACGGCAAACGCAGCGAAGGCATTTCCTTTTCCGACGGACTGGGGCAGGCTAAACAATCCGTGGCCCTTATCAACAGCGATCATACGGCTGTTATTTCCGAAACTAAGAACGATTACGAAGGCCGCCCCGTTGCAGCCATCATGCCTTCATTAGCGCCTGCTGCTGCAGGTACCGCTTCCGCCACTTCCCCTTACAATGGACTTACCTATTACAACAATTTTGCCCCCGGTTTCGACAAGTCTGATTTTGATACCGATGCTAAACTCAATGCCCCCGATGGCATGGCTGCAACTGATAATTCCAATGTATACTATGGTAGCAACAACAACGCCACGGGTATAGATGCTTACATCCCCGATGCACAGGGCTATGCTTATTCGCGCACCCGTTTTTGCGCCGATGGTACCAACCGCGTGCGCAGTGTGGCCGGTGTAGGGCCAGACCACAAAATGGGTTCCGGCCATGAAACCCGTTTTTATTACAGCCATCCTACCGACCAAAAAGAAATTGACCGCCTCTTCGGAAACGAAGCCGGCTATGTGGCCCATTACCAGAAAAACATGGTGCGCGATGCCAACGGACAGGTGAGCCTGTCTTACCTCGACCAGGAAGGCCGCACCGTGGCTACCTGTCTGGCGGGCAACAACCCCGGTAATTTATTACCGATAGACAACCGGCCGGCAGCCCCTACCGTTCCTGAAACACATGACCTCCTCGGCAGCAACCAGACCCTGACCCCGGCCAGTTTAAACTCAAGCGCCAATATTATTGTTACCCAGGACCAGACTTACCAGTTCGAATACCTCCTCAACGCCTCCACCTATTGCGAAACTTGTGTAACCGTGTACGGAACACCGCCCAACCAGGTGGATCTCGATTGCCCCGATTGTCTGTACGACATCAGCATCAGTGTGACTAACGAAGACGGGGTGGTGATGCCTATTACCATTTCCCAGATCAGCCCTTCGGCCTGTAGCGGCAATACCACCACCAACTGCACAGTCTTCCAGAACAATGTTATTTCCGGTTCCGCTATTCACACTGCCCACATTCAGTTCAGTGCGCAGTTAAGCGTGGGTCAATACAGCATCAACAAAACCCTCACGGTGAACCAGGCCGCTACAGCTGCACAAGAGGCTAATTATATACAGTTTCAAAATTTACACCACACCTGTGTAGAGGTGCCGCTGATAGCCCCTGTAAGTTGCAACAGCGATTGTTATGAACTCTGCGAAAAAGCCTATAAAATTACACACCCCGACGGCAGCATTACCTATATAGACGACAACGGCCTGCCCATTACCGGTGCCAATGCAGCCGCCACAGCCCAGGCCCTGATAGACGCCTGCCGGGCCAACTGCAACAGCACCACGGGGATAACAGACCCGGATGACAGCCCTTGCGCCATTAAATTAGCTCAACTAAAAAAAGACATGAGCCCCGGTGGACAGTATTTTGACAACAGTTATGCAAAATACCTGGTTAACATTGACGCCAACAATGTAGAATACACCAGCCTGAACCCTGCATACAACATGGACGCCTGGCTGAACAGCTTAGACGCGGCTTATGCGGCAGCACACAACGGCAATTCCATTTTCCCTGTGTGGCAAAACGCTATTAACAGCAGCACCAGCCCCGCAGGCACTTATACCATTACCACGGCGGCAGACTTGCGCAGCAACTGGCAGACTTACTTTGCCGATGTGCTGGTGAACTACCACCCCGAATTTGCCGTATACGCCGCTTATTGCACCGATGTGATCTGCGGACGCGACGATGTGCGCATGACAGAGGTAAATACCTTTGAACAAAACATGCAAAACCAGGCCCTTGCAGCTTCGCCCGCTGCAACCGGTTACATGAACCCCACCAACATAACGGTGAACAGTACATTTGCAGCTTCCGACCTGAGCAACGGCAACATAAATTACATAACAGCCGCTTCCGTTTCGGGCATCAGCGATCCTTTAACCAACGAAAACTGCGGCACCGGCTGTACCACCGAAGAAATAAACAGCGGCACGGCTTTGGACGATTTCAGAAAATACATCAATTATCACCTCAGTCATTTTTACCCTGTTTCATCAACAAACTATTTAAGTATATGGTATGTACTCGACGATCCTTTGAACCTGCACTCCGCCACCGAAACAGCTACAGGTTCTGGCATCTGGGACTTTGGTACAGGCACCACCACCAATGCGGCTTTAATTACCTTCTTTAAAAATCTGCACACATCCATCGCCAATACCGCTGCGGGCAAATACCAGTTCTTCCTGTCCAATTATTCGTATTATCGGCAGTTGTACATCTATACATTCATCAATAAAAAGTTCGCCAACCAAAGCATAGCCCTGCCCCTAACAAGTCCTGCAGGCGATTTGTATTCGGTGGCCGATGGCACAACTTATCCCAAAGAACAAAGGCATTTCCTCATCAATTACCCGCGCAACAGCGTGTTTGATGTGGCCAGTACAGACCTCTGCAACCCCAACGCTGTATTTACCAACGGAATAAACGCCGTAATAAACGGAGCTGTGACACAGGTGGCCCAGCAATGCACAACCGGCTGCCAGAACAGCGCCGACGAATGGATGGCTAAAATAAACACCTGCCTCAGTACAGGTACTGCTGCAACAGTCAAACAATTGTTGACCGAGCTTTGTACCCAGTCTTGCATCACCGATGGCAACCTACCCGCAGGCACCAGCACCAGCACACAGGCTGTGACCTATACCGATGGCAGCGGCGCCCACAACTTTTACAGCTTCGACGACATCATCGCGTATTTCGGATGCAGCAATGTGCACCTCGTACACCCTGCACCGCTGAGCAGCCCTGTTGAATGCGCCTGCAACAGTTTTAAACAATTCGACCTCAGTCATTATGTAGCCGGTACAAGTCCTACAGCCCTGAGTGATGCAGCCTTAGCCACCGAATTAAACGCCGTAGTGTTGCCTGCTACCTACACTTATGTAGCTACTGATATTGCTGCCTATCGCAGTTTCTGTTCCACCCCTTCTCAGTTGTACGGAAGCAATCCCACTTTGCCCGCTAATTTCCCGGCTCAGTTCAATTGTGCGCAAACAGTTACTTATACCGAAGCTTCCTGCAATTGTACCAACCTCGATGCCTTTATACTGGCCTTTGGTTTCGACCCGGCCATAGTCGCTACCAAAACAAGTACCGACCCCGAAATACAAATACTTGTGGCCCATTTAAACAGCGGTTTGCAGTTGGACGGTTCTACAACGGCCAAAGAACCTGTTACCGCCGCCAACTTCATCAGCTGGCTGGGCGAGTGCCACAACACAAATACTGCACACGTGCCTTCCACAAGCGTGCTGTACAGCAACCGTTTTCCTGAAACCTTTAAATGCCCCGAAGTACCGGCCAATGCTACGCCTGCGCAAATGGCCGCCATCAATGCCGCAGCCAGCTGTGTAATCAGCAGCTTTAACTTTGCCGTGCAAACCGCCGCCAACAGCTATTTTAACAGCCTGCACCAGGAAGCCCAACACTACCAGGCAGACTACCAAAGCCATTGTCTGGAAGCAGCAGTACCCCCAGGCAAACAAAGCTTTACCGGTACCTTCCTCAATTACGAATACCATTATACCCTGTATTATTACGACCAGGCCGGTAACCTGATAAAAACCGTTCCGCCCGAAGGTTTTGAGCCCCTTACAAGCAGCAACGACCTGGCCCAGGTGCAAAGTTACAGGGCCGGTACAGCCGGTGTACAGCCCAAATTCCCGGCACACCGCTTAATAACCAATTACAAATACAGCACCCTCAACCAGGTCATTGAACAAAGCTCGCCCGATGGGGGCCTGGTGAATTACTGGTACGACAACCTCGGCAGACTTATTTTATCGCAAAACGACAAACAGCGGGTGACTTCGGCACAGGCCGGCAACACCAACAATTACCCTTATAACACCTTTGCCGAAAAATCGTACAGTTATACCCGCTACGACGAACTGGGCCGTATTGAACAGGTGGGCGAACTCCGCAGCAGCACCGATATGAGCTGGGACCTGGCTTTTAACAAAGTGCAAAACATGCCCATTGCCACCTGGTTCGCCAGCACCGCGGGCACTCACCGGCAGGTAACAAGTTCTTATTACGATGTATTGTTATTTGGCACCTGGCAGCACAACCTGCGCAACCGGGTGGCTTCTGTTACCTATAGCGAAACCGAACCCGCCAATATGGGCGATTATAGTACCGCCACGCATTACAGCTACGATATACACGGCAATGTAAATACCCTTGCGAGTGAAAACAGGCTGATGCCTGTGGGACACAACCTGAAATACACCCATTACGTGTACGACCTTGTGAGTGGCAACACCAACGAAGTACATTTTCAGCCCGGTGAGGCAGACCAGTTGAGCCACCGCTATTTTTACGATGCTGACAACCGCCTCGTGCAGGCCCAGAGCAGCCATTGCGCAGGGCTCTCCCCCTTTGGGGGAGCCGGAGGGGGTGTTTGGGAAAAAGAAGCCAAGTACTTCTACTACGCCACCGGTGCTTTGGCCCGTTCCGAAATCGGAGACAAACAAGTCTCAGGACAGGATTATGCTTATACCATACAAGGCTGGCTCAAGGGCTTAAACAGCAATTACCTCAACCCCTTGTACGACATTGGCAAAGACGCCCAATACATGGACGGTGCTTTGATGGCTAAAAACCTCAACGCCAACTTTGCTGCCGATGCGGCTGGTTTTACCCTGGGGTATTTCAACAACGATTACAAGCCTAAAAAGGCCAACATGACCTACAATTTTGAAACCACAGAGAGTTATAACAGCAACAGCCTAACCAATACTATTAATGGCTACACCCACAACGGCAGCGCTGTAAACGGCAACCTGTACAACGGCAACATCAGCCGCATGGTAACGGCCCTGTACGACAACAACCAGAACATGCTACCCAGCCTGGCCCGTGCTTTCTTTTACGATCAGCTGAACCGCATCAAGGCTGTAAAAACATTTGATGTAGCGGCGCCTTCCACCGCAACGGGCAGTTTGTCTGTGAGCACCACTGCCAACGACAATTATTACGAAGACTTTTCCTATGATTTTAACGGGAACCTCACCAGCCTTAACCGCTATGGTTTAAACAACGGCACCAAAACAAAAATGGACGAGTTTCAGTACAAATACCTGAAGGTGAACAACCATTTGTACAACAACAGACTCATGAATGTAAACGACAACACCGCGCTTACCAACAATTATACAGCACCCGGTTATGAAGATATAGACAACCAGGATTACAACACCACTGTGGTAATAGGTACGGGCGATGAAGCCATAGACCTGCAAATGGATGTAAACTACGAATACGACAATATTGGTAACCTTGCTAAAAACAGACAGGATAAAATTGAACGTATTGAATGGACCGTGTATGGTAAAGTACACAAGGTGATACGCAGCGACAACAGCGGAAAGGTTGACCTTGAGTATATTTACAATCCTTTTGGACAGCGTGTAGGTAAAATAGCTAAGCCTGATGGCAAATCTGTTGAGAACGGGGGAACCGATTTACCGAACGACTGGGTGTATACCTTTTATGAACTCGACGCCAGTGGCAACACCATGAGCGTATACGAAAAAAGTCATCCTGCGCAGACTAATACGGATCAGTTATTGCTCAACGAACAATATCTGTACGGCGCTTCGCGGGTGGGGGTGTACAAACCCGGCATTGACCTGTTAACGGCAACGGCTTCAACTACAGAAGCGCAGCGGGTACTGGGTAAAAAGGCCTATCAGATCTCCAACCACCTGGGCAATGTTTTACAAACCATCTCGGACCGCAAGTTAAACCTTTCAACAAATGAATACCACAGTGCGGAGTATTTTGAGGCTTCGGCGCATGCTTCAACTGCTACAGCTTACGAAGGGATAGCCAGCGATAAAATATACGGGCCTTATCCCCAAAGTAATTATGTGTTTAGTAAAAGCAGCGAACGCAAACAAATTGAATTTGGTGATTATATAAGTGCAGGTATTTTTAGTAAGGCTTCTTCGGGCATTAACTTAGGGCAATTGGTATTAAGCATTACCGATGCCAATGGTGCAACAGTAGGCTGGATTGCACAACCTTTAACAAATGGTACCACTTCGTTTTCGCAAACAACAAAAAGTGTTACCTTTAGTACCGGTTCTTTGAATACAACAGGTACTGCTCCTTATTACATAACTTGTTTTGCCTGGAACACAAGCACTGTTCCGGTATATGTAGACTATTTAACGGTAGATATTGTGCATCATGGAAGCCTACAAGAATTAGCTGGGTACGGTGTTGACGTTATAAGCGCCAGTGATTACTATGCCTTCGGTGGCGGCGGAATGCCTGGAAGAACTTTTAACTCACAGGAGGCCAGGCATGGATTTAACGGACAGGAAAAGGATGATGAAATTGCGAATGGAATGTATACAGCAGAGTTTTGGGAATATGATAGTAGGATAGGAAGACGGTGGAATATAGATCCGATAGAATACGAATGGCAAAGCCCTTATGCTACATTTAATAATGATCCTGTTTACTATGCTGACCCGAAGGGCTTGGAAGGAGATAATGATGCCGGAAATAAGGATGGGAAAAAACAAGTTAAAAAGGGAGCAGAACCAGGAACAAGACCTCATAACCCTATACGAGATTTAGAAGAGGATGACAAATCTCCCAAAAAGCATCGTAGTTACACAATTACTATCGGAAATGCAGGTGGACCTTGGGCGGTTAATACAGAACATCCATGGGTTTGGCAAACTCCATTTAGTGACAGAAAGGTAACATATTATAATACAAGAGTTTCAGATTTAGCTACATTAACAGAACCAGCTTATTTGGCGCAGTTTCAATGGACCAAGAAAGATTATAACCCTAAAAATCTTGATAATAAATATGGAGTATTAGCTTTGAAGCAAAAGATGAATAAATTTGAAAATACTCTAAAATTTGAAGCGACAACCCACATTGACGCAACCTACTCAAAATATTTCCATTGGTATGATGATGGTAAATTTTCAATTAGAGCCGAAGCTACAGCAGGATTGGGCTTGGTTCTTTGCTTACCTGAATTTGAAGATAAAGTTAATGTAGTTTATGGCTCTAGTATAGGATTGGTGGGTAATTCTGGCTGGAAATTTACTGGAGGTAGTGTTGTTGCATTGGGAAAGATTAATGCTACATATAATGGTCATTGGACTTTATTTGTCGCACTTGCAGCAACTCAAATGAAAGGATGGAACATTAAAACAAGTCAGGGCCTCCAAAGTATGGGAAATATAGGGGCAGTTGAGGTATTATATGGAGCTTCTATAAGAATTAGATAACAATGAAAATAATTACTATAATAACTTTTTGGACAATTAGTTTTAATTCTATTTTGTTAGGTCAAACTGATTTTGAAAATGCAAATAAAGAATATAAAAAAGGAAATTTTGGCGAAGCTATAAGGTTATTTAGCGAGTCAATTAAGAATAATAATGAAGTTGCGAAATCTTTTATGCTGAGGGGGTCTGCGAAAGGGATGAACCATGATTTTTCAAACGCAATAATTGATTTAAATTCATCTTATCAAATTGATTCATTAAATTATAATATTTATTATTATTATGGCAGAACATATATGATTAATGGATTTAATTATTCTGCAATTAAATATTATGATAAAGCTTTAAAAATAAACAAATATGTTTCTGATATTTATGATGATAGAGCTCTTGCAAAAATTGCAATTGCTGATTATACTGGTGCAATTGCTGATGAAGATAGTGCTATAAAATTAAACTCAAAAGTTTCTTATTATTATTTGGGGAGAGGATGGGCTAAGTATAAACTAAATAAATTAACTGAAGCGATAAAGGATTTTGATTCATCAATAGTAATTCAATCAGATCCGCAAGCTTATTCTGATAGAGGTTTGGCTTATTTTGATTCAAAAGAATATTTAAAGGCTATAGCGGATTTTTCTGAAGCCCTTCGTATTGCTCCATTAAGTAAACAGTGCTATTATCATAGAGCTTTGTCGTATAAAGCATTGAATAAGATTGATGAAGCATGTTTAGATTTTAATAAATGTATAGAATTGAATTATTCGGTATCAAAAATTGAATATGAAGAAATATGTGGAAAAAAATAAAGTTGCTCCTCAGCAGAGCCTGTTTCCTCTTCGGATTTACAGGACTATTATAAAAAGAATTTTAGAAAAAAACACCAACTATTTTTGGCGTCATTAGCAAAATAAATGTTAGTCCATCCAAAATTTATTAAGATAAAAACCTAAAGAAATCCCGAAAGTAAAATGAAGAGTTAATGATTTACTTAATGGTGGATCGTGTTCAAAATAGGCCAAAGGGGCAATTCTTAATATTAGACCATCTTCGTTCACTAATCGATACCCTAATCTTAAAAAGAGTGCATATCTGTTGTTATTCTTGTACTCCTCTGGAATAATACTATCTTTTAAATTACTTGTTCCGAATACAGATGTGTAGCCAAAGCCTAATTCAATCTTATTGTTGTTTTTTCCAATTATGGAATTTAATTCTAAAGGGAAAATATATACTGGTTTATGATCGAATTTATTTTTCCCAATAGACCCACCAATCCGACCAATAAATTTAACTTTTTCTAACTTTCGGGTATTTATTAATCTTTCATAATTAATTGATATTGGGGTGCCAGTATTCCCGAAAAATTCAATATAAACGGCATTATTTTTAATCTCCTGTGCGCAATAAGAATTATTGTAATAAATAAAAATTATCAATAACAGGTTTTTATATTTTACCATAAATTGAATTTTTGACTCGTAATTCTATGAATTCCTTGCCCCGCACTTTCTAAGCAAGAACTTTACAAAAAGTCCGAAATTTCGAACCAAAGTTAAATTAATTTTTTTAAAAAGCGATCTTCTGTTTTCGAAAAATCATCATTAAAATCTGTAGCCGGATAGCACAGGCTTTAACAAATGGTACTACTTCGTTTTCACAAACAACAAAAAATATTACCTTTAGTACCGGTTCTTTGAATACAACGGGTACTGCTCCTTATTATGTGACTTGTTTTGCATGGAACACCAACACTGTTCCTGTATACGTAGACTATTTAACGGTAGATATTGTGCATCATGGAAGCTTGCAGGAGTTGGCTGGATACCAACCGGAAATTATAAGCACCTCAGACTATTATACATTCGGAGGTGGAGGAATGCCTGGCAGAACTTTTAACTCACAGGAGGCCAGGTATGGATTTAACGGACAGGAAAAAGATGATGAGATTGCGAATGGGATGTATAGTGCGGAGTTTTGGGAGTATGATAGTAGGATTGGTAGACGTTGGAATACTGATCCGGTAGTTTATCCTTGGCAGTCGCCGTATGCAACATTTAATAATAATCCTGTTTACTTCTCTGATCCAAGTGGTTTAGAAGGCACTAAGGGTGATGATAAAGGGAAAAAGAAAAACACACTGGATCACCCGGAAGATTTTAAAGAAGGTGATATTTATAATTATTCACATGGAAGAGGAAAACACCGAGTTACCAGTCAATGGATTCTTGAAGTTGAAAATGGCAAGAAGGTCTGGAAACCTACTGGCCAAATGACGGCTAATTTGGATGAAGTTGTAATTACGACAAAGCGCCCAAGTCTATTTGACAAAATAGCTAAGTGGTGGAGAGAAACAGATGAAACACTTGAAGGGCAACAAAATAAAAATGATTGGACTCCTCCGGTGAAAAACAATTCACTTAGTGGTATTATGCCTCTTGGATCAGGGCCCAATAAGAATAATAGCATTCAGGGAGGTGCGGATGTTGAAAGCCAGGAAAATGATGGAATATATGGGTATTATCCCGGATCAATTTTAGCCGGGCTTAAGAAAGGAGAGTTGGTTCTTAAATACGGAACCGGCATTAAAGGTAAATCTGCTTACGGACTTGGAGAAGGAACGGAAATAGTAGGGGGATTCAAGGATTTATTTGAGTTTGGATCAACCTACGGAGAAGGTGTAGATAAATACAAGGAAACTGTAAAGGATGAAAAGAAGGATAAGCCGATTTTAAAAATTGCTACTGCAAAAGCTTTGGCAGGAGACTCAATGGTTTTTAGGCCTTGGAGCTATAAACAAGGAACGCAAGATACTTTTTTACAAAGTAAAAAAACTGGGGAAATATATACAGTTGATCAACAAATACAAAGAACAAGAAAATGAAAAAAGCAATTAATGTAATAATATTAATATTTGGGATAGTATTATTCGGATGTCATGAAGAAAGTCCAAATATTCCAGTTTCCATTTGCGGTTGCGATTCTTTGATCAGGCATGATATAGATACACTTTTTTATACGTGTATAAAGGGAAACACTAAGCTCGTGTTTGATTTGAAGGATAGCACTATTAAGAAATACTCACTGGAAGAAAACAAAAAATACTTGTTAAGAGAGTATATCGATTACCGGAAAGAAGATTTAACGATTAAATTGGATAGCTCTTTTTTTGTTTATGCGAAACAGCGCCCAATAGATTCTATTGATATAGTTTTACCTCATTATCTTACAGATTCATTCGCTATAGTTGTCAATAAGAACAATATCCTTGATACTATTTTTTCGTCAAAAAAGTTCATGACTTTATCTTTAAGTGATATTGCGACATATGCAGATAGTTTGGTTTTCTTTGTATTTGAATCCCGTTATATACAAGAAAAAAAAATGGTTTTATTTACTGAGTTTAGGACAAATTTTTCTTATATCATAAAAGGAGGAATATTAAAGCAATATATAGATATTCGAGCTTGTATTAATGATGAAAAGCTCCCTGATTTTACGAATGAATTAAAAAAGCTACAAACCCAACATTAGGTGGTGTAGTAAAGTATCACCTGAGTATGTAAGTAATTGATTTTAATAGTTCTTTGAAATATTGAGAATTGAAAACGAAGGGTATTTCGGTTACTTTTCGTAAAAAAATTAGTTTTAAGGTGTTTATAGAGGGCCTAACTAATTGATATTTTCTTACGTGTAGTAAAGTATCACCTGAAAATAATAGTAGAACTATGAATTGTTATTATTGTAAAAATGTCTGTATAAAGAAAGGCAAACAAAATAATGGAACTCAAAAATATTATTGTAAGGCCTGTGAAAAATACCAGCAGGAAAGCTACGTAAAGAATGCTTACCTGTCAGGTATTGATAAGATGCTTAGTGAAACTAACCTGTAATGGTTCTGGAATCAGAGATATATCAAGGGTATTGGAAATATCTGCTAAAACAGTAATACAAAGGATTAAAAAATTGGCAGGTTTAACCGTTATTCCTTCAACCTATATAAAAGGAAAAACCTACGAAGCAGACGAATTAAAAACTTACGTTGCTAAAAAAGAAAATGAGCACTGGGTTTGTTGCACTCTGGAAAAAGAAAGTGGGAAAATAATGAGCATGAGCGTTGGCAAAAGAAACAAAGAAACCTTAAGAAAGGCACTAACATCAATAGTATTATCAGAGCCAAAAAAGATTCATTCAGATAAACTCAAACAGTATAAATGTCTGATACACGAAGAAATTCACAACGTGAAAAAATACACCATCAATAAAATAGAACGAAAGTTTTTAAACTTCCGCACCCATTTAAAACGTTTGTGCAGAAGAACAATTTGGTTCTCTAAAAAAGCATTTATGTTGGAAGCGGTAGTCAAAATATATTTATGGAATAGTTTTTAATTTTCAATTTAATTCAAAAAAAGATTGTTTATTATTTGCGAATATGAATCGGAAACAGTACTTTTACGAAGTAAAACTGAAACGCTGAAAATACTGGTACTACTGGATTTTTCAGCGTTTTTTATTTAAGCCTTTCTAAGCTTTAATATTTTTTCCTTCCCTCATTAGGGAAAGTCTATCCCGAATTTATTTCAGAAAAGCATTATTAAAACCTGCTGCCCGCGTGAGGGATTGTAGCGGAAAGCCCGCAGCCGAGGCACGAGGCGAGGACTTGCAGCGAAAAGCCCGACCCTGCGCCACCGGAATAATTTTTTAAACCTGCGGCATCACCGGCGCAGGGGCACGCCCACATCACAAACCTGCATATTCTGGAAAAGGCGGACATGACCTACAATTTTGAAACCACCGAAACCTACAACAACAACAGCCTCACCAATACTATTAATGGCTACACCCACAACGGCAGCGCTGTAAACGGCAACCTGTACAACGGCAACATCAGCCGCATGGTAACGGCCCTGTACGACAACAACCAGAACATGCTACCCAGCCTGGCCCGTGCTTTCTTTTACGATCAGCTGAACCGCATCAAGGCTGTAAAAACATTTGACGTGGCGGCGCCTTCCACTGCAACGGGAAGTTTGTCTGTGAGTACCACGGCCAACGACAATTATTACGAAGACTTCAGCTATGACTTTAACGGGAACCTCACCAGCCTGAACCGCTATGGTTTAAACAACGGCACCAAAACAAAAATGGACGAGTTTCAGTACAAGTACCTGAAAGTGAACAACCATTTGTACAACAACCGCCTGATGAATGTAAACGACAACACCGCGCTTACCAACAATTATACAGCTCCCGGTTATGAAGACATAGACAACCAGGATTACAACACCACTGTGGTAATAGGTACGGGCGATGAAGCCATAGACCTGCAAATGGAGTTGAATTACGAATACGACAACATTGGCAACCTTGCTAAAAACAGACAGGACGAGATAGAACGCATTGAATGGACGGTATACGGCAAGGTGCACAAGGTGATACGCACAGCTACAAGCAGTAAGGTAGACTTAGAATATATTTACAATCCTTTTGGGCAGCGTGTAGGGAAAATAGTGAAACCGCATGGAAGCTCAAGCACTCAATGGGTCTATACTTTTTATGAATTGGATGCAAGCGGAAACACGATGGCTGTATACGAAAAAAGCCACCCGGCACAAACCAATACCGATCAGTTATTGCTCAATGAACAGTACCTTTACGGGGCTTCGCGGGTAGGGGTGTACAAACCCGGGATTGATATGCTGACGGCTACGGCTACGGCCAACTCAGCCGAACGGGTATTGGGTAAAAAAGCGTATCAGGTATCAAATCATTTAGGCAACGTTTTACAAACCATCTCCGACCGCAAGCTGAACCTTGCCACCAATGAATACCACAGCGCTGAGTATTTTGAGGCTTCTGCACAGGCTTCAACTACAACTGCTTACGAAGGAATTGCCAGTGATAAAATATACGGGCCTTATCCTCAAAGCAATTTTGTGTTTAGTAAAGGCAGCGAACGCAAACAGATTGAGTTTGGGGATTATATAAGTGCTGGTATTTTTAGTAAAGCAGGTTCGGGTACTAACTTAGGGCAATTGGTATTAAGTATTACCGATGCCAATGGTGCAACGGTAGGCTGGATAGCACAGGGTTTAACAAATGGTACTACCGATTTTTCGCAAACACAAAAAAATATTACCTTTAGTACCGGTTCTTTGAATACAACGGGTACTGCTCCTTATTATATAACGTGTTTTACGTGGAACACAAGCACTGTTCCTGTGTATGTAGACTATTTAACGGTGGATATTATACATCATGGAAGCCTACAAGAATTAGCTGGATACCAACCGGAAATATTAAGCTCCTCAGACTACTATGTACATCATGGGGCGATGCCAGGCCGTACTTTCAACGATGTGCAGTACCGCTATGGTGGTGCGAATGGGCAGGAGAAGGATTTTGAAATAGCAAGTGGGATGTATACGGCTGAGTTCTGGGAATATGATAGTAGGATTGGTAGAAGGTGGAATACTGATCCCATAACCTATCCTCATCAATCACCTTACGCTACATTTAATAATAATCCAATTTATTTTGCTGACCCAAGTGGTTTAGAGGGAACCAACGGTGGAGATGATAAGAAAAAAGCTGGAGAAGGTGTGAATGGTAAAGGTACAGCTACAACACCTGTTGTATTGGATGAAGTTGAAATTACAGCCAAACAACCACCTCCGATTGTAGTTTTAGGTACTGGTCCAGATAGAAATAGTACCAATGTTGGTGAAAGCACAAGTGTAACAATTTATACGCACGATGGAATATCTCCTCCAGAAAAACATTGGTTTGGGTTTAGATTTCATGGTGGAATGGGTGGGATGTTTGGAGAAGGAACTGGCGCTGACAATGCCCCACATTTACCATCAAAAGGTATAATATTTACCTTTGATATTTTCGTGGATGAAATTACCAAGCTACTTCAAATGCAAAAAAGTTTAGAAACATTGCAATCTAAACCTTCAGCGCCAAAAACTATGGGTGGTGAAATCAAAAAGATAATAAATGATATTGCTGACCAAAGAAAGAAGATTGAAGGAATGTTTACTAAGAAAACAACAAAAGAAATGATGGAGTATCTTGAAAAGAATGCAGCAGAAACTACAGACCCTATTATAAAAGAGCTTAAAGAAGATTTGATAAAAGCTTATTTTGGACAAAAGACCACAAAAACAATATTAGAACCTACTAGTTCTAAAATTACGGAAAGTAAAATTCAAAATACTCAACAGGATGCATCTAAAGCACCAGTGGTAAATTTCGACAATGATACTACAATTATAACCACAGAAGGGTATCAAAATGGAACAAACGTTAAAGATATATCAACATATGACAAAGAGGAATTCAAGAAAAAAGGACGTGATGCAAAAATTAAAAGTAATACACGAATTAGATTTTAATGTGTTTGACAGAATAATGAACACATTTAATTATTATAAAATATTATTACAGTTAGTCGGGGTAATCCCTTTTCTCTTTGCATGTTCTGATGCAGAGCAAGGGAAAAGTAATAATAATACGAAGCAGGTAAATATATGTCCCTGCGATACTATGCTGGTGCGTCAAAATAATCCCAATGATAGTGATACTCTTGAATGTTATAGAAAAAATAAGATAAAAATATCTATAGTATATAAAGCAAAACAAAATAACGACACAATAGAAGTAACGCGTTACTATGAAATGAATCGACGTTGGCGCGTACAGGAATACCTTGTTCTATTAAATGATAAAATAATAGAAGACCAATTGGCTATGTACTGCGATTTTAAAGATACCGTTCTGTATAATAAAATTACTTTCATTAAAGATGAAAGCTGGAACAGAGGACGGCCAGAAGTTGAAACTACTGGTTTTTCAGGGGTTGATGTTGTGATTCACCATAAAGAACGTTCTAAGTTAAATGATACCCTCAGATCAAAAGATTACAGCATTTTGATTCCTAAAGAGATTTTCTTAGATACGTTAGAGGTAATTAAGCATACAAAAATATACAATAGAAAAATAAAAGAAGAAGGGGTAAGGTCAATGTCCATGTTTTTCTTAGCGGAAGATTTTATTAAGTATGGTTCTTTATACAATCAATATTTATTAATAATTAAAAATTGTAACGTCAATTTACCTATCAAAAACATTAAATAAATAATCAATTCTATTTTCCCAGATTTTTTGATTTTCTTTGTTTCTATTGTGATTTGTCTCTATATCATACAATTCTTGTAGTTTTATTGTCATATTTTTATATTTGATAATAATATTTTCCGTTTCATGTTCGTTCAAGCAAAAATGTTGATCGAATTCATAATTGGCCATTTTAGCCATTAGTTCCGTTATCTTAAAGTGGTAGAGTTCATGCCTTAATAATGCCGGTGTTTGTATATAACGATAATTCATTTCTTTTACACTGACCGCATACAATAAAGCGGGCTTATAATTATAGCATTTATTTGTTTTTTCATAAAAGCCAGTCATTATATAAGCATCGTGTTCATCATATCGTTGGTCGTTCACATTTCTTCTCTCAAAACAATCCCAGCTAAAATTTTTTTCAGAATAAAACAAAGCTTTGTGATAAAAAAACTTTGTCAGGCTATTGTCGGAAATAAACAATAAAAACCCGTTAAGCAACAGCAGCGTAATCAACACCGGTTTAATTTTTAGTTTTTTAACCTCACTTTTAGATGTTTCCCTACCCACAAGAAAAACCGCCAATCCCGCAATTACCAATACGTGCAGGAATACATTGTAATATTCAAAGGTAGGTTTGGTATAAATAAAAGTAGTGGCTAAAGCTAAAGTCAGTTCCAACAAAAACAGGTATATGTTTTTTCGGACAAGGTAAATAATACTTAAGGCTGAAAAGTAGATAGCTGATGCAAACCACGAGAACAGAGCAATATTGGCATTACCTGGCTCCTCAAAAATCCGTAAAGCAAAACCCAGAACAAACAAAGGGATTTGGAAATAAAAAAAGAAATTGAACCTTTTATTTCTTAAGATGGAGAATAATCGTAATAACTGCAGCACTGTAAGGCGTTTTTTTATTTAGCAATCAGGTTAGAAATATTATCCTTTAAGGCCTTACGGCTGATGGCGATATCGATCACCGTTTCAATGGCTTTGCGTTGCATTTTTTAAGCAAAAACTTTACGAAATGTACGAAATTTCGACCAGAATTATCTCACTTTAACATATACTGTATTAATAAATCAACTATTGAAGTGAGACCCCCCTGTTAATAAAAACTATATAAAATAAATTAAATGTATAAGGTAGGGGCAACTCTACCTTTTTGTTTTATTTTTGACAGCAATTAAGGAATTTTACATATTATGGATAAACAAGAAAGAGACGAATTAATTAATCTTATTATTGATGAGTTAGGAGATAATGACAATGAATTTCAAATATTTTGCAATTTCGAGTGCCTTAAAAACAATAGTGATCATTATAATATAGGTGAAAGAATAGCCAATATTATGGTCACAAAAGGATTAGCTGAATTAGAAGAAGAAGCTATTAAACTGACTCAGTTAGGCCTTGAAATATATGAGAATGGAGGCTATCTGAAATATATTTATGATTTACAAAATAAAAAAGTAGGTACCGGGATTAATCCAAACAATAATATGGATGCTTCAGCGATTTTGCAGAAAAGAGAAAATGATTGTTTTATAATTCTAAACGAATTATGTACTTCAGTTGTTGGTAAAACTGATCATTGGCAACACCTAGATAAATTAGCAGCAAACGTCGGGATATTTGGAGAAGATTTTAAAGAGGCTTATAAAGAATTACGAAACAATGGTTTAATTAGGCCTTATGGAACAGGATACACATCATATATTACTAATGAGGGAATAAAATCATTAGCAGAATACAATAAACAGAAAGAAAAAATTGATAGTGGCATGAGAACATATGTACCGAAAGAAAAAAAGTTAGAGTATGTAAATAAATTGTTGCTTGAAATATCTACGTTGACCCACTATGATAAAGATACATTAGTTCAGTTTATTAGTAAAGCACAATTGGTAATTACTAAAATTGAAGGCAAAAATAGTCCGTTTTTTAATGAAATTGATATTTTCAATAGTACTGATAATAAAATCACGACTATTTTTGAGTGGAAAGGTAATATAATTACTGTTTTAGAAAAATTAAAAATTGAAATTGATTTTCAAAATGATAATCAAATTACTCAATCTAAAGAAGAAGCTCCAATTAAGACCAATAAAAAAGGGAAAATATTTATTAGCCATTCCGTTAAAGATAAAAAGCTTGTGACTGACTTTACAGAATTTGTTTTACAAATTGGACTAAATATTAACCCAAAGGAAGAAGTTTTTAATATTTCTATTGAGGATGCTGGCATAAAAACAGGAGAAGATTTTAGGAAGAGAATCGAAGAAGAATTAAAAACAGCAAAAGCAGTCATTCAAATAATTACAAAAAATTATAAGAATTCAGAAGCTTGTTTGAATGAGATGGGAGCTGCTTGGATTCTAAATATTCCTGTTATCCCATTTATATTAGAGCCAATAGGGTATGCTACTGTTGGATTTATTCATAATCCCAACCAATTATTAAAACTTAACTCAAGAACTGATTTAAAAAAATTCATCTCCCAGCATAAAGGAGAATTATTTTCACATAGTTATGATGATTCAAAATTGGATAGACAGATAGAGCGTTTTTTGGAACTATTTAGCGTGGAAAATCAACCTATATAAAATGAGAAAAGACACTCCTAAATTGTTTGAACCATCAGAAAATATTCTCTCTGGTTTTTTAAATGCTTACACTGAATTAATTAACCAAGCTAAACAAAACGTTGCAATTTCTGGTGAATTTCACAAGAAATACCACAAGTTTTTAATCAATTTAAGTAAAAAAGGATGGTATATAAATGGTTTAACAAGTGTTTTAGAAGTTCCTAAAATTATTCCTTTTTTAAAAAAACCTGATGCTACTGAATTGAACTCATTAATGATACAATATATTAAATCTGACTACAAGGAATTAAAAAAAAGTACCCTGGAAACTTTTCCTAATAAAAAGTCCATTTTGGAAAAGGGATTTTTGTCATTTGAGAAAAAACAATATGGACACTCCATTTTAATTTTTTTAACCCAAACTGACAGCATTTGCAAACAGATAACAGGAGTAAGGATGTTTGGAAGAAATAAAAATGAATCAAAAACAAAAGAATTTACAACAAAATATTATAATGAAACATCTTTTATTTCTGCCGTCCTTCAGCCTTTATCAGATTATGGTGAAATCAATAAAGCAGAAGCAAACTATATTCCGGGTGAATTTAACAGGCACAGAATAATTCATGGAGAGGATACAGAATATGATACTGAAACAAATGGTTATAAGATGATTTCATTAATTTTCTACTTGACCACCATAATTATAAAAGCAAAAGAATGGGCTCAGGAACCAACCAATTTACTATTATAAAGTAGAGTTTTTCGACCATGAAGAAACTGCGACAGATAGATAAAGATTATTTATGTTCTAAAGGTTATCAGCCTTTAAATGGCTCAGACATACTTACCAAAAAGTTTGATAGCATTATTTTTACTGATAAAATTACTGGTGCAATCGACATAATAGCTGTTACAATTTTTTTAAAAATGAAAGAAAGTAATTGGTATGTATATAAAGCGGTTACAATTGAAAACAACATAGAAAAAAATGTTTTTGAGTTGTTTTTTGTAACGGGTACAATGCAGGAACTAGCTTTATTTGAAATATTACAGGTGGGCACTTAACTAAATAAGCTAATTGGCATAAATATACCTTGTTATTACTTCTTTTTCTTTTTATCAGGTTTTGGGATGGAAATACCGTGAAAAAATTCTTCAAGAGTTACACCAAGTACTTTGCAAATTTTAATAAGTGTTTTTAATTCAAAATTCTCCCCTGATTCCAACCTCCAATAGGCACTCCTGGACATTTCCAGTTCAAAAGCTATGTGTTCATAGTTACTAAAGCCTTTCTCCTTCCTAATCTCCTTTAATCTATCAGCAATAGCAACAAGTTCTGGAATTTTAGAGCCCTGCATTTTCTAAGCAAAAACTTTACGAAAAGTACGAAATTTCGAACAGAATTATCTCACTTTAAGATATACTGTATTAATAAATCAACTATTGAAGTGAGACATTCCTGTGGACAGAGAAAGAGGTAGATGATTTTCTCGACAGAGTAGACGATATGGTCGAAACCATTGCCAACAATCCCAGATTATTCCGGGCATCATTCAAACGGGCAAATGTACACCTTGCCCTTATCTACCGCAGAACCTATTTAATCTACCAGGTACGTCCACAAAAAAAACAAATTGCCATACTTCTATTCTGGGGGCCCAAACAAGATCCCAAAAAACTAAAATACTAAGTCCCTTATCTTAAGTAAAACAGTTCCTAAAGTAAACAGCTTTGTCTTCCAATCTGCTTCCCACAGCCACAGCAGCAAAAACCCCCGGGGAAGATAAATTGTAAAATTTTACAATTGCTTTCTTTTAATCGTTTACATCCCACTGCGATGAACTGAAATACAAACGATGCGCAAAAAACCGGAACACCACCATGCTGGCCGTTAATATGACGATGTGAAAAAACAAAGCAATCCTGTACATCGAAAAATAATCCTGCTGAACATGCACATCGCTGGTGATCATCCGGGTGGGTGTAATGAGGGTACAAACAAGTGAAAATAGTAAGAGACAAGTCAACAGGGCTTCAAAATTCCGCAAAGGAAAACAAGTTATTTTCCGGTTCCATTTTATTTTTTCTCCCCATTGGTGGATGAGGTAATAATTTCCACATATAGTTTCGGCAAACAACAGGGCGCCCTGGTTTTTTTGATCGCCATCCTTAAACAAAGCCCTGGGCGCAAGTAATTTAAAATGCTTAATGTCCTTGCGCTGCAATTGGTTCAGGTCTTTAATTTTTAAAATGGCCTCGTAAGGAAATTCCCCTTTAAACAACTGACTATCCAGAAATTTCATTCTGTATACCGTGCAGCAGTTTTTGAGTTCTTCTTTTCTGAATAGTTTTTTTTCATCTAATTCTTCTTCATCC
>JAHEYF010000211.1 GCA_023251755.1 Bacteroidota bacterium
ACGTTTCAATGAGAACTGACTAAATTGGGAATTTGCTAAAACTCATCTTCCCCTTCCTTCGTTTTATTGTTGTTAAACTTCAATACCGCTTTTAATAATATATACCTGCGTATAATATTTGTTTTGGTATCTGTAATTACATTGTAATTTACCGAACGGTTGGTACTGATGTTTTGATTTAAAATATCGTTGGCTACCAATGATACGATCAGGTTTTCAGTTTTCAGAAAAGTTTTATTTACTGATGCATTCAGTAAAAAATAACTGATGTTGTAGCCATTGCTCCGTTTGCTGTTGATGTTATAATTCCCGTCGCTCTCTACCGAGAAATTTTTAGGCAATTTTATATTGAAGGAATAATTGTATTGTTGCGATGCGTAGGGTTTATTGCTTTGGTTGTTTAAAGTAGAAGAAGGATCAGTATAACTAAAGCTGTTTCCGATACTAAAATCAAATTTTTCGCGCTGCACGTCAATTGAAAAATTAATTTCGCCGCGGGCTGTTTTGGTGGTGTTTTTCTGATCGTTTATATAGCTGATGTCGTTTGAATAATTTCCATTGAACTGTGGGTTGAGGGAGAATAATTTAGAAAACACAGGGAGTTGAGCACCTATATAACAAGAACCGTTGTAATTTCCGTTTACATTCACGGGCTTAGAAACAGTGCGCCCTAAATTATCGTAACTCACAACCGTTGTAATATCATTGTTGCTTGTAGTAAAATTTAAACCCGACCATATATTTTGTCCGCTAACGACTTTAAATGAAGAAAAGTCCATTTGAAAACTTTGTTTGAACGAAGGGCGTAAATCAGGATTCCCCAGGCGTATCTGGTTGGGGTTGGTATTGTCAGGCACAGGCTGCAACTGGTTTAAATCGGGTTGCGTGGCATTGCTCGAGTATTTAAAGTTCATATTTTTGTTATCGCTGAATTTATAACGGAAGCTCATAAAAGGAAGCACATTGTTCACTAATTGCGAAATGGTTTGATGCGTAATTAAATTGGTATTGCCCGCCTGCAACTGCCTGACTTTTGTTCCCGTTGTAAAACGGTATTTTTTTACTTCGTAAATAAATTTAGCCCCCAGCCGGTGAATGTTTCTTGAGTTTTCGAAATTATTGCTCAGCGTCAGGTTCTCCAATGAATAAGAGCCCCCGGCATAATCGCTGGTTTTTTTATTCTGAAGCCCCTTGTAAAAATAATAATCGTACGAAAACTCTAATTTTATTTTAGCATTGATGGGTTCGGTAAACGTAATAGCAGCACTGTGTGTCTGGTTATCGCTGAGCCTCAGTTTTTGCTGATCAATGGTATCGTTTAGTGCGCCCGGGATGTTATAATACGTATTGTACGAATTTAAAATACCCTCGGCATTGCTGGTGTTTTTATCATAACCATAAGTCAGCAGCAACAAACGCTCCTTCTTATTAAAATTTCGCCTTAGTCTGAAATTCCCGGCAAGATCCTGTGTGCTTTCTTTGTTGGTGTTTACAATGCTTGTATTGCGCGACAATACTTCGCTGCTGGTTATGAAATCGGTTGTTTCATTGCTGCCCGTTGCATTTTTATTGAGTACCAATTTGGGTTTAAATTCAATTTCAGTTAAGGAATCTATTTGATGGGTAATTCTGAGGTTAAACACATGCCCGTCGTTGGCCTGCGTGTTTGCATATTTATTTGTTGTTTTGTACGTAGTGTCTGTTAAAAAATATTGCGAGGTTTTTTCTGTTCCCGAGGTCAGGCGGTTGTTTTGATAAGCATAATCAACAGCTAATTTTGTTTTCGAAGTAATTTTATCGTTGTAATAAGCCCCGGTCTTCAGGGTTTGGGGAATCCCATTGCCCTGGTCGTCCGACATCATATAATAATTCATCCCGTCATCATTGCTCATCATGTTCATCTGATTGTCCAAACCATACTTAAACACATCGCTCCAGTCGAAGGACGATTTGGGGGTATTGGAACCCAGGGCAAAAACCGATATTTTTTGTTTGCCCTTGAACTTATTGGCTAAAAATTCCCCTTCATAAAATTTCGTAAAGTCTGATGCGCCGGCTATTTTTCCAAAATAACCTTTTTTCGCATCCTCCTTTAATTTCAGGTTCATCACCTTGATTGTTTCAGCAGCCCCGTCTGCGGTACTTTCATTTTTTTTATCGTACACCTGAACCGATTCCACTGTGGTGGCTCCCAGGTTCCGGGTGGCAATGGTGGGGTCGTTTCCAAAAAACTCATCCCCGTCTACCAACACCTGGTCTACCTGTTTCCCCTGTGATGTTATTTTGCCCTGTGCGTCTACCTTAATACCGGGTAATTTTTTCAATAAATCCTCCACTGTTGCATTTTGTTTTACTTTAAAGGAGTCGGCTGTATATATTAAAGTATCTCCTTTAAAATAAACAGGGTCTTTGTAGGCATATATAATTACCTCCTTCATATCCACGCTTTTAGGTGGTAAAATAATTTTCCCGAAATCAAAAGCCATATAAGAAGAGCTTCCGATAGCGATAAAATACTGGTCGCCGAATTTTGGGTGAGAAATCACCACCTGGTAGGTGTCTACAGGCAACTGGTCTATTTTAAAGTAACCCAGTTCATTGGTACGGGTAAAGGCCACAAGCACAGAGTCGCTTAAGCGTATGCCCATCACCACCGCATTTTTTAAAGGTTCTTTTGCCAGGGTATCCTGTACATGGCCTGCTATATATAGTTGTTGTGAATATCCGGCAAGGGACAGCGTAAAAAATAAAAAAATAAAAGGATAGAGTTTCCGCATAAAAGGCTTCCATTAAACAAGATGCATAATACCTGCACCCCAACAAAGTTACATTCAAAATTTGTTTTTATTTTAGCAATTTGATAAATGGTAAGGGAAAAGTCTGAATTGCCTGTATATGATTTGTATAATTAAATCGACTTAAATTTCTTTTTTAACAAAAAATTATTATTTTAGTGCCCTATAAACTAATTAATTCCAACTCCAACCAAACATTTAAAAATGAATATGTTCAGGAAAATTACCTTATCCTTCGTGTTTTTTGCGGCATTTTCTTTTGCTGCCTTGGCTCAAAAAAACTTTTTTAAAGAAGCTGAAAAATCTTTTGATTTAAAAGAGTATTACGGTGCCATTGATATGTATAAGAAGGCTTAT
>JAHEYF010000146.1 GCA_023251755.1 Bacteroidota bacterium
CACTCAAGGGGTACATGGCTTGCATCCATTCGAGCCTGTTCACTATCCCTGAATGAGGCAACATGGCGCCCTTGGGCCTGCCTGTGGTTCCGGAGGTATAAATTATATATGCAAGATCAGTTGCACAACTATACTGCTCAAGGTTGGAATCGTCTTCTTTAGCATATACCGCTTCTGCTAAATCTATGTGAATCAACTTTTCAGCTGGCCAGCCAATATTTTTTTCTGATAAGTGTTTTTGACTGAGGATTACTTCTGCCTTTGTATCTTCCAGTATATAGGCTATCCGTTCCTGCGGGTAAGCGGGGTCAACAGGTACATAAGCTGCTCCGGCTTTTAATACAGCCATGATCCCGATCATCATCTCCAGGCTTCTTTCCAAACAAACTACAATTAAGGTATCTGCTTTTAAGGATTGTTTTGTTCTTTCTTCATATTGCGCCCTGATGTAACGCGCCAGCTGGTTGCTCTTTGCATTAAATTCTTTGTAGGTTAAGTGTTGTTGTTCAAAAACCAGGGCTATGTTATCGGGGGTTCTTATTACCTGTTCCTCAAACAACTGATGAATGGTTTTATCAATGGAGTATGCCTTGTCGGTAGCATTCCAATCAGTAATTATTTGTTTGTACTCTGTCGCGGTAAGTAAGCTGAATTCGCTGTAGGCCTGTTGCGGAAACCGGGTCAGCTGTTCAAGCAGGTATATATAATGGCCGCTGAAACGTTTTATTGTGTCTTCCCTGAATAAACAAGTGGCATAAGTAATCTGTCCGCTCAGTTCTTCCTGGCTGTCATCAATAAAAATAGATAAGTCAAATTTTTCCACTCCATGCACATCGTCTACCTGATAAGGTTGAAGGTATTTTTTTTGCTCAGCTGAAAATTTACTTTGGTTATCAAAACCCTGAACAATAAACCACACCTGGAACACCGGGTGTTTCGAGGTGTCGCGTTCAACAAATAATTCGTCCACTAACTTTTCAAAAGGAAGATCCTGGTATTGCTGCGCTTCGATTTGCTGCTGATGCACCTGCTGTATTAAATCCTCATAGCTTTGTGTTTTACTAACAAGGATTCTGTTCACCTGTGTATTCACAAAGAAACCAATCAATCCTTCGGTTTGCCGGTGGTGCCGGTTGGCAATAGGGCTGCCGGTTACAATATCATCCTGGCCGGTATATTTACTTAATAAAATATTGATGCTGCTTAACATCACAGCGTGCAAGGTAACACCGTATTGCTGAGCAAGGGCTCTTAATTTTTGACTAAGCTGTTTATTTATCTTAAACGTGTGCCCGGCTCCTCTGTAATCGATCTTAGCTGGCCTTGTATAATCAGTCGGAATTTCCAGGTTCTGATAAGCTGCTAATTTTTCTTTCCAGTAACTTAATTGTTTAGCTAAGGTTTCTGCTGTTAAGTAGGATCTTTGCCAGCTTGCATAATCTTTGTATTGTATTTCTAAATCCGGCAAACGAAAGCTTGTATCCTTCTTAACGAAAGCTTCATAATATGCAAACAGTTCTCTCTGAAATACTTCACTCGACCAGCCATCACTGGCAATGTGATGAACAGTAATGAGTAACAGGATTTTATTTTCCTGCTTTAGCCCTAATGATTGATCCGTTGGGATAAAATATAAATTCACCCTGATCGGGTACTCTTTACTTAAATTAAAAGGGCGGTTGATGTCTTTGGCGATAAGGGGCTTAACATCAATTTCAGCAGTTACAGTTGTTTCTTCAATAACTAAGGGGTCGTGGTGTACTACCTGCATACCCTGAACATGGCTATCTCCCTGTTCAATTGTACTTCTCAATACTTCATGCCTGGATACAATTTGTTGCAAAGCGTATTTTATTCCTTCAACATTTGTATCAGCATCCAGTTCGTATGCTTCCGGCATGTGATAAGCATTGGTCCCTTCTTCATATTGCTCAATAAACCACAGGCGGTCCTGAGCGAAAGAAAGAACAGCAGACCCCGCGTTTGTTTTAGGTATAATGACCTGGGTTTTACCCTTACTATAATCCAGTAATTGGCTTATCGTTTTATACTTAAAAAGATCGGCCACCTTTACTTCGCATTCTAAAGCCCTGCTCATCCGGTGCGATACCTGAATAGCTAAAATGGAATTGCCTCCTATTCTGAAAAATTCATCGTTTATCCCTACCTGATTTAAGCCTAAAATTTCCTGCCAGATCTTACAGGTCTCTTTTTCTGTTTCAGTAATTGGTGCAACATATTCATCCTTTCTTTTGTTTAAATCCGATTCTGGTAATGCCCGTGTATCTAATTTACCATTGATGGTCAATGGAAATGATTCCATCTCAATAAAAATATCCGGTACCATATACCCGGGTAGTACCTGCATTAACTGATCGTAAATAACAGCCTGTGTGAGTGCAGGATGATCCCTTACATAATAAGCCACCAGGTAATTTATACCAGTTGATGTTGTTGTTCTTTCTTTTGCTACAACACAACTTTGTTTTATTCCTTCTATCCTGGCCAAAGCATTTTCTACCTCGCCCAGTTCTATCCTGTACCCACGGATTTTTACCTGCGTATCATTCCTTCCCATGTATTCCATCCTGCCATCCGCTAACCATTTAACTAAATCACCTGTTTTATACAAACGTGAATTAGCTTTTGTTTTGTTCGTTGTTGCAACAAAAGGGTTGTCGACAAAACACTGTGCAGTTAAGTCCGGTAAATTCAGGTAGCCTCTCGCCAGGCCTGCTCCACCTATGTACAATTCCCCAGTTACCCCAATTGGAACAGGTTGTTTGTTGGCGTCAAGAATATAAACTTGCGTATTCTGAATACTTGCCTTATTTAATGTTGCAGCATTAATAGAAATGATCGCAGTAATGGTTGCTTCTGTTGGACCATAAGCATTTATAACAACAGGAATACTTTCTTTAAACTGATCAAACATCGCTTGCGGTAAAAACTCGGCTCCCAGTACCAGTCGTTTTACACCGTTTAATTTTGATGCATCAACCGTACTCATATAAGAAGGTGTTGCATCCAGATGTGTAATCCCCTTGTTGCGTACAAAATTCACAAAACGGTTGTTATCAATAATGGATGCATTGTCGATGATATACAATGTTCCTCCTGAGAACAAAGACAGGTAGATCTGTTCAGCCGCAGCATCAAATACGTAGTTCGAAAAAAGCAAAAACCTTTCTGAAGACCCGATCCTATATTGATTTAACAAGTCTTTAATTAAATTAATTACCCCGCTTTGTTCTACCATCACACCCTTAGGATGGCCTGTAGTTCCGGAAGTGTAAACAACATAACAAAGGTCACTTAGCCGGGTATATTGCGGTAAATCCGATGTATCTTCTTCTTTGTAAAATGTTGCTATTAAATCGATGAGTAGGACCTTATCCTGAGGCAGGTGGGGCGCATCACTTTCGTTTAGGTGCTTTTGACTGAGAACCAGGGCAGCATTGGTGTCCTTCAATATGTAATCTATTCTCTCCTGCGGATAACCCGGATCCATCGGCACATACGCTCCGCCTGCTTTTAATACAGCCAATATTCCGATCAGCATCTCCGCGCTTCTGTCGAGACACAAAGCAATTAAGGTATCGGGTGTGAGCGCTTGTTGTGTTTTTTCTTTGTATTGTTTTCTGATGTACCGTGCTAACTGATTGCTCTTTTCATTGAGTATTTTATAACTTAGTTCCTGTTCATGAACAACTAAAGCAATATGATCAGGTGTCTTTGCAGCCTGCTCTTCAATGAACTGATGAATGGTCTTATTTTGCAGTAATTCTTTATCCGTGGCATTCCAATCATAAATAATTTGCCTGTATTCTTTTGCACTTAGTAAATTAAACCGGCTATAAGGCTGATCTGGTGCCTTTACAAGCTGCTCAAGTAAATAACTATAATGCCTGGTAAAACGTGTTATTGTATCCTGATGGAATAAACTTGTTGCATAACTGATTTGTCCTTTAAGTTCATCCTGGTTGTCTTCAATAGAAATAGATAAATCAAATTTTTCAACTTCGAAAAACTCTTCTACAGGATGCTGCTTCAGGTATTTTTTTTGCTGTTTAGTTAACTTATTCTGCCCAGTAAAATTGAGCACTTCAAAAGTAACCTGGAATACAGGATGCCGAGATGTATCCCGTTCAAGGTTTAATTCATTCACTAATTTTTCAAAAGGTAAATCCTGGTTCGCCTGGGCTTCCACCTGATCCTGATGAACCTGTTGAATTAAATCCGTAAAACTTTGAGTTGGGCTGAGCACTGTTCTATGAGCCTGCATGTTGACAAAAAAACCAATCAGATCGTTTGTTTGAGATTGACGGTTCGCAATCGCACTACCCACAATGATATCATCCTGTCCGGTATATTTGCTGAGCAGCACTTTAAGGCCGCTTAGCATCAGGCTGTGTAAAGCAACACCGGAAGCTTTCGCCAGGTTTCTTAATTTTTCACTATTTTCTCTGGTAAACGTAAACTCCTGGTATGCGCCTTTGTAATCAATTTTATTTGGTCTTACATAATCTGTTGGAAATGCAAGGTTTTGATAATTGGCTAATCTTTCTTTCCAATAATTTAATTGTTTATCCAATACCTTGCCGGTCAAATAAGATCTTTGCCACAATGCATAATCTTTGTATTGAATTTTCAATTCAGGTAAATCAACCGTAACCTCTTTATTAACGTACGCTTCATAATAAGCCAGCAATTCTTTTTGGAAGATGCCCATCGACCAACCATCGCTGGCTATGTGATGTGTATTGATCAGCAACAAAGTTTTTGAACTTTGAGCTGATTTGATGGTATAAAATTTAACACGGATCGGGTATTCATTCTTCAAATCAAAAGGCCGGTTCATATCTTCCCGCATCATTGCCTCATGATTATCTGCAGCACTTATTTTTATTTCTTCAATAAGCAAAGGCCTATTGTGTACAACCTGTATACCGCTTCCCTGCTCATCGCCCTGTTCAATCGTACTTCTTAATACTTCATGCCTGGAGATGATTTGTTGCAAGGCGTATTTTATTCCATCCAGCTTTGTATGAATATCCAATTCATACACCTGTGGCATATTATAAGCATTGGTTCCTTCTTCATACTGCTCAATAAACCATAAACTTTCCTGTGCAAAAGATAAAATTGCCTGATCTGAATTTGTCCGGGGTATACTTATTTGACTTTCACCTAACTTATGCGTCAATAATTGTGTTATTGTTTTGTACTTAAACACATCGGCAACTTTCACTTCACAGTTCAATGCCTTGCTCATGCGATGCGCCACCTGTATAGCCAGAATGGAGTTTCCGCCTATCCTGAAAAATTCATCCTTCATACCAACCTGTTCTAATCCCAGAATTTCCTCCCAGATTTTACAGGCCTCTTTTTCTGCTTTAGTTGTTGCAGCAACATATTCATCAGGCGAAGAACTAAAATCAGGATCGGGTAAGGCGCCCTTGTCTAATTTTCCGTTAATGGTCAATGGGAATGTTTCCATTGCTATAAGTGCAGCAGGAACCATGTATTCGGGTAAGACCTGAGCCAGCTTGTTTTGAATAACTATTGGGGTTAATCCATTACCATTATTTTTATTATCCGCTATATAATAAGCCACTATATATTTAGTGCTACCTGTGTCTCTTTTATTTTCTTTAACAAGAACACAACTTTGTTTAATGCCTGGTACCTGTGACAAAACATTTTCTATCTCACTCAACTCTATCCTGTACCCACGTATCTTCACCTGGTCATCGTTTCTACCCAAATACTCAATGTTTCCATCGGGCATCCATCTTACTAAATCCCCTGTCTTGTACAAGCGGGTATAGCCTTTTACTTTATCAGCTTCGGTAGCAAATGGATTGGGGGCAAAACGTTCGGCAGTTAAATCAGATCGATTCAGGTAACCACGCGCTAAGCCGGCTCCGCCTAAATACAATTCTCCAATCACACCTACCGGAACTGGTCTTTTGTTTTGATCAAGTACATAAACCTGTGTGTTGTGTATCGGGCGACCGATGTAAACATTCTTATCCGCACTTGTTTCAAAATAGGTCACGTCAATGGATGCTTCTGTTGGACCGTAAAGGTTGTGCAACTTAAACGAAGCTTCTGCTGAAAGCTCATAGCTTTGTTGTACTACATGCTGATGCAGGGCTTCGCCACTACAAAACAGGTATTTTATTGTGGAACTAAATTGTATGCCCTGGGCCTGTAAATAATGGTTATAAGCCTCCAGCATACTGGGAACAAAATGAAGACTTGTTACTTTTTCCCTTTGAATCAATTCCGTTAAATAAGCACTGTCTTTGTGTCCTTCAGGTTTTGCCAGCACGATCTTCGCTCCATACCAATTGGCCCATAAGATTTCCCATACCGAAACGTCAAACACGTAAGGGGTTTTTTGTAAAACAACATCTGTAGCACTCAAGGGGTACATGGCTTGCATCCATTCGAGCCTGTTCACTATCCCTGAATGAGGCAACATGGCGCCCTTGGGCCTGCCTGTGGTTCCGGAGGTATAAATTATATATGCAAGATCAGTTGCACAACTATACTGCTCAAGGTTGGAATCGTCTTCTTTAGCATATACCGCTTCTGCTAAATCTATGTGAATCAACTTTTCAGCTGGCCAGCCAATATTTTTTTCTGATAAGTGTTTTTGACTGAGGATTACTTCTGCCTTTGTATCTTCCAGTATATAGGCTATCCGTTCCTGCGGGTAAGCGGGGTCAACAGGTACATAAGCTGCTCCGGCTTTTAATACAGCCATGATCCCGATCATCATCTCCAGGCTTCTTTCTAAGCAAACTACAATCAGGGTATCTGCTTTTAAGGGTTGGTTTGTTCTTGCTTCGTATTGCGTCCGGATGTATCGTGCCAACTGGTTGCTCTTTGCATTAAATTCTTTGTAGGTTAAGTGTTGTTGTTCAAAAACCAGGGCTATGTTATCAGGAGTTCTTATTACCTGCTCTTCAAATAGCTGATGAATGGTTTTATCAATGGAGTATACCTTATCGGTAGCATTCCAGTCAGTAATTATTTGTTTGTACTCAGTTGCGTTAAGTAAGCTGAATTCGCTGTAGGCCTGTTGCGGTGACTGCGTCAGCTGTTCAAGCAGGTATATATAATGGCCGCTGAAACGTTTTATGGTGTCTTCCCTGAATAAACAAGTGGCATAAGTAATTTGTCCGCTTAGTTCTTCCTGGCTATCATCAATAAAAACTGATAAGTCAAATTTTTCGACTTCGTAAATACCTTCTACCGGATAAGCTTTAAAATGTTTTTTTTGCTGAGTCAATTTTTTGTTTTGATTACCAAAACCCTGTACTCCAAACATGACCTGAAACACCGGGTGTCTTGCAGGATCACGCTCAACGCCTAAGTCTTCAATCAATTTTTCAAAAGGTAAATCCTGATGAAACCGGGCCTCTGCCTGATCCCTGTGAACCTGTTGAATCAAATCACTAAAGCGTTGAGTTGAACTAAGCTGTGTCCTGTTCACCTGGGTATTTACAAAAAAACCAATCAATTCTTCGGTTTGCCGGTGATCACGGTTGGCAATGGGACTACCCGTTACAATATCCTCCTGTCCAGTATATTTATTAAGCAGCACATGCATACTGCTTAACATCAGGCTGTGTAATGTAACACCTGTAGTTTGCGCCAAAGTTCTTATCTTTTCGCTTATCTCTTTATTGAGTGTAAATGTTTGTTGCCCCCCTTTATAATTTACCTTTGCCGGTCTTGCATAATCAGTAGGAAATTCAAGGCTCTTATATCCTGCTAATTTTTCTTTCCAATAACTTAATTGTTTGGTTAAAATCTCATCTGTTAAATAAGACCTTTGCCATACTGCATAATCTTTGTATTGTATTTCCAAAGCAGGCAGGTTAAAGGCTTTGTCCCCGTTTGTATACGCTTCATAATAAACCGACAATTCTTTCTGGAATATTTCACCCGACCAGCCATCACTTGCTATGTGATGGATATTGATCACTAAAAAAGTTTTACCTGACTGAAGGGTATACAATTTCGTGCGGATGGGATATTCAATTCTTAAATCGAAAGGGCGATTAAGCGCTGCTTTTATAAGTGTGTGAAAATCTTCATCCTTGTTTACAATTATTTCTTCAATACAAAAGGCCTGATCATGTACTATCTGCATACCTCTTCCCTCTTGCGCTCCCTGCTCTATTGTACTTCTTAAAACCTCATGCCTGGATACGATCTGTTGCAAGGCATACTTTAAGCCTTCGACGTCCGCATCAACATCCAACTCATACACTTCCGGAATATGATAAGCATTGGTTCCTTCTTCGTACTGTTCGATGAACCATAAACGCTCCTGTGCAAAAGAGAGAACAGCCTGAGTCGCTTCTGTTTTAACAATATTAACCTGTGCTTTACCCAGACTATGCCTGAGCAGCTGGCTTATGTTTTTATATTTAAATACATCCGCTACTTTCACCTCACAGGCTAATGCTTTCGTCATGCGGTGTGCTACCTGTATAGCTAAAATTGAGTTTCCACCGATTCTGAAAAACTCATCCATGATCCCTACTTTCACTAATCCAAGAGTTTCTTCCCAAATAGTACAAACCACTTTTTCTACTTCAGTAGTTGGCGCAACATATTCATCAGCGGAGGAATTAAAATCAGGATCGGGTAAAGCCCGTTTATCCAGTTTACCATTGCTGGTTAAAGGGAAGGTTTCCATCGCAATCAATGCTGCAGGAAGCATGTATTCGGGTAAAACCTGCGTTAATTGATCATGTATAACAGCCTGTGTTAATTTCTCCTTTTTGTTATCTGTTACATAATAAGCCACTATATACTTTGTATTCCCTGTTGTCGTTGCTCTTTCCTTCACCAATACACAGGCTTGCTCAATTCCTTCTAACTGTGCCAATACATTTTCGATCTCAGCCAATTCTATTCTGTGACCACGGATCTTTACCTGGTCATCGTTTCTACCGAGGTATTCAATGTTGCCATCCGGTAATCGCCTCACCAAATCACCTGTTTTGTAAAGCCTTGTATAATTGTTTAATTTATCTTCTTCTGTAGCGAATGGATTAGGAACAAAACGTTCTTCCGTTAAATCGGGCCGGTTTAAATAGCCCCGCGCTACGCCGGCACCTCCTATGTACAATTCACCGCTAAGGCCAATGGGTACCGGGCTGAGATCTGGGTTGAGCACATAGAGTTTTTTATCCGACAGCTGTGTGCCAATGGGAGCTACTGCGTTCGTAGGGTAAATGCTTAAATTGCAGGATGTGGAATAAACAATGTTTTCCGTTGGACCGTATACATGAATGAGAGTCGTGTGTGGGTACAGGTTTTTAAATTTATTGATGAGTTCCAGGTTGCAACGTTCGCCTCCGAATAAAATCTGTTGTAAAATATTTAAACAAGCTGCCTGGTGTTGCACCAGGGAATTGAACAAGGCTGTGGTAATAAAAACAGTATCTACCTTCAATTTAATCAGCTCTGCATCCAGCCTTGTGATATCCAACATGCAGTTCTTATCAATTAAAACCAATTGTTTGCCATTGATGAAGGTGTAAAATAAATCGAATATACTTCCATCAAAAGCATAGTTGGAAACACCGGCAATGGTCTTTGTTTTTTTATGGGCAATAAAATTATTCTCTTTTGCAAAGGATATTACCTGGTGATGTTCTACCAGTACACCCTTGGGCCTGCCTGTAGTTCCGGAGGTGTAGATAATATAGGCAAGGTCTGTTGCTTTATTATACACTGGAAGATCAGATATATCTTCCTCCCTATACACGTCTTCCTTCAGGTCGATCAGCATAACTTTAGTACCTGGCAATTCTAACTGCTTGCCGTTTACCAAATGTTCCTGTGTGAGAATAAGTTCTGCCTGTGTATCTTCCAGCATATAATCAATTCTGCTTTGGGGATAGGCAGGGTCAATGGGTACATAAGCCGCACCTGCTTTCAGCACAGCCAGTATCGCTATCACCATTTCCAGGCTTCTGTCGAGGTACAAGGCAATAAAGGTGTCGGGTGCAAGTGGTCGTTTTGTTTTTTCTTCGTATCGTTTCCGGATGTAATGCGCAAGCTGATTACTCTTTTCATTCAGCTCTTTATAACTCAGTTCCTTT